>CAYQKH010000012.1:0-18677 GCA_964417945.1 uncultured Opitutales bacterium
GTTCAATTTACCTTCAATCAGTGAGGTGGATCAATCTTTTAGATTTGCGGGTGGAAAGAAGGTTGCGGGATCAGGCCGGTATGGATTGTGCTAAAAAGACGCTATGAAAATCGGGTCTTTTTTAATTGGAACGGTCTTTTTTCTTTGTTTCTTCGCCCCTCTGACAAAGGCGGTGGAGGGTGGGGCCTATACGGCACTGGTCACGGCTTATGACCCCGAAATCGAAGAATTGTTGGGGTATTTGGAGGCATTTCCGGAATTTGAGTTAACGGAAACGGTGGTGCACAAGGGGGTGACCTACCGGAAAGGGCGGCTGGGTGAGGAACCGGTGGTTATTTTTGTCACTGGGATGAGCATAGCGAACGCGGCGATGACGATGCAGATGGCGATCGATCAATTTCCCCTGAAGCGGGTCCTCTATTCAGGGATCGCGGGAGCGGTGAACCCGGAGTTACAGGTTGGGGATGTGATCGTGCCGGAGCGCTGGTATTACCATGATGAGTCCGCCTACTTCAATCTGGATCCGGAGCGAGAGGGTGAGCATATTGTCGCCGATTATTTTGCATCGCGTGCGCGATTCTACCCGGAAAACCGACCGGATGACCCGCATGTTCCCGATTATGACAACTTTGGGGTAATCTACCCAGACGAGGTGCTGGTGATCAAGGAGGGCTGGGAGCGGCCCCGGGAAGTGTCCTATTTCGAAGCGACGCCGGCGATTGTGGAAGCGGCACGACGGGCGGTTGCGGAACTTCCGGGGCTGCCGGTTTCGGAGGGCCGAAACGCAATCGTTCGGGTTGGCGGCAATGGCGTAACCGGTTCGGTTTTCGTGGACAACCTTTTTTACCGCGAATGGCTGCGGACGGTTTGGAAAGCGGAGGTCACGGAGATGGAATCGGCGGCGGTGGGTCAGGTCTGTTTCGTGAACGAAGTGCCCTGGGTGATCGTGCGGGGCGTGAGCGATCTTGCGGGCGGGCAAGCGGGAAGAAATGAAGAAAATATTTATGACCGGGTGGCCTCGCTAAACGCGGCGCAGGTTCTGGTCGCAATCCTGCGGGAGCTGGAATCCCCGGAGGGGGCGGAGGATTAGCGCGCGGCTGAACCGGCGGGAAGAAATCTCCCGCAGCGGTTGCGAGGCGGGCATTATCGAGGCAACATTGGATCCATGAGCGCAGAGTCGTCGGCGGACCGGAGCGGACCGGCCGCAGAAAAAGTAAAAGAGATTTTCAGTGACGTGGCGCACGGGTACGACCGGGCCAACACCTGGATGACGTTCGGGCTGGTGAGGGGGTGGCGCCGGGAATTGGTTCGTTGGAGCGGAGCGGGCGGCGGGGAGGCGGTCCTGGATTGCGCGACGGGAACGGGAGATCTCGCCTTCGCCTTCAAGAGCGTGGTGGGACCGGAGGGACGCGTGGTGGGAACGGACTTTTGCGAAGCAATGCTGGAATATGCGCCGAAAAAAGGGGCGTTGCGAGGGCTGGAGGTCCACTTTGAAACGGCGGACGTGCTCGCGCTCCCGTATGCGGAGGAGAGCTTCGACATTGTCAGCATCGCTTACGGGATCCGAAACGTGGAAGATCCACGACGGGCCCTTTCGGAGATGGCGCGGGTATGCAAGCCGGGTGGACGGGTGATGGTGCTGGAAACAGGGAGCAATGAGAAAGGTTGGGCGGGGCGACTGCACTGGTGTTTTTCGGAGTATGGAGTACCGTTTTTGGGCAGCCTGATGACGGGGCGGCGAAAGCCTTACGAGTATCTGCGGGATTCCTCACGCGCCTTCCCTTCGCGCGAAGCCTTCATCGCTCTGTTGGAGGAGGCGCATCCGTTTCGAAAGGTGGAGTATCGGAGTCTCTGCATGGGGGCGAGTTTTCTTTACCGGGCGGAAATTTGAGTTTCCGGGGAGGGAATTCTCTGAAAGCCTGAAAAAGTGAAACCCAGCTGGAAATCCCTGGTGATGGGAGTGGCGGCGGTCTGCTGTCTCTGGCCGGGCTTGCGCCATCCACCGAGCGCGGTGGAGACGAGTCGGCAGCCAATGCCGATTTTTTATCCAGAGCAGTTCGAGGGGGCGACGGGGGGCGACCTGATCCTGATTCGAGGCCGACATTGGAGGAGCCGTGCCGTCCAGACGTTGCGGCGGAGGGAGGCGTTTACGCACATCGGAATCCTCGTTGAACAGAACGACGGTTTATGGGTGGTGCATGCGAGCCCCGAAGCGGAAACGGAAGGCGTTGCGGTTGAGACGCTGGAGGATTTCCTAAAGAGCCCTCACCTGCGCGCGGTCCGGGTGCGGCGGCTTGGGGAGGGATTGCCCCAGATGAGAAATGCGGCGTCCCTGGCAGCGCTTGAAATGGGTGGGCAAGGCCTTCCTTTCGACGGGAATTTTGATCTCGATTCGGAGGACCGCATTTATTGTAGTGAACTTATCTGGCGTGCCTACTGTGCCGTCGGCGTGGACCTGTTAGAAGGCATCGACTGGCAGGAGCGCATTCCACTTCTGGAGAACCCGATCCTGATGCCGTCGATTTTTTCCAACCACCCTCAATTCGATACCGTCCTGGACCTTCCCGAGCCATGAAACACCTGACCCCCCTCCTTCTTCTCTCCCTTTTGGCAGCCTTGCTCAGCGGTTGCGCGGGGAGCAAACCCTCCACGGCGGCCCGCGCCTTCTTCGAAGCGATGGATGCCGGTGATTCAGAAAAAGCGATGGCGCAATTCGCCCCCGAGCTGACGGAGGACGAGACAATGCGCAGCAAGTTGTCCTTCATCATCAACGCCGGCATCACGGAGGTGGAAAAAAATGAAGGCCTAAAATCCTTTCAGGTCCTGGAAGAAAACGTGGAAGGGGACACGGCCACGGTCCAATTTAAGGTCGCCTATAACAATGGTGAGGAGGAGAGCGACGAGATGAAGCTGAGGAAGGTAGACGGCAAATGGTATCTCCTCTTTGACTAGTGAAGATCGGGCGCGGTCAGCCTCGCACGCTCCGGAAAATGCCGGTGCCAGGGGAACCTTTACGGGGCGGACCGACTCTCACGACGGAATGATACGCATCTTTCAATCTCCCGTTCCGACTCTTCTGCTCTTCTGGGCGGCCGCTTTCGGCAGCCTTTTCGGAGGCCTCGACGACCTTCCGGACAAGGCGAGCACCGACCGGTCCGAATACCGAAAGCTGGTTCTGGATAACGGGCTTCGGGTCCTCCTGTTATCGGACCCGGACCTCAACGTATCAGCGGCCGCGATTTCGGTGGACGTAGGCTCGTTGAAGGACCCGCGTGAGCGGCCGGGGCTGGCGCACTTTTTGGAGCACATGCTCTTTTTGGGGACAGAAAAATTCCCGGCTGAGGGCGAATACGGGAATTATATTCGGGCCAATGGAGGCAGAACAAACGCCTACACGGCGGGGGACCACACCAATTACCATTTCGAGATCGCAAACCACGCATTCGACGGAGCGCTGGACCGTTTTTCGCAGTTCTTCATCGCCCCGCTGTTTAAAGATGAGTTCACCGAGCGGGAGATGAATGCGGTGGATTCCGAGTTTGAGCGGAACATGGAGAACGACTTCCGGCGGATCTACGAAATCCTGGGTTTATTTTACAACCCGGAACACCCGGAGACCCAGTTCAGTTCCGGGAACATGGCGACGCTGAAAGGGATCCAGCGCGAGGAATTCATCTCCTTCTACGAGGAAAATTATACGGCGAGCCAAATGGCGCTGGCGCTTTCCGGACCGGCTAGCCTGGATGAGCTGGAGGCCCGGGCGCGGGAATATTTTTCGGCGATTCCGACGAACGGGCGGAGTCGGTTGGCCTACCCGGACGACTTGATCCTGCCGGAGGAGGCGCTCCGCCTGATCCGGGTGCAGCCGCTGCAGGACATTCGTGAACTGCAAATCGTCTTTGGTGTGGAAGCAACCCGCGGGGCATGGCCGGGGAAAAGCCAGCGGATTCTCGGCCACCTGATCGGTTTCGAAGGGGAGGGGAGCTTGCTTTCCTACCTGAAAGCGAAAGGTTGGGCGACGACATTAAGTTCCGGCTTCTGGGAGAACACCGCGGACTACAGCCAGATCCTGGTGACGATCGGGCTGACTTTGGAGGGGCAGGAACGCTACCTGGAGGTCCTGGAATCGTTTTTCGCCTTTGTCGAGCTGCTCCGGGGGGAGCCGTATCCCGACTACGTTTTCGAGGAACTGGCGACGATGGCGAGGCTTGACGAATTGTATGCGGACAAAGGGGAAGGGATCGGACGCACGCGGGCCCTTGCGAACGCGGCCCTGCAATACCCGCTGGATCAGGCGGAACGGATTCCGTATCTGTTCGTGGATCCTGACCCGGAAACTTATTTTTCCATCCTTGAGACGATGCGGCCTGAAAACGCCTTGACCCTGCTGGTGTCGCGCGATGTTGAAGCGGACCGGATCGAACCGATCTACCAATCGGCCTACGGGTTCGAGCGGATGAGGGGCGAGGTATTCGCGGCCCTGCAGGATCCGGATCCGATCCCGGAGCTGCACCTGCCCAAACCCAATCCCTACGTCCCGGAGCGGCTCGACCTGCTCGATAGGCAACCGGTTCTCCTTCTCGAGGAACCGGGGCTGACTGCGTATTACCTCCAGGATACGACCTTTGAGCGTCCCCGGAATGTCTACCTTTTCCGGATGCGACCGGCCAACGACCTGGTGGATGAGGCGGAGGAGGCCGTACTTCTAGACCTCTACCTCGACATCATCCGAGAACGGACCAATGAAGAAATTTATACGGCGGCGGTGGGCGGAGCCTCGGCATCAATCTCCGGAAGCCTTGAGGGATTACGGGTCACGGTATCCGGCTACAGCGGATCTGCGGAACGGTTGCTCGACACTGTTTCTGGTGAGCTCCGGACGGTAGAGCTTCCCCCAGTGCAGTTTGAAGCGATCAAGGAGCGTTACCTGCGGGGCTTGCGCAATTTCTCGCTGGAACAGGCTTACACACAGGCGCGGGATCTGCAGCGGGAGGTTGCCTACAACCGGCATTTCCGCCCGGCAGAGAAATTGCCGTTGGCGGAGGGGGTGACCCTGAAGGCAGTGCAGCGCTATGCCCAAAAGCTTTTCCATCGCGGGAACCTGGAGGTGGTGGTGCACGGAAACTTGACCGCAGCGGAGGCCCTCGAAGGCGTGAGGGGGGTGGAAGAGACGCTCGGCCTGAAGTCGCTTCCGGCGGACAAGGTTTTTCAATATGCTTTTGAGGCGCCGGAGCCGGGGACCCACGCAGAGGTCATCGAATCGTTATCGGTAAACAACTCCTGTTATTGGCAGGAATTCGTGCTGGGAGCGGACACTGCGGAAAACCGGGCGATGGCGATGGTGATCAACAATTTCATGGGAGAGCCCTACTTTTCCGAGATGCGGACCCGCCAGCAATTGGGCTATATTGTATGGAGTTTCACGACCCGTCGTTATGAGAAGTTGGTGGGAGGTTTCGTGATTCAGTCGGCGGATTATCCGGCCAATGAGCTGATGTCGCGTTCGATGCAACTGGCGACAACCTTTCCGGAAATGATCCGTTCGATGCCGGAAGAGACCTTCAATCAGATCAAGGCGGGAGTGCGAGCCGAGCTTGAGGAAAAGGACAAGTCGATCGACGAGCGCGCCGGAACCTTTTTCAACCTGGCCTTTGAACACGGAGGGGACTGGGACCGAAAGAGCAAGACCCTTGAAACGCTTGAGGGCCTGAACCGCGAAACGACGGCGGGTTTTTTAGAGGCCGCCTTGTCCCTGGAGAGTGGACGCGGGTTTACGGTCCTGGCCTACGCCAAAGAGCACGAGCCGGAGGCCTGAGCAGGAGGATAGGTATTCATCAGGTGATGCGGTCGTAGGCTTCGGGGTCGAGGGGTTCAAGGAGGGCTTCCCCCGCACAATAGCGGCGGAGGTTTTCGATCGCGCGCTCGCCGCAGCGGTAGAGCTGGTCGGGAGTGGGGCCGGCGGGGTGGGGAAAGAGGGCGAGGTTCCGCAAGCCGCGCAAGGGGGAATCCGCAGGCAGGGGTTCTTCCCAGAAGACGTCGAGGGCGGCGTGAATCCTCCCGGTGCGGATTTCCTCGTGAAAGGCGGTCTCATCGATCAGTCCGGCGCGGCCGACCACCACGAGAAGGCCTTGATCCGGCATCGCCTGAAGGTGCTCCGCCTTAACCATTCCGGCGGTTTCGGGAGTATGGCCTTCCAGCTCGACAACGATCTCGTTCCGCGCGAACAGCTCTTGGAGACTAGGTGCGGGGGTAACGTTGTGCTCCCTGAAGATCGATTTGGGAACGGGCGGAGAGAAGGCGGAGACCTCAACCTGGAAAGGCTGGAGGAGGGCAACCAGTTCGCGGGCGATTCGGCCGAAGCCGTGGATGCCGACCCGTCTCCCGAAGAGGCTGCGGTTGGGGGGAATGTCCTCTTTCCATCGGCGCCGCACATGGAGGTTATCGTGGGTGGCGGTAGCGTTGCGGAGCCCGTGAAGGATGAGGAAGAGCCCCATTTCAGAAATCGTATGGGAGATGGAATTGCCCCAGTTTGTGACGCGGATTCCCCGCTCGATATAAGAACGGGGAATAAACCGCCGGATCCCACCGGTGAGGTGGCAGATGTAGCGCAGGGCGGGGGGGGGATCGGAGGGCACGGGATGGATATCCCAACCCGTGATGAGGATCTCGGGGTTATAGGAGGTGATGGCCTCCCGCCAGTCTTCCGGGGAAAAATCCTCGGGTTGGATAATTTCAAACGCCGGGAAGCAATCTTTAAGGGATTCCCAGACCGTGGGGGTGAGAATGCCGGAATGGCGGGGAAGGGAGAGGGCGAGGAGGAGGCGGGGTGCGTCCATCATAAAAAGGATGGGTTGGATCAGGGTTTTGGAAGGAGGGGTGCCCACTCTTGAAGGGCCTCGTCCTCCAGACCCGGCAGAAGCTCATGGGCGTAGAGCGGGTAGAAGCGAACCTTCTTCGGGCCCTGTATGCGGTTGTAGGCGGCAAATTGTGTGGAGGGAGGGCAAACCGTATCGGCGAGCCCGGTGCCCATGAGGCAGCGGGCGGTGATCCGGGAGGCAAGATGAGCGGCGTCGACCTCGGGAAAGCCGGCGAGGATCGTGGCGAGGCGGTAGGCGTCGGAAAAGATGTAACGGAAGCGCAATTCACGCGGATCCTCGTAGACGCCGCGAACGATCTGTCCGCGCAGAGTATTGAAGCGGGTTCCTCCGGACTCCTCGCTCCGGCCGGCTTGTCCCCGGCAATCAAGGGCGAGGACAAAGAACCCGAGGGAAGCGAACCGGTACAGTTGAAGCCACTCGGCGCTCTGGACGGAGTAGCCGTGGAAGTTGAGGAGGCCGGGGTTGCCGTTGGGGTGCAGGGATTCCGGACGGAGGAATTTTGCGTAGACCCGCGCCCCGCCAAGGCCGGTAAAGGTAAGGTGGGCACAACGGACGCCGGGAAGGGGAAGGGTAACCGGCTCGACATCGATATCCGGAGCGAGGGCATCGGTCTGCTCCAGCGTTTCCTGCCAGAAGTCGTCGAAATCGTGCGGTTTCGGGTTGGTTCCGGAGTAATCGTAAAGTTTTTCGGTTGGCAGGTCGAAGCAGGGAAAGGTGCTCATGGGACCCGAGTGTAGGTTCGCGAAGGGGAATGGGAAGCGGATTTCTCGTTGGCGAGGGAGGCGCGGCGAAACCGGCGCTGAAACTGCAATTGTCTGGTAATGCGGGTATAAATTGTCATTTTCGTACTTTTCACTGACTGAAAGACAAACTGACATGAACTCCGACCCTATTCGCAACATTGCAATCATCGCCCACGTGGACCACGGAAAAACCACGCTGGTCGACCAATTAATGCGCCAGAGCGGCATGTTCCGGGACAACCAGGAACTGGTCGACCGGGCGATGGATTCGATGGACCTTGAGCGGGAAAAAGGAATCACGATCAAGGCCAAGAACACGTCGATCCGTTGGCGGGGCCATATCATCAACATCGTGGATACGCCGGGGCACGCGGACTTTGGGGCGGAGGTCGAGCGGGTCATGAAAATGGTGGATGGGGTGTTGCTGCTGGTAGACGCCTACGACGGTCCGCAGGCCCAAACCCGCTTCGTTTTGAAAAAGGCACTGGGGCATGGGTTGGCCCCGGTCGTAGTGGTGAACAAGGTGGACCGGGAGCATGCGGATCCGGAGGCCGCCCATGACAAAGTTCTGGAGCTTTTTCTGGAGTTGGAAGCAAACGAGGAACAGTTCAACGCTCCCTTTGTTTACGCGAGTGCGAAAGAGGGTTGGGCGGACCGGGCGCTGGATGGTCCTCGAAAGGACATGGCGGCGCTATACGAAATCATCCTGGAGAACGTTCCGGCCCCGATTTTGGAAGAAGGGGAGTTTCGGATGCTGGTCAGCAATATTGAGTGGAACGATTTTGTCGGTCGGGTAGCAGTGGGCCGGATTCGCAGCGGGACGGTGCGGCAGGGCGACGGCCTCGTAGCGCTGCACAAAGACGGAAGACGTTCCCGGTTCAAGGTCACGAAGCTTATCACCTACAGTGGGCTGAAAACGAGCGACACCGAGGAAGGGACGGCGGGGGACATCGTGGGAATTGCGGGAATGGAAGAGATCGACATCGGGGAGACCCTTGCCGCTTCCGCACAAGCGGAGCCGCTTCCCTTCATGGAGATCGATCCGCCGACCATCCAGATGGAGTTTTCGGTCAACGACGGACCGCTGGGAGGAAAGGATGGGAAGAAGGTGACGACGCGGCAGATTCGGGAACGCCTTTTCCGCGAATTGAAGTCGAACATTTCGATCCATTTGGAGGAGGGCTCGGATTCCAACAGCTACCTGATCTCGGCACGCGGGGCGATGCAGATCGCAGTGCTGGTTGAGACGATGCGGCGTGAGGGTTACGAGGTTCTGGTTTCGCGGCCGACCGTAATTTTCAAGGAGGTGGAGGGAAAGCGCTGCGAGCCGTTCGAGCAGCTCTGGGTGGAAGTTCCCGGCGATCAACTGGGGACGATCATGGAAAGCCTTGCCAAACGCAAAGCGAAGATTACCAACCTGGTGCATCACGCGCACGGCAACGTGACAGTGGAGGCGGAAATCCCGACCCGGGGGCTGATCGGTTTCGAGACGGACCTCGTGAACGCGACGAGCGGGGAAGGAGTGTTGAGTCACCTCTTTCTCGAATACCGGCCGTATTGCGGGGAGATTACGACCCGCCAGACAGGGACTCTGGTCTCGATGGGTCAGGGAAAGGCGATGCCTTACGCCCTCAACACCCTCCAGGATCGGGGCAAGCTGTTTATCGCGCCGGGCGAGGAAGTTTATGCCGGACAAGTGGTAGGGGAATGTCCGCGAAAGCAGGACCTCCCGGTGAACCCGACAAAAGCCAAGCAGCTGGACAACATGCGGTCGGCGGGCAAGGACGACAACGTGATGCTGGCGCCGCCGATCCGGATGTCGCTAGAGCGGGCGATTGAATACATCGAGCCCGACGAGTTGGTGGAGGCCACTCCGAACTTCCTGCGGCTGCGGAAGCGAATCCTCGATGCGAACGAACGCCGCAAAGAGGAGAAGCGTCGGGAATCGCTGGAAACCGCGAAGGCCTGAGAAGAGAAATCAAGAGAGGTGCAGGGAGTGATGCAGCTAAGTTGACCCGCGTTAAAAGTGGGTTACCCATACGCTGTGATCGCTTTGCGAAATTTGAAATCTCTCGACCTCGGGGCGCGCATTGGCGACGCCCTTGCGATGCCGGTGCACTGGTATTATAACACGGAGCGCTTGGAAGCCGATTACGGCCTTGTCGATCGCTATCTCGCGCCCCGCAATCCGCATCCGGACAGCATTCTCTGGCGTTCCCACTACGAGGCGCCGAATCCGAAGGGTGAGATCCTGCACGACCAAGCCCGCTTCTGGGGGCAGCGGGGAGTGCACTATCACCAGTTTCTCGAGGCGGGGGAAAATACCGTCAACTTAAAGCTGAACCGTCTCCTCGCGGAATCGCTGGAAGATTGCGGGGGCTACGACGAGTCGAATTTCCTCGCCCGCTATATTGATTTCCTGACGACCCCCGGTTCCCACCGGGATACTTACCTTGAGGAATACCATCGCAACTTCTTCATGCGCTACGCAAAGGGCGTCTCGCCGGAACGCTGCGCAACGGAGGAAAAACACATCGGGGGGCTGTCTTTTATATATCCAGTAATTGGATACTGGGAGGATGATTGGACCCGCGGCCGGGAAGAAGCGCTCAAACGATTACGTTCGACGCATCCCGGGCCGAAGATGGAGGCGTCCGCCGGTCTTTTGCTCGATCTGCTGGAGGCGGTATTGTCGGGGACCCCGCTTTCGCGGGCGACGGAGGATTTGGTTCGGAGGCAGGGTCATCCGATGCTGGGATTGCCGTGGAATCGGCTGTTGGAGATGGACACGCGGACGGCGCTGGTTCGCGGGATCGGGACGGTCTGTTACGTAGAGCAAGCCTTGCCGGCGGTATTCTACCTCTGTTGGAAGCATGGGGACGACCCGGAGCGGGCACTCGTGGAAAACACAATGGCAGGCGGGGACAACTGCTACCGCGGAGCGACGCTAGGCGGATTACTGGCGGCGGCGCACGGCGTGGCCGGTTTTCCGGAAGGATGGGTGAAGGGGTTGAAAGAGAGCCCGGGATTATTCCCGGAACGGGAGGTTTAGCGCTTCAACGCCTGACTTCGGTTGCAGGAGGGTATGCAACCGGTCGGCATACCGAAGGTTTTCCTCATAGTAGCGGATGGCGTTTTGGTGAAGCCTCTCCCACTGCGATTCGGGCATGGAAAGGGCAGCATCGATAACCTCGCAGAGCTGGGCAGGACCCTTAAACGTGAGGCATTGGACGCCGTCGCGCAGAGGAGGAAACAGGGTATGGCCATATTCGAGGATGGGAACGGTTCCGACGGCGAGGGCTTCAATCAAGTTGTGCGAGAGCGGGTGGAGGGCACCGGGGGGGCAGAGGAAGAAGCGGGCGTAGCCGAGGCGGTCGAGCCAGGATTGGGAGATGATCCGACCGGCCTTGCCGTCCGCGAGGAGGGCGGGCGGGGCATCGGGGCCGGCCAGAAGGATGGCCTGATCGAGATCGGAAGGGTCGCGGAGGCGGCCTTGAAGATGGTTTCGGGCGATCCGAAGGACGTCGTAGCGGTTGAGGAGGTGGTGTTTTCGCGCCATGGGCGTGACGCGGTAGGAATGGGGGTTTTGTCCGGAAAATAGGAGCCCGAGGGTCCGGTGACGCTCCCGGGGGAGGCGGAGGAAGCGGTGAGCCCGGTGTTGGAGGACGGAGGGGTGGAGGGGATAGGGAAGGAGGGCTCCTCCGGAGGAGAGGGGGTCGATGCGGATACGAATGGAGCGGCCTGTGCCGGCAACAGGGGCCCGGTCATGGTCACGGATTTGGATGGTATTCGGTGGCAGGGCATCCGAAGTGCCGAGAAGCCAGACCCCGGGCTGGCGAACAAGATTTTCCACCGGGAGGGGGGGAGAGCAGAAAAAGCCCTCTCGTCGAAGGACGAGGGGATGCCCGGCCTCCAGAACGGCAAGCCCGAGGGCAACCGCATGGCGGCCCAAATCGTACTCAAAAACCTTTTCCTGGAAATCAAACCAGACCGGGGGAGGGACGGCTTCGAAAGGCGAAGGCAAGCCGGCATATTCAAAGGGATGCGGATCCGGGCCGGGATCTTCAAGCGGCCATCCCGGCATGGGAAGCAGCCCCTGCGCGGCACCCTCCAGGAGATAGTGGAGAAACGGGTTTATCCCCGGCGGGATGGAGTGGGTCTCACGGTAGAATCCGGGACGAAAATTCGGATGAGGCCGACGGTTTTCCGCCTGCCCATGCAAAACGTAGTGTTCATAGGGATCCCGCTGGGCGAGACGAACATCCTCATGGCGATCCAGATAAAATTCTGGATCGAAGGCGCGGGTCATCCGCAGCAGGGCCATTTCGCGGAAAACCGGCTCTGGCGGCGCGAGTTGGCAGACCTGCCGGGACCAGGATTCACCCGCGGGAACCGGGAAACTGAGACAGCGAAAATGCTGTGGGGGAATGAAGAGAGGCCCCATAAATCGAATTTTTGCAAAAACCACTATGAAATGCCGCATCCCCTCAAGGGAGAAAGCGAAAAAAATGGAATCAGTCGGGCCCGATCAGACCCTGATCCCGGACATCACCAGTTTCACCGCTGCTTCCCGGCCATCCCGGTAGACCGAATCGGAGTCCAGGTTCATCGAAAGCGCCTGCGACAAAGTGTAGCGGTTCGAGTGGTAAATGAAGCTCAACCCGATGATGTTGAGGAGAAGGTGGCGGACGTCGACGGACTTTCGGAAAAGGCCTTTTTCGATTCCGCGTTCAACGACCCGCTGCAAGCCCTTCAGCGCCGGGTGCTTGGATAACAGGCGCTTCTCCCGGGCGAGTGCCTTCCCGTTGTTCAAGTTTTCCCAGAGGAGAAGCCGAACGAATTCGGGATTGTCTCGATGAAAATCAAAGTAACTCTCGATGATTCGGCGCAAAACGGCCTCCGGGTCCTCGGAGTCTTCCATTACTTCGGTCTCGCGGACTTCCAAGCGGGTGTAGACCGTGAGAATGGCTTCCCGATAGAGATCCTCCTTGCTCCCGAAATAATAGTAAACCATCCGTTTGTTGACCTTCGAGGCCTTGACAATCTCGTCCACTGAAACCCCGTGATACCCCTTTTTGGAGAAAAGCCGGATTGCCGCGCGGAGAAGACGCCGGCGGGTCAGCTCCGGATTCTTTTTTCGCTTTACCGGTGGGTCTTGTTCGGGCATGGTAACTGAATGGTTACTTTTTGCAGAAGAAAAAGGGGGAGGACAAGGAATTGGAAAAGAGTTTGAAAAGGAAGAAGGAGGGCTACAGGTTGACAAATCTTTAAGGTAAAATGGAAAAGTGCGGCAATCTCTATTTTGGTGACATTCACAACCACAACGGCTTGGGTTACGGAGTAGGAAGCCTGGAGCGGAGCCTGGAGATCGCTCGAGGGCACCTGGATTTTTACGCGTTCACGGGACACTCGAGTTGGCACGACATCGAACCGATGGAGGGGGGCCGGGAGGCGCATTGGCATAAAGGGTTCGAAAAGCACAACCGGAACTGGGGGAAGATCCAGGAGCAAATGGCGCAGGCGAATCGGCCGGGGGAATTCGTATCGATTCTGGGATTTGAGTGGCATTCGAGCCGCTATGGGGATCACTGCATTTTGTTTCCGGGTGACAATAAGCCGCTGGTGGCCCCGGCCACGATCGAAGCATTACGAGCGTTTTGCCGGGAGCACGAGGCGCTGATGATCCCGCACCACCTGGCGTATCCGACGGGACGGCGTGGGGTGAACTGGGAGGTTTTCGATTCCTCCTGTAGCCCGATTGTGGAAATTTTCTCGGAGCACGGCAATTCGGAGGAGGATCGCGGGGATTACTCTTTTTTCAACCATTCCTTTGGGGGTCGGATCACCGAAAACACGGTGCGGTATGCATTGGATCGGGGACTACGATTCGGTTTTTTCGCCTCGACGGACAGCCACCGGGGATTTCCGGGAGCTTACGGCGAAGGCCTGATGGGAGCGTGGGCGGATGGTTTGGACCGCGGGTCGATATTCCAGGCATTTCGGGACCGTCGAACCTATGGATTAACCGGTGACCGGATCGAAGTGGAGTTTTGGGTCAATGAGGAATTCATGGGCGGGGAGTTGGAATCGCCGGAGGAATTGAGGGTGGGGTATAAAGTTTCGGGACGGGACGATCTGGACGTGGTGGACATCATCCACAACGGGCGGGTGGTGCACCGGGATTATGTAAGGGAAGACGCGTCTGGAGGAGAGACCGAGCAGATTCGTCTGGAATGGGGGTGGGGCCCGTGGGGCGACCTCGCCCTGGATCGGGTCTGCGACTGGGAATTTTCCTTAGGGGTATCGGGGGCGTCGGTGTCCCGCTTTTTCCCGCACTGGCAGAGCGGGCCATTCGATGAGGATCGTCGCCATCGGATTGAGCGGGTGGAGGAGAACCGATTCGAGGTAACATCCTACACCTCACGGAAGGGTGCCTACCGCCAGAATCCGAACCAGAGTCTGGTCCTGGAGTGTTCGGTAGTTGCTGAAGGGGAAGTGGAGGTAGAGTTGAGGCGACCGGTAGCGGAACGTTTCCGGGTGCCGTTGGAAAAGTTGAGAGAGAGCGGGCAGTTTCTGCCGACGGGGCCATTTCCGAAGGAGAGCCTGTTATTGCACCGGGCGGTTCCTGAGGCTCTGAGCCGTCTTGAGGGAAGGGTCGTTCTAAAGCGTGGAGACGATGGTCCGGGTTATGTTTACTTACGGGTACGGCAGAAGAATGGGCAATACGCCTGGGCCAGCCCGGTGTTTTATACCTGAGTTCAAACTCAATACGATGGCCGTACCCGCAGATATTGAGCAATTGGAGTTTCGGGATCTTTCTCTGGTGGACGTCGGCCAGGGCCAAAGTTTATCGCAGGAGGCGAAGTGGAACCAGAGCACCGGGGACTGGGAGACGATGATCCGGGCTGGAGGAGGCATGGGCTACTTCACGGAAGAAGATGGGGCGGTTGCGACGGCGATGCTTTTGCGCTTCGGTCCGAAATTATGCTGGGTATCGATGGTGCTGGTGACGGCGGCCTGGAGGCGGAGGGGGCTGGCCACCCGCCTCCTGAACCAGGCGATCGAAACGGCGGAGAAAGAGGGGCGAAGCCTTGGGTTGGATGCGACAGAGGCGGGAGCGAAGGTCTACGAGCGACTGGGGTTTGAGCCGGTGGGTTCCTACAGCCGTTTGAAATGGACGGGGGCCTACCCGAAGCCGACCGGAGTCGGCACCGTGGAAGGAATCGAGGTGTGCCCTTTACAGGCGGAGGATTTGGAGCAGGTCCTGGCATGGGACCGCGAGGCGTTCGGTGGGGATCGTGCGTTTCTGCTGCGCCACCAATATGGGGTATGGCCGGAGATCGCGAGCACGGCGCTGGACGCGGACGGTCGGTTAATGGGTTACACCCTGGGCCGCCGTGGATGCGACGTCCGCGAGATGGGGCCGATCATGGCGGAAACGGAAGAGGTGGCCGAAGCTTTATATGGGCGGGCAATGGCTCTGGCCGGGAGTCCCCTCTACCTTGACGTGACGGAACAATGCTCGAGTTTCCGTGACCGTCGCCTGAGTGAGGGCTGGGAAAAAGAACGGTCCTTTTTACGGATGAGCCGTGGGACCTTCGATTGGGAACCGCAACTGCGGACGATCTACGCAACGGCGGGACCGGATTTTGGATGATTGACCGGCGTTCTCGAGATGCGAAGATGCGGGGATGGAGACAATGATGCCCGGAGTAGTGAATTTTGGTCCGGAACCCGGGTCGGTGGAGCTGCGAGAAGTCCCGACGCCGGTTACTTGTGGTGCGGGAGAAGTCCTTCTCGAAGTGGAGGCGGTGGGGGTTTGCGGGAGCGACCTGCACCAGTGGCAGGGTTTGCAGAGCTGGCCGGTGAATTATCCGGTTGTGTTGGGGCACGAATTTTGCGGTCGCTTGGTGGGGTTGGGCGCGGGGGTGGACCGCTGGTCGAAAGGGGATCGTGTGGTTAGTGAGACCGCGGCGATCATTGATCCGGCCAACCCGATGAGTCGGCAGGGCCTCTACAACCTCGACCCGACCCGGAAGGGTTTTGGTTATGGGGTGAACGGGGCGATGACCCATCGGGTACGCGTTCCCGAGCGCTGTCTGCACCGGGTCCCGGATGGGCTGGAGCCGGAGGTAGCCGCCCTGACCGAGCCCTGCAGCGTAGCCTACAACGCGGTGGTGAAAAACGGTGCGATTGAGCCGGGGGACCGGGTGGTGGTGATCGGGCCGGGGCCGATCGGCCTGCTCTGTGCGCAGATGGCACGGCTCAATGGAGCGGAAGTGGCGGTTCTCGGTCTGGAAGCGGACCGCGAGCGGCTGTCGATTGCCGAAACCTATGGCTGCCGAACCTTCACCGAAGGAATCGAGGAGTGGTGCCGGGAGCGCGACGGGCTGGGAGCGGACGGGGTGGTCGATGCCGCCGGTGTGACGGCTACCCTGAAGACCGCCCTGGAGGTGGTTCGTCCGGGGGGGTGGATCAGCAAGGTGGGTTGGGGAAAACAGCCACCGGATTTCAGCCTGGACCCCCTCGTGCAGAAGAATCTACGCTTGCAGGGGAGTTTCAGCCACCATTGGCCGATCTGGGAGCGGATTTTGCAGTTGCTCCAATCGGGTGCCTTGCAAGTGGGGCCGGTTCTCGGCGGGATCTGGAAACTGGAGGAGTGGGAAACCGCATTTGAACGAATGCACCACGGGGCGATCGCAAAAGCGGTCTTAAAACCGCGAAGGGAAAGCTAGTTGTGAAAACGGACCCAATAGAGATCGGTATAGGCCGCGGGTGAAGATGGCGGAAGAAAAAATGGAAATTGCAAACCCGAGACTGGCCGCCTTTCCGAAGGCCTGGATGGACCCTTTGTGTAAGACTGGAGCGATGCGGCTGGAGGAATGGATTGAGCTATCCGGAAAACTGGAGGTTGAGGGTCTGGAGTTTTACAGCGGTTTTCTCGATTTAGGGGACCGGAGGAAGTGGAAGGATTACCGGCGCCGGGTCGAGGACCAGGGAAGGTCCATTCCGATGTTGTGTTGTTCTCCGGATTTCACGCATCCGGATGCGGCGTTCCGGCAGAAGCAGGTCGATTTGGAGCGGGGTTGGATCGACCTGATCCATGAGCTGGGGGGGGAGTATTGCCGGGTCCTGAGCGGACAGCGCCGACCGGAAGTAAGCCGGGAGGAAGGATTGCGCTGGTGCGCGGATTGCATTGAGGCCTGCCTTAAGCATGCCCGACAGGCGGGAGTGATCCTGATCATCGAGAACCATTAC
This sequence comes from uncultured Opitutales bacterium, assembly GCA_964417945.1. Classification (GTDB taxonomy): domain Bacteria; phylum Verrucomicrobiota; class Verrucomicrobiia; order Opitutales; family JABSRG01; genus CAYQKH01. The sequence goes on from CAYQKH010000012.1 coordinate 16,880, forward strand.
AAAGACAACTACTGGGAATACCCGGAATTTGCCCAGCACATGGAAGTATTCTGCGCGCTGCTAGAGCGGGTGGAGGATGACCATTTCAAGGTGAATTTCGATCCCAGCAATACCTTGATTGCGGGTGAGGATCCCTTGGAGTTACTGGACCGTGTCAAGAACCGGGTGGCGACGATGCATGCGAGCGATCGATTCCTGGTTAAGGGGACCGTGGAAGACATAAAAAAGGAACCACCGAGGGAGGGGTATTCCGCACTGCTTCGGCACGGGGTGATCGGGGAGGGCCTGAATGATTACGAGGCGATTTTCTCCACCCTTCGTTCGGTTGGCTTTTCGGGTTGGGTCAGTATTGAGGACGGTGAGAATGGGATCGGGGAAATGGAGGAAAGTGTCCGCTTCCTGAAGGCGGCGATCAGCCGACATTGGGATTGAGCAGCTTCCATTCGACCTTGCGCCGGTCGAATGGGTAGGCCGCAAAGCCGGGGGCTTTGGGGGCGGGGGGGTGACCTTAATGGAGAAACAGGTAGTAGCAGCCCATGACCCCCAGGTAGGCGTGGACACCGGTGCGAAGGCGCGAAGCGGAAAGATGGCGGGCGAGGGAGAAGCCGACGTTCATGGTGAACCAGATCGGGAGGAGGCTGACGAGAAAGAGGAGACCGACGAGTTGGGGTCGCTCCATAGTGATGCCGACGAAGGGAAGCCGAAGGAAAGAGGTGCAGATCGTGGCGGTGGCAAGAACGGACTTGATACGATCAAGGTCCCAGGGTCTTGAATAGAGGTAGGCGATCATGGGTGGCCCCCCCATGTTGAAGGCCCCGGCGAGGATGCCTCCAAGATAACCGAGGGGAATGGCCCACTGATCGGGGAAGGGGATCCCACGCTTGCGGTTGTAGAGGAAATAATAAAGGCCGATTCCGACATTGAGGAGGCCGAACAGTTTAAAGAGGACCCACTCCTCGAGAATGACAATAATGACGACTCCGGAGGGCACCCCGATGAGGACACCAATGATCAGGTTCTGGCAGTCCGCCCAGACGAACTGGCGCCGGGTCTTAACAAACATGAGGATCGATACCCCGATCATGAGAAGGGTCATGAGGCTGATGGAATCCCGGAATCCGAGAACAAGGGGAATGAGGGAGACGGTGATGATTCCGAATCCGAAGCCGGCGGTGCCCTGAATCAATCCGCCGAGGGCGACGGCCACCAGGACGATAACCCAGACCTCCATCAGTCGTAGAGGGCTTCCAGCGCGGCATCGCCGAATCGGGGGGTCCAACCCAGTCGTCGGCGGGTATAGGCGGCATCACAGATGTGGTCCGCGGAGGAGTGACCGAAAGGATAAAACACCTCCCATTCCAGACCTTCCAGTTGCAGGACCCGGTGGACGACCTCCCCGATGTCGCGGCGATCGATGAGGTGCTCGATCCGGGGCGGGATCTCCGCGCCATATTTTGAAATCCTCTCGCCGGCATCGACGATCCCACTCGGACGGAGAACGGCTACCGGTATGCCATGGACCCGGTGGTAGTGCTCGGCAACGACTTCCTGGAGAACCTTGGAAAGCGAATACGCCTCGCGCGAGCGCATCGGCATGTTTCGGCGGAAGAAAGTGCCTTCAGGATAGCCTTTCATCGTCCCTGCGGAGGATATAAGGCAGATCCGTTTAGCCCCCTCCTCAAGGGCCGCATGAAAGAGGTTGGCGCAACCCTTTACATTGATGTCCATGGGTTGAACTGGATTGAGGTAGGCATCCGGATTTCGCCGCGAGGCCATGTGGGCGATGACGAGGGCGTCC
>CAYQKH010000012.1:18687-19999 GCA_964417945.1 uncultured Opitutales bacterium
CGTACAGACTGCTCAGTGCAGCGCCGTCCGCAGGGCGTCCATGCCCTCGGCGATCCGGCGACAATCCTCGAGGTCGCTGACGTCGAGGACCCGGTCCTCTCCGGGGAGGTCCGGTGAAGGCCGACGATCGACTCGGCGGAGGTTGTAGTGTTTGGCCAGAACGGAGACGATTCCCTCTCCAAGGAAACCGCTGGCACCCGTTATGGCCACTGATTTTATCTGGGCTTCCATAAAACAGAATAGGTTTTTGTTTTAAACCCGTGGTGATGGGAAGTATAAAAATTTAACCACATGGTTACTAATAAAAATTTGGAATGGAAGGGAGGAGCCGGGGCGCTGGCTTCGGCGTTGGAGCGGGTGGTGCGTGAAGCCGGGGTAGAATGCCGCCCAGGTCATTTTTTCCGACTTATAACTCTCCGGACTCTGTCGGCGGGGGATCGGATTCGATTTCGTCGAGAGGCCAGATTGGGCGATTCAGTTTGTTGAAGGGGAGGCTATGAAGATTGCTCGTGCAGGGGCCAATTGTATCGACATAAACGATACGTTTAGCGATTTTCTCATAGGCCTGCCGGAAGGCGACGGCGGCCTTGGCGTTGATAAAGTGGAAGTCTTCGGGGTCGAAGCCCTGGCTGCGCCACTGGGCGAGGTCGAAAGGCGGAGCGGGGATGGTGGTGAGAAGGAGGACGCAGTGGCGATGGCGGACAACGGCGCAGGGGCCCATTTTGATGTAGAGACCCCAGGAGGACCCGAGGTGGCTATGGGGATCCTCAAGGGTGTAATTTCCATCGGAGCGGGAGACCAGTTCGACTTCGAGGTCGAGGGGTTCGGCGCCGATCTCGCCGCTTTTCCCGCCAAGGGAGAGGGGGGTGACGGCCCCAATCGGCAGGGGCTGAAGGGCTTCAACACTGTCTGGATCCCAGAGGATAATCCCGGAGGGATGCCCGGGGAAATCAAGGAGGGCGCGAAGGACCTCGGTGTTGTCTCCGGAGGCGCCGCCCCCGATGTTGTCGGCTGGTTCGGCGAGAACGGCGGGAAAGGCGGCTTCCTCGACGAGGCGGGGAAGGAGGGTGCGCAGAGGTTGTTCGGGTGAGGAACGGGGAAGGTTGGCTCGGAGAACGGCGTCGAGTCGGCGGAAGCAGGGGGCGGGGTCCACCGAGGAATCCCGGCAAACGAGGGAATAGGCGAGTCCGGCGTCGGGAACATCAGCATGGGCGAAGCCGGCAAGGATATTGACAGCGAGGACATCGGGATGAGCTTCCTCGATGGCACGGGCTTCGGCCTCGAGGTTTTTCATGGGCGGATCGGCGGTCCC
>CAYQKH010000012.1:20009-37622 GCA_964417945.1 uncultured Opitutales bacterium
ATGACGCGAGTGCCTCCAGAAGGTATGCGGGCGGGTGCCGGATTGAAGACACTGGCGGAGGAGGCAGGCGGCGCGTTTGGAGGTCTCGTAGCCGTCGGTATGGGGGTTTTCGCGATAGGCGAGGAGGGCGTTGCCGCCATCGGCCATGAGCTGGGTGAAATTGGCGTGGAGGTCGAGGACGCCGAAGATCGGGGTGGAGGGTTGAAGGTGAGCCCGGCAAGCCTGGAGGAAGGCACCTTCGACATCGGGGGTGGAGGAGGCGGTCATGGCTCCGTGGAGGGGAAGAAAAAGAGCGTCGACATCCGGGGGGCACATCTGGAAGAAGCGTTTCTGAAAGAATTGGACGACCTCGTCCTCGACGATCCCAGAGGCCATCCGGCGGACCAGGAGGGTGGGGAGGACATGCCAACCGGCCTCCTCCGCGACTTCAAGGAAGCCGGCGGTGGTGTTGCGGGCATTTTTAAGGCCGAGAAGTTGCTCCCCCTCCAGCACCTCGAAGGCGGTGAGTGGGGTAGGGTTTTTGAGGAAGGTGTTGGATTCGTGGAAAATTCCACCGAGGGCAATGCGGGGGGAAGAACGGCTCAATGCTCGAAGCTTTAGGGTTGTGGAGAAGTGCGGAACTCTATCCTAAGCAAGATTCCCCCCACCCGTGCGACAAAGAAAAGAAACTCGTTTAGAGGATGCCGTGTTTGGCGAAGACTTCCCCGAGGGGGACGCCCTGCTGGAGTTCTCGCCGGGCGGTATTCTCACCGGCGACCTTCTCGCGAGCCAGCCGGAAGGTGTCCCCGGCAATCGCCGAAGGAATGACGACGACTCCATCCTGGTCTCCGAGGAGGTAATCCCCCTGGGAAATGGTGACGGGACCGATTTGGATGGGCTCTCGGATACGGTCGATATCGATGCGGCCCTTGCTGTCGGCGGGATGGTAGCCGAGCCCGAAGACGGGAAAGTCGAGGTTCTTCAGTTTCCAGACATCCCGGGTGCAGCCGGAAAAGACCGCACCGTGAACCCCTTTGTGGAGGCAGGCGGTGGTCATGAGTTCCCCCCAGAAACCGCATCCGGTGTAATTTTCCAAGTCGGTGACCATGATTTCGCCGGGGCCGAGGGCGTCGATGGCCTCGATTTCGAGCTTGTAGGGCTCCTCGGGGATGGATTGAACGCGGGTGGCGTGCACGGTGAAGGCACGACCCCAAAGCCTAAAAGCCCCGGTCAGGGGCCGAATCTCCGGAGGCAAAGCCTGATTGCGGTAGCCGGCCTCGTCGAGAATATCGGATACGACGGCAGGGTAGAGGTTCGCGAGGTCGTTGAGATGGGAATCAGGATCCGTCTGCATAGCGTTCTTATGGAGTTATAATGATAGGAAGTGGGCCTTGAGAAAAGGATGGAAATGCGGAGCGGAGAATAAAAAGGGGATTGTCAGGCGGGAGGGGAGGGGAAAATATGGATCTACGTTTCGATAATTCGACTACACGGGTCGAGCGAGCGTCAAAACCCCTAAAAAATTATGTTAGATAAGTTGCGTTCTTATTTAGACAAAAACGAGGTCAAGTATATGGTGATGAGCCATTCACAGGCGTATACGGCACAGGAAATCGCCGCGCTTGTGCATATTCCCGGGCAGGACTTGGCGAAAACGGTAATCGTCCGTCTGGACGATCGATTGGCGATGATGGTTTTGCCGGCCCGTTACCACGTCGATTTCACCCGATTATCGCATGCGCTGAACCTCGGTGACGTCTACCTGGCGTCGGAGGAAGATTTCAGGGATGCCTTTCCGGAATGCGAGCTTGGGGCGATGCCGCCGTTCGGGAATCTTTACGAGATGGAGGTGTATGTGTCGGAGGGTCTGTCGGAAGACGAGGAGATCTTTTTCAACGCGGGTACGCACACGGAATTGATCAAGATGCGATATGCGGATTTCGAGCGGCTGGTTCAGCCAACGGTATTGAGTTTTACGACGCGTTTCCCATCGGAGATCTACCGCTACAAGTCGGATGAAGATGGGAAAGAAGGAGCGACCCCCCAGGGGGAGCCTCCTTCAATCTAAGGAATCACCGCCCGCCACGGCTCTGGAAGGGCGAGCGGGGCGTCGCTCAGGAACTGCCGCAAACGAGGAAACCTGAACCGGGGACGAGACATGAATGATTACCACGCATCAGAAATTCGGAACTTTGCGATTGTGGGGCATGGGGGCTGTGGGAAAACGATGTTGGCAGAGTGCATGTTGGCGAGCAGCGGGGTTGTGAACCGGCTGGGCTCTGTGGCGAACGGGACGACCGTATCAGATTACCACGAGGACGAAAAGCACCGCCAGATATCGATCCATGCCTCGATCCTGCACACGGATTGGATGGAGCGGAAATTCAACATTGTGGATACGCCGGGTTACCTGGATTTTATCTACGACGGCCTTGGTGCGCTACGGGTAGGCGATTTCGCCCTCGTAGTTATCGACGCGACGAAGGGGATTGAGCTGGGAACCCTGCAGACCTGTAAGTATGCGGATAACTACAACCTCCCGAAGGTCTTCGTGATCAATGGGGTGGACCGGGACAATGCGGATTTCGACGGGGTGCTGTCGGCCTTGCGTGAGCAGTTTGGGCCTCGTGTCTTTTCGCTCTCGCTACCGATCAATCCGGGGCCGGGTTTCAATCAGGTCCTCGATGTGATGCGCAGCGAGGAGATCGATTACGCGAAAGACGGCAGCGGTGCCTACACGGAAACGAAGGCCGCCGGGGTATGGAACGAAAAGGTAAAGTCCCTCCACAAGGAGTTGATTGAGACGATTGCGGAGAGCGGGGACGACCTGATAGAGACCTTCTTCGAGAAGGACGGCCTGACGGAGGAACAGCTCCGAAGCGGGGTGCACCGTGCGTTTCAGGATGGCCTCCTGATCCCGTGCTTCGCGACGTCGGCGGAGCAAAACGTGGGGGTGCCGCGCCTGATGGACTTCATTGCGAAGTATGGTTCCTCGCCGATAGACCGAAAGACGGTGGAGGGTTTGGATGGCAACGGGGATTCCGCGTCGGTTGCTCTGGATGGGGCGGATCCGGTGCTTTACGTCTTCAAAACGATCAGCGAACCACACGTTGGCGACCTATCATTTTTCCGCATCTACTCGGGTTCGATTTCGGTGGGGATGGAGTTGCAGAACAGTGACCGGAACAAGATGGAACGGGTGGGACAGGTTTACCTGATGAACGGAAAGCAGCGGGAAACGGTCGACCACTTGCACAGCGGGGACATCGGGGCATTCGTCAAATTAAAGGACACCCATACGGGGAACACCTTGTGTAAGCCGGGATTGAACATCCGTCTGCCGAAGGTGGTGTTCCCTCAGCCGAATATCCATGGCGCGTTGGTGGTGCCGGGGCGTGGCGACGAGGAGCGCCTATCGGCGGGCTTGACGACCTTACACGAAGAGGACCCGACTTTTCTTTTCAGGGTGAACGAGGAGACCGGGGAAACGGTTTTGTCCGGGCAGGGGGAATTACACCTACAGATCATCCTCGACGGGTTGAAGGACCGCTTCAATGTGCAGGTGGAACTGCGTGAGCCGAGGGTGCCGTTCCGTGAGACGATCCGTGGAAATGGGGAAGCCCGTTACCGCCACAAGAAGCAGTCGGGCGGAGCGGGTCAGTTTGCGGAAGTCTGGATGCGGATAGAGCCGAACGAGCGGGACGCCGGAATCGACTTCCAGGAATCGCTCGTCGGGCAAAACGTGGACCGGGTATTTGTTCCCTCGGTGGAAAAAGGAGTGATGGCGGCCTGTAGGGAAGGGATCCTTGCCGGATACCGAGTGGTGGATGTGAAAATCGACTTTTATGACGGAAAGATGCACCCGGTGGACTCCAAAGATGTGGCTTTCCAGATCGCGGGGAAGGAAGCGTTCCGAGAGGCCTTTGCTCGGGCGAAGCCAGCGCTGCTTGAGCCGATTCTGGAGGTGAAGGTTTTTGTCCCGGAGTCCCACCTCGGGGATGTGATGGGCGATATTTCCTCCCGCCGTGGACGGATCCTCGGGGTGGACAGCGAGGACGGTCTGCAGGTGGTGAGCGCAAACATACCCCAAGTGGAAATGTATCGGTATTCCACGAATCTCCGTTCGATGACCCAGGGAAAAGGATTCCATCGTGAGTCTTTGAGCCACTACGAGTTTCTGCCCCCGGAAATGGAACCAAAGGTTGGCAGAAGTCCTGTTTAAAACCACGGGAAGGTCGCGACGGGTGACCCGCGATGCCCGGTATCAGGTCCTCTGATGCAGTGAAGGTGCGACCCCCGATGTCGAGTTTTGGGGAGGTGGAATAGAGAGGATCCGGCCCGAAGGCGGAAACGCGGGATTGAGGGGGGGGTCAGGCGAAGGACAGCCGGGGAGGGCCAAGAGGTTCGCGTTCCATCTGGAGGCGGGCGAGACGGTGAAGGAGTTGCAGCTTGAGGGATTCGGAGCCGGGGTCGTCCCAGAGGTTCCGGTATTGATCCGGATCTGCGGCAAGGTCGTAGAGCTCGCCATCGAAGGTGTGCTTGTAGACAACCAGTTTGTGGCGGTCGGTGATGAGGGTATGCTGATTAAAGGTGTGTTGAGTGGCGCGCATTTCCACGAGGACAGCATCCTGGACGGAATCGGACTCGCCACGGAGAACAGGGCTAAGGTCTACGCCTTGGATTTCCTGGGGAAGGTCCACGCCCGCAAGGTTGAGAAGGGTTCGGGGAATGTCGACGAGGTTGGCGAGGGCGGATAAGTTACCACGAGGCTGGATCCAATCCGGACCCCAGAAAAGGAGGGGGACGCGCTGGCAATCCTCGAAGGCGGTCGCCCCTTTCCCCCAGAGGCCGTGATGGCCGTGCATTTCGCCGTGGTCCGAGGTGAAGACGACAATTGTATTTTTCAGTTGGCCGGTTTCCTCGAGGGTTTGGAGGAGGTGTCCGATGCGGTCGTCAAGGAAGGCGACCATGCCGAGGGTGGCTTGGAGGGCGGACCGTTTCTGCTTCTCCTTTTCCGGTTCGCCGTAGACGGAAGGGATGCTGCAGCGCTCATGGACGGCTCCTCCAAGGATCTCGCCACGGACGCTGCCGTCGTTGAGGTCCCCGAAGTCCTTTTCATAGGCCATGCGGTAGATGTCGGGTTTATCGTCGAACTCGTCCTCGCGGTAGCCCTCGTAATCGGGGGCTTTGCTCATATCGACTTTTGAAAACCAGGGCTCCGGGCAGACGTAGGGCTCGTGAGGGTCCTCAAAATTGGCGAAGGCAAACCAGGGTTTGGAACCGTCGGCGTGACGCCGGATAAAGTCGGCGGTGAGGTCGGCCACCCACGTTGTATTATGGAATTCGGCAGGGATCTCCCAGGCCCCGCAGCGGTCGTGGTCGTAGGTGCTGGTGAGGTGGGGGAACCACTTCTCGTAGCCGGGGGCGTTTTGCTCAAGAAACTCCCGGTAGTGCATGGCGGGTGTGGTGTTGGTGGTGTGGCCGTTGGTCATGACCGCCTCCTCGAAGCCGACATAGGGGCCCCTCCACTTCCGGAAGAAATCCTCGGGAGGTTTGGGGGTTCCGGCCATGTGGGCGATTTCGTCGGCGCGCCGGACGAAGTGCGCCTTGCCGAAGATGCCGGTGGCATAACCGGACCGGGTGAAGAGCTCCCCGATCGTCGGCCGGGGGAAGGGCTCGGCGGTGACCCCGATGCAATAAGCGCTGTGAGTCGAGGGGTAGCGTCCGGTAAGAAGCGATACCCGGGTGGGGGTGCAGGTCGGAGACGGGCAATAGGCCCGCTCAAAGTGCACGCCCTCGCGCCCGAGACGGTCGAGATTGGGCGTCGAGACGGCCTCAAGGCCGGCGAGACCCAAATGGTCGAATCGCTGCTGGTCGGTGGTGATGAAGAGGATGTTCGGCTGGAGCATGACGACCAAATGGAGAACCGTGCAGAAGAACGGGGTCAAGGCTTTCCTGAGGACGTTTTGAATTACTTGTTGACGTGCGTAACCAGATGGTTACGTAACTAGATAGTTACCTTGAATTTAACCTCTTGGGGTTAAATAGGGGATTTCCACAGAACAACAACCAAAACAAAGACAATGATCCCTTTAAGACGCTTCAAAAAGGAGAAAGCATGGAGCCTGTATCTGGTTCTATTGACCGGGCTGAGCCTGGTGGTATGGGGGCAGGAAGCCCCGACGGAAATGGAAGACGACGAGATCGTCACACTGCAGGAGTTTGAAATTTCGGCTTCTGCGGTTGAGGGGTATATCTCAACCCAGAGTATATCCGCGACGCGAACGGCGGCTCAGGTGATTGAGGTTCCCCAGGTGATCAACATCATAACGCGTGAGTATATTGAAGACTCTGGAGCGGATTATGATTTTGAGATCCTGAAGAACACATCGCCTGGTGTAACATTACGGAGCTACAACAACCAGGACATCACGATCCGTGGATTTCGTGCGTTACAGAGTTCGTTGGATGGTTCGGCAAACCGGATCGTCATGTCGATTCCGGCAGCGTTGATTGAGCGAACAGAAGTGGTGAAAGGGCCGAGCTCAATTCTCTACGGACCGTTTTCCGGCGCGGGAGGCTACGTCAACAACATCACAAAGAAACCGCAGAGCGTTTTCAGGGGCGAGGCAACCGCATCGATCGGAACCGACGGCTATTATCGTGGGCTGGTGGATGTAACGGGACCAATCGAGTTTTTCGACAGCTCGGTTGAGTATCGCGTTATTTTGGAAACAAACGCAGGGGATTACCCGGGCTTCGAGGGCTCCGAAGACGAGGGTTGGTTAGTGCATGGGCGCCTAAAGTTCCTGATTGGAAAAACGGGTGAGTTGATGGTCGGCGGCCTTTATCGGGACCGCAACCACCGTGGAGTGCGTGCGGTGATCAATCCTTCGACAGGAACGAACGGCACGCGGGACAACCCCGGAGTGGCGGGAGAGCCGCTTTACGGGGTCGACCTCGGAGCACCTTTTGAACAGGGGCTTTGGAACACGCAGATGAAGTTCTTTGACTTACGTTATCTTTCGAAGCCCTCAAGTAATTTCTCTTTCCGGGCTTACTATGCGTATGAGGACGGTGAGCACTCAGGGAATTTTTTCTCTGGAGGGGGCGGCCCGATTCCGGCTGATGGCATTTACGGTGTCACGGGGATCGTGAACGACCAGCAGAACCGCCACCACAACGCGGCAATGGATGCGACCTGGATCCACAATCAAGGGGATCTGTTTGAAAACCAATTCACCTTTGGTGCGGACATGAACTACCGCTCGGCGGGAAACCAACGCGGTTTCTCGAACCGTCCGGTAAGCAGCGGCGTTCAGGATTTGGATACGCAGAATATCGATGCGTATTTCAACCAGCCGGAGCCGGATATTCCCTTTAACGATGTGACGGATGCCCAGGAGCTCACGGCGGGGTTTTACTTGCAGAACAATCTAAAATTCTGGGAAGACCGAATTCGGTTGGCCTACGGCTGGCGCTATAATTACGCGGGAGCAACGCGCAACCGGGTGACGGATCAAGCGCTGGTAAATCCGGACGGGACGCTGGATCTGCCGAACGTAAACTTCAACGATTGGCAAAGCGATTTTGTGGACGATAGCTATATCAGTGAGCGTTATGGGATCACGGTGCGACCGGTTTCGAATGTAGCGCTTTTCTGGGGGACTTCGGATTCCTTCAATGGAAACGGAACGGCCCTTTTAGCGGATAGTTCCCTGGCCCCGCCTGAGGTAAGCGACGGCTCGGAGTTCGGCATCAAGGTGGATATGCTCTACGGCTTCACCGGAACCTTGAGTTTCTTTGAGGTTGAAGTTCAGAACCGCCTGGAGGACGATCCTAACAACCTCGGCTTTAAGCGAATCCGTCCTCCGCTAAGTAACGAGGGCTGGGAATTGTCGCTAGCCTGGCAGTATGAAAACTTCAGCATCATTGGCGGTTATTACAGCGGCGACTTGACCGATGAGGCATCAGGATTTCGACCAGACCGGGAGCCAAACGAGACGTTGAACTTTTGGGGTCGCTACCAATTCACGGAGGGACCGCTGGCCGGGCTCTCGATAGGTGGCGGAACAAATTGGGTCGGGGACGCGTTGACGGACGGTGGTTCGCGGGTCTTGTCCGACTACCAGACGGTGGATGCTTTTCTTAGTTACCAGTTAAATGATTGGAAGATCCAGTTAAATGGAACAAACATCACAGATGAGCGTTTCATTTTCCGGTATATCCGTGCGGGCCTGGTTTTCCCTGGTCCGTTGGCGCGCTACAAATTGACAGTTTCCCGATATTTCTAGTCTCTAAACGGGGAGCAAAACAAAAAGGGGGAAGCCGCAAGCTTCCCCCTTTTTTTAATTGCTCAGGAGGCGTGCATGGAAAGGGTTAAAAGTATGGGTTCATCGACGGTTCGGAATGTCCTCTTGATTTTAACCGACCAGCACAGCCGGGAGGGGGTGGGTTGTTACGGCAACCCGTGGATGCGGACGCCACGCCTGGATGCGTTGGCAGCGAGGGGAAGCCGTTTTGACAACTGTTATTGTCCGGCGCCGCTGTGCGTCCCGAGCCGGATGAGTTTTTTGACTTCGAAAACGCCGTCAGAGAATCGGGTCTGGGACAATTTTCACATGCTGGAGCACACGGGGCGGACGTGGATCGACGGCCTGAACGCGGCGGGAGTGCAGACCGACCTGGTGGGTCGGATGCATTTTGTTGGCAAGAACCAGATCGGTGCCTTTCAAGGTCGGCCGCTCGGTGAATTCACGGCCCGCCCGCAAATGAAGGCGGAGGATCATCCGAATTATTTCAAGAAGCTATCGGGGATGACGACAGGCCAATGCCGGGAGGCGATCGAAGTTTCGGGAAGCGGGGAGACCCTTTACCAATGGTTCGACGCGCGGGTGACGGAAGCAACCTGCGACTACCTCCGTGAACGGAGTGAGCTGGACCCACCCTTTTTCGCGGTATCGGGGATGGTGCTGCCCCACTGTCCATTTATCGCCCCCAAGGAGCTATTTGATTACTACTTTGAGCATGCGCCGGAGGTGGAGCCGGGGGAAAACCTGCCGCCGACGATCCAACGTTTCCTCCAATCCCGCGGGATTGATGAACCTCCGGTAAGCCGGGAGCGAAAGCGAATTGCGCGCGCAGCCTATTTTGCATTGTGCGAGAGGGTCGACCGGAATGTCGGGCGGATCCTCGATTGCCTGGAGGAAACCGGCCAGCGGGAAAACACCCTGGTGATTTATGCCTCGGATCACGGAGAGATGGCGGGGCAAAAGGAATGCTGGTGGAAGAGCACGTTTTACGAGGACAGTGCAGGGGTGCCGCTGATTGTGTCCGGCCCGCCCGGGTGGAAGCCATTGGGGCAGGTTGCCTCGGTCTGCAACCTGATGGACATCGGGCCGACGGTAGTAGAGTTGATGGGCGCGGAGCTGCCGGAGCCGGTGAAGGGTCGTTCGCTGGTGCCGTTGTTGGAAGGGGACGCTTCCGCCTGGGAGGATGAAACCTTTTCGGAGTTCGTGGACATGAAGCCGGACTTCCACTGGGCGGGGCGGATGATCCGGTCGGGGCCGTGGAAATTGTGGGAATTTCATGACAGCGACCGCCTTCCGCCATCGCTTTTCAATCTGGAGGAGGACCCGGAGGAAACCACCGACCTATGGGGGCGTCTGGATACTCTTGAAGTCGGGGAGCAGTTGCGCAAGCGACTGCACGCGGATTGGAACCCGGACTTCTGCCTCGCGGAGGCGTCCCGGCAGCGGGAAGCGACCACCGCGGTGATGGAATGGGCGGAAAAGACCAACCCGGAAACGCCCTACTACCTGCGCCCTCCCGAGGAGGAGGTCGACCGGGACCTGAATTTTTTTCGAGAAAGGACCGATTGATGAAGATCTACGTGTTAACTGATATGGAAGCCGTGGCCGGGGTGGCGAATTCGGAGGACTGGTGCCTGCCGGATGGGATGAATTATTTTCGCGGCAAGGAATTAACGACGCAGGAAGTGAATGCGGTGGTGGATGGCTTGTTTGCTGGGGGGGCGACGGAGGTGGTCGTTTTAGACGGGCACGGCAAGGGCGGGCTGAATGTGGAAAGCCTCGACCCGCGGGTGGAAATGATCCGTGGCAAGGGCACGGAATACCCCGCCGGGCTGGACTCCAGTTTCGATGCGATTACCTGGGTGGGACAACACGCGAAGGCGGGAACGGATTATTCCCACCTGACCCACACCCAGAGCTTCGGGTATCTCGACTTCCAGCTGAACGGTTATTCCATTGGGGAATTCGGGCAGGCCTGTCTCTGCGCGATGGAGATGGGAGTAGCGGCCATCTTCGCGGCAGGCGAGGCCGCCTTGGAGGTGGAGGCGCGCGGACTGGTCCCCGACATCCACTTTGCGGCGGTGAAGCGCGGGCTGGTTCCGGACGAATTCAACCACCTTCCCGAGGAAGAATACCGACGTGCCAAGGCGGGGGCGATCCACTTGTCCCCGGAGCGGGCGCGGCAATTGATCCGGGTGCGTGCAGAAGGAGCGATGCGGGCCTTCCGGGAGGCACCGGAGCGTTTCAAGGTGGCACGGAAATTTACCGGGCCCTACCGGCTCGAGGCAGTTCACCGCGGTCCCGCGGAGGGAGATCCTCCCCGGACCAAGGTCGTCGAAGCGGAGACAATCCAGGATACGATGCGAGCGATGTTCGGGATCCTTCCTCCGAAAAAAGGTTAAGTTTGGGGATCTGTTTTATGAGTTATTACGCACAGTATATTGAATCGATCGACCGATCCCTGAAGGGATTGGTGGTAACGGATGCGTCCGGTCGCGTCCATGACTCGGAAGCGGGGATGGAGCAGTGGGTCGCGCTGACCGAACGCGCCCGGGAACGGCGGGGCCGACACTATTTCGCCGGGAATGGAGCCAGCGCGATGATGGCGAGCCATATGTCGGTGGACTCGACCAAGAACGGGGGGCTTCCCTCCCATGCTTTCAACGATGTGGCCTACTTGACGGCAATCGGGAATGATTTCGGCTACGATGAGGTTTTCTCCTTTCCCCTTGAGCAATACGGGGGGGTGGACGACCTGTTGATCACGATCAGCAGCTCGGGCAATTCCCCGAACGTCGTGCGGGCACTGGAAAGCGCGCGCAAACTGGGGATGGCGAGGGTGACGCTCTCCGGAATGAAGCCGGACAACGCGTCCCGGAAGCTGGGCATATTGAACTTCTACATCCCCGCAAGGACCTACGGCATCGTCGAATGTAGCCACCAAGTCGTCCTGCACTGCTGGTTGGACAAGGTGATGAATATCCGGGAGTGGGAATCCGCGTGAGATGTCCCCGGACGGGTCCAGTCCGCTAGCCCTAGGATTCGAGACCGGAGGAAGGAAAATCGCGGCGGTGGTCTGCGACGCCACGGGGGCGCTGGTGAGCCGGGCGGAAACGACGCGGTCCTCAAGCAACCAGGCACCGGATACTCTCGAGCGGTTGCTTCAGGCCGGGAAAGATGCCTTGGCAAAGGCGGGGTTGGAGACCGGCAAGCTGGTCGGAGCCGGATGGGGATTTGGAGGCATGGTGGACCGGCAGGAAAACCAGCCTTACTGCAATCCCCACGAGCCGGGCTGGGAGGGCTTCCCTGCGAGGGAGCGGGTCGAGGAAACTTTTCAAGTGCCGCTAAAGGTGGAAAATGACTGTAATGCGGCGGCCCTCGCAGAGTATTTCCTCGGTGCTGGGGAGCGAAGGGGTTCTATGGTTTATATCACGGTGGGCTCCGGGATCGGAGGTGGAATCGTCCGGGGCGGGCAACTCTTCGAGGGCGGGCGCTTTGGAGAAGCAGAAATTGGCCATCTTGTGGTGGAACCCGACGGCCTGCCGTGCCCGTGCGGAAATCGCGGCTGCCTCGAGGCCAGTTGCTCGGGGGACGGACTGGGGAGGCTCGCCCTTGCGAACCGGGAACGGTTGCTCAATAGCAGCCCTCTCGCCCAACGCCTTGAACACCGGGCCCCGGAAACGATTGCCCCCCTGCTTTTCGAGGCCTACCCCGAAGATCCCCTGGCCGCTTTCTGTCTCACCACCTTTATCGATCGCATGGGTCTCGCCTGCTCCACACTCGTCAACCTGTTCAACCCGGATATCATCGTCATGGGGGGTGGCGTTTTGAAGCATGCCTGGCTCCTTCCTGAAATTCACCGGGCGATGGAGGGGCGAGTGGCGCCGCAGCTTCAGGCGCCCTTCCGTCTCAAGCGCACCTCCCTGGGGGAGAACGTCGTCCCGGTGGGGGCCGCCCTCCTCGGATTTCATGCCGGGGGTGAGCCTTTCCGTTGACAATGGCAGCCGTGCTGAAAGTTTGAACTACTCAGTTAACAAATATGAGTGACGAAAGAAAACTGGACGGGAGTTACCTGGAAGAAGCGCAGCTGGAGATTGAGTTGGTGGCGGACACGCATTTTCTGCAACCGGGGATGCGTGGTGCGGAGGAGTTCCCATCGCGGGGGAAGCAGACGGATCGGGCGCGCCTGGTTTTGGAGTATTTCGGGGACGCAGAGGTGAGCCTGCACCTTGGGGACCTAGTGCAGGAGTATCCGGAGATGGAAGGCTTCGTGGCGGCTTACGAGGCGGGGCTTTCAGAACTGGGAGCGACGGGAGCGGAGATCCGGATTGTGGCGGGGAATCATGACGTCGGGGACAAGCCGGACGCGACAATGCCGACGCATCCGGTGGAGGAGAAGATGCTGGAATGGTTTCATGAGCGGGTAGGCCGTTCCTGGTATGCGATCGAGCGCGGAGAGATTGTAGTCATCGTCTTGAACAGCCAGATTCTGAACACAGGGATGGAGGCGGAAGCGGCGCAGCGGCGTTGGCTGGAGGAGTCTCTGGAAGGGGCGGGAGAGAAGCGGAAGCTTTTGTTCTTCCACCTGCCGCTCTACCTGGACAAACCTGAGGAGCGTGGGCTCGGGCACTACGACGTCATCGGGGAGCCGACTCGGGAATGGGTAGTGGAGCTGATCCGGAAGCACGGCATCGAACTGGCGGGAGGTGCGCACGTACACTGGGCCTTTTTCGACCGGATTGGGGATTGCCGTTACTTCCAATTCGCCTCGAGTTCGTTCACCCGGCCGGGATTCGGCCAGCTGTTTGCGGCGAGCCCGGCACCGGAGCAGGGTCGCGACGATTACCCGAAGCTGGGGTTTTACCGGTTGCGGGTTTTACGGGATCGGATCGACGTCCACTTTATTCGGACGGAGGGAGCGCCGGACCGCTTCCGGGCACCGGCTCCCGGTTTTCGTCCGCTTTTGACCCGGGTATCGGCGGGGCTCCCAGACTGCCGGGTGGGGATGAGCCTGGTGCAGCCGGTATCGCACCGTGCGGACGTCCCGATCGTGTTTCCCTCAGTCATCCGGCACACGGTACGAAACGATTACCCGCTCCTGCTGATCCAGGAGTTGGGGGTCCGCCATCTCCGGATTCCGGACGGCGACCTCGACCGACCTTTTCAGAGGGAACGTTTGACGTTATTGCTGAAGGAAGGGCCCTCCTACGACCTGAGCGGGTTTTCCCTGGAGGGGCTGGTGGGGCAGGCAAAAAAGGGAATCGGAGGCAAGCGGCCGTTGTATGTTGAATGGCAACTGGAAGGGGTGGTCCTTCCGGATGCGGAGCGGCTCCGATGGGCTCAGGGGGAATTAGAGGACACGGGGATCGGTCTTTCGCTCTGCCCCGTGGTGCCCGGACCTCTGGTGGCGGGGAAACAACATCCGCGAACCCGCTTTGGTTACGAAGAGGAGAGCCTGCGGAACCTTCAGGACTTTCTCAAAGAGAAGGGCCTGAGGGTGGACCGGGTGCTCTTCCGCCTGGAGAGCGGGGTTTCGAGTATAGATCGGGTGAGGGACCTTGCCGAAACGGGGGGTGCCGGGAGCGAGAGTCCCGTCCTCGATTTCGCCTTTGCTTTTGGCAGTCTCGATGACGCGACCAACTGCCGAGAGGGGATCGAGGCCTTTATCGCGTCGATGCTCTGCCCGGGCAGCCGCTTCTTTCTCGAGCCGCTGCTTGATTTTGACCGGACGATGGACGTGACCAACGGGCTGCTGGATGGCCGCTGCAACCCCCGGCCCGCCTTCGACCGCTTCCGGCTCCTGCACACCCTCCTCTTCAGCCGGGGAGGGGAATTAGAGGTGACCGGCGTGGAGGATGGGGTGGCCGAGTTCGCCCTCTCGGGCGGGGAGCGTATGCTCCTCGTTTACGCCTCGACCCCAGAAATCGGGAAAAAGTGGATACAAAATCGCGGAGGCGCGGACCGTCTGGGATTGACCTGCCTGAAGAGTGGATTCCGGATGGTTGGGGAGGAGAAAGAACTTCTCGACGCCCTGGATGTCCTCGGGCCGAAACCGGAGATCTTTTTAAATACTGAAACTGAATAAACGAATGAAAATCGAATCGATTGAATGCTTTCCCCTGAAGATACCGAACAAGGCCTATGTAGGCGGCCACGACACCCGGCAGAAGGCGGGTGATTACGGGAACTATATTACACACGGCCTCTACCGTGCTATTTACACAGCAGACACACAGACCCTGATTGTGAAGATGACAACGGATGATGGGATCGTGGGTTGGGGGGAGACGCAGAGCTCATTGGTGCCTCAAATTGTGGCGGAGGGGGTGAAGGAGTGTATTGCTCCCGGTTTCCTGGGGGAGAACCCACATGACGGGCAGGTCCTGCGCGACCGGATCTACGATCATTTCCGCGACCGCGGGCATGACAGCGGATTGATAGTGGATGCCCTCTCGGCCTGCGATATCGCTGTTTGGGACATCCGTGGGAAGGCGACGGGGTTGCCGGTTTACCAGCTGCTGGGTGGAAGTTACCGGGAGACGATTCCCTGTTATGTTTCGGGTGTCCCGGCAGTGACCCCGGAGGAGCAGATTGAGAAGATCCGGGAATGGGTGGAAAAGGGGTTTCGCAATTTCAAGCTTTCGCTGGGTTACGGCGTGGATGCGGACATCGCGCACATCCGGAAGGTGCGGGAGGCGCTCGGTGACTCGATTGAGATCCTGACGGACATCCACTGGTGCTACAATCTGAACGACGCGATCCGCCTGGGGCGGGCGTTCGAAGAATTGAACGTGGCGATTTTTGAATGCCCAATGAATGCGGAGGTGGTGGAGCGGCATACCGAGCTTTGTGCGGCGCTCGACTTGACAGTGGCGTTGGGCGAGGAGTTCCGGACGCGTTACCGCTTTAAGGAACGCCTGGAGGCGGCGGCGCTGGATCTCGCGCAACCGGATATCGGCCGATTGGGGATCACCGAAGGCATGCGGGTGATTCAACTCTGCAATGCATACAATGTGCCCGTGGCACCGCACATTGGTTCGGGCTTGGCCCCTTACACCGCGGCGACGGTTCATGTGGCAGCGGCCACGGAGATGCTCTACCTCCTCGAGTATCAGCCGACGCAGGTGGAAACCGGCGACGCCTATTTTACCCCCTCCCTGGAGCCGGTGAAGGGTGCGTATACCCTGCCGAACCGACCGGGCATCGGAGTGGAACCCGACGAGGCAATGTTGGGCGAGGTGCTGTATTCCTGAACGGTTATGAAAAAGAAGCGCCTATTAGCGATCCTGGACCCGGCGGAGCGCGAGCACTTCTTCGGCGGGTATCCGGAAGGGCTTCTCGGTGAGGTGGACCTCGAGTTGCGGGTAGAGGCCCCGATGGAAGCAGACGCGTTTCACGCGCTTCTTACGGAATATCAACCGGAGGTGGTTCTGGGAGCCTGGCGAATGCCGGCCCTTCCGCTCAATGCGCTGCAAGAAAACGGCGGCAGCATCGATTACTTTTGTTATTTGAGCGGTTCGGTTTCCGTCAAAATTTCGAAGACTCATCTCGAACAAGGCCTGTTGGTGACGAACTGGGGGTCGGCAATCGGGCCCTACGTTGCGGAATGCACCCTGATGTTGATCCTTTGTACCCTGCGGCAGCTTTCGGTGCACAGTTATCGCCTGCGGGAGCGGGGGGAGTGGCGTCCACGGTTGTTGACGAACCGCACGCTCTTTGGAAAGCGGGTGGGTCTGCACGGCTTCGGGTCGATTGCGCAGGAATTGGTGGGTTTGCTGCGTCCGTTCGAGTGCGAGGTGACGGCGGATACGGGAGTTCCTGACGCGCTCCTGGAGGCAGCCGGAGTAAAGCGTGCGGCCTCGGCAGAAGCGCTTTTCTCGGAGAGTGATATCCTGGTGGAATTAAAGGCGTTGACGCCGAAGACGCGTGGAGGTGTGGACGAGCGTCTCTTACGTCTGCTTCCGGAGGGGGCGGCCTTTATCAATGTGGCCCGGGGAGCAGTGGTAAAGGAGACAGACCTGATCCGGGTGGCGTCGGAGCGGGACCTTTGGGTGGGTTTGGATGTGTATGAGGAGGAGCCGCTTCCGTCGGACTCTCCGCTGCGAAAAATGGATAACGTTTTCCTGTTGCCGCACATGGGCGGTGCGACCCGCGAGCGGGGACTGCACTGCGGTCGCCTGGCCTTGGAGAACTTGCGCTGCTACCTCGACGGCAAACCGATGGAGAACGTGGTCACCCTTGAAGTTTTTGAACGAGCAACCTGAATGATGAGATCGATGGATATTGGAAAAGCAAAAATCCTGACTCCCCGGACGATGGTCGCGGGTGAGGATACGACAGTGGAGTATGAGTATACGACGGGGCATCCGATTGATGACACGGGTTTCTTGAAGATTTCCTTTCGCTACGCGGGAGATTTCGGCACCCCGCAATGGGAAGATCCGGCGGGGCCGAACTACTGCAAGATTGAGACAACGGGGAACTGCCGGTTGGAGGCGCGCTGGGATCCGAAGGGGCACACCCGCCCGTGGGGAGGCTCACTGGTTTTAAAAGTGATGGGCGGTTACCTGAACCGGGGAGATCGGGTCCGGGTCGTCTTTGGGGCGAAAGAAGGGGGTTGCCCGGGTTGGCAGATGCAGACGTTTTGCGAAAAAACCTTTGAATTCAAGACCCTGGTCGACCCGATCGCCTCTTATCAATTCAAGGAGCTGCAGCCTTCCCCGACGCTGAAGATTGTGCCGGGGGAGCCGGTTCGGACAGTCTGCCTGGCCCCCTCGCAGGTGGAAAAGGGAAAGCGTTTCCGCTACTGGACGAAGGAGGAGGATCGCTGGGGCAACCCGGTGAAGAAGGCGGTGTCCCATTCCCACAAAGGGTTTGCGAAGGAAGGGGTGGAGGTGCTGACGGTCAATGGGCTGAAAGGCGAAGGAACGATACGAAGCAATCCGATCCGGGTGGTAGAAACCCTGGATGGCCCGAAGCATTTCTGGGCGGATTTCCACGGGCAATCGGAAGAAACGATCGGGACGAACAGCGCAGAAGACTACTTTCTTTTCGCACGGGATTGCGCGCGGCTGGATATCGCCTCCCACCAGGGCAATGATTTTCAGATTACGGATACGTTCTGGAAGGAATTGAACGAGCTGACCGCCTCGCTGAACCAGCCGGGGAAATTTGTGACCTTCCCGGGATATGAGTGGAGCGGGAATACGCCGCTGGGTGGAGACCGGAACGTCTGGTATGCCACGGAAGGGGGACCGATCTTCCGCAGCAGCCTCGAGCTGGTGCCGGAAGCCTCCTCCCAGGACCCCGTGGCACCCACGGC
>CAYQKH010000013.1:0-35399 GCA_964417945.1 uncultured Opitutales bacterium
CGGTAGGCCCGCGCGCAGCAGCGTCGCGAGCTGGCGGGTAAAAACCGACAAGTCTTCGAAGGAAATGACTTTCCCGAAATGGAAACCTTTCTTCTTCGGGTCCTTTTTCCGACTCGCCGCCATCGGCGGCTTCGTCCCCTTCGATTTTTTTTTCGACGCACGCTTCGAGTCGGAGGTCGGCCCGACCTCCGTCGGCATCAGCCCCATGCTCGAAATCTTCGTGCTCGCATCCTCCGAGGATTCGGCTTCGACCACTCCTGAACGTTTTCGGCCCTCTCCATCGATGGCGGTAAATTGATATCGGGACATATCCTGCTAACTAAGAGCAGCACGTTCTTCCGCCAAACTCTATTCTTTTCTTTCCGGCGAAAGTTCACGCCATCGTAAAGTTTAACTGCGATCTGTCACAAAACCAGACCGATCGGTCAACCGGCGGCCATTACCTGCGCTTCCAGCTCCGCCGCCTCTTCTTCGCATTCCCGTTTTTCCCGTTCTTCCTGGGTCTTTCGGATCGCTTCGAGATCCTCGAGGTCCGGTGGCACCGTTCCCAAGGCCTCTTTCAAGGTCGTCAGGCCTGCCTTCACCTTCAAGAGGCTGTCCTGGTGCAGAGTCCGCATGCCGTTCTTCATCGCGATTTCCTTCAGCTTGGCGGTTTCCGCCCCGCCGTTGATCGCCTCATTCAATTCCTCCGAAACCGACATCAACTCGTGGATACCCACCCGGCCTTTATAGGGCGGACCCGCGGGTGAATCCGGGTCGTCCGATGCCTTGTAGATCTGCCCGCTCCATCCAAGTCCGCGTTCGATAATCTGCTTTTCGTTCCCCACCGGCTCGTAGGGAATACGCGTAGCCTTATTTACTCGGCGGAGCAGGCGTTGGGCACACACGCAAACCAGCGAAGCCGAGATCATGAATGGTTCGATTCCCATTTCCGTCATCCGTTGAACCGTCGAGGGGGCGTCGTTGGTGTGTAGGGTTGAAAAGAGCATGTGTCCTGTCAGCGCCGCCTCCACCGCAATCTGCGCCGTCTCCCGATCCCGGATTTCCCCAACCAAAATGATGTCCGGGTCCTGCCGCAGAAACGACCGTAGTGCCGTCGCGAAGGTCAGGCCGATCTTTGGCTTCATCTGCATCTGCGCGAGCCCCGGCAAGGTATACTCAATCGGGTCTTCTGCTGTTCGGATGCAGATCTCCGAACTGTTGATGACATTCAATGCCGAATACAACGTCATCGATTTCCCTGAACCGGTCGGCCCGCAATGCAGGATCATTCCATAAGGTCGTCGGATGAGTTCCGTGTAACGCTTCAGGTTTCGCTCCGAATAACCGAGCGCCTCCAGCGGGAGCGTCGATTTCTGCTTGTCGAGAATCCGCATCACTACCCCTTCCCCGTGGTTTAACGGGGCTGTTGATACCCGCAGATCAATATCCAGTCCACGGCGGTTGAACTGCTTGAAGACAATCCGCCCATCCTGAGGCTTCCGCTTCTCCGCAATGTCCAAATCCGACATCACCTTGAAGCGGGCCATTAGCGCACCCGATACCTTTTTCGGGATCCGCAGCTTTTCCTCTAGTTTGCCGTCGACACGGACGCGCACCCGTGAATCATTCTCGAAAGGGTCGAGGTGAATATCCGACCCTCCGCTGTAGTAGGCATCTTCAATAATCCGGTTCGCCAGCTGGATGATCGGCGCGGAATCCTCATCCGAAAAATCGTCCTCGGAAACCTCCTCCGTCTCCGCAACCTCAACCCCGAGGGCGTTGATCACATCCCCGAGACCCTCCATCGGCTCAGGTCCCTTCTCATTCTCCAGCTTCGCTTGAATCTCTTCTTCGATACCCAGCAGGACCGTGACCTGCATCCGCGTAATCTCCTGCACCTTGTTCGATATCTGCAGGTTGAACGGGTTCGATACCACCACCACGATATACTTTCCAACCATCCCGATCGGCAAAACCAAGTTTTCCCGGCAGAAATCCTTGTCCAGCTTCTCGAAGGTCCGCTCGTTTAACCGGTAATTCTTGACGTTGAAAGGACGAATGTCGAACAGCCGACTCTTGCCGATCAATAACTGGAAGTTCGTCAGCTGGTATTCGCTGCGCAGCAGCTCATCCATTGCCTCCCCGGGTAAATCACCAGGGGCGTTGAGGATCGTTTCTAACTGATCCTCCCTTAAATATCCGAGCTGGTGGAGAATCTTGACCAGATTGGTCTGTATGCGGGCTAGGGCCATCGTTCCAACTTTTGCTAAAATTCAGGCTAGCTGGCAACTGCATCCGCCCTATTCGCCCCCTCCCAATCCTTCACCCGAAAGCACTCCAGAAAGCAGTCGTCGGCCTGCGATAGGCCCTCGCTCGATAAAAGGTGCTCCTGATACAGAGCCGCCCCCAGGGTCCGATTCACCCGGAGTATCAAGTGCTGAAAAAAATCCATTGGCGATTTCTGATCCATTTATAAAAGACTTTTTAAATTAACCCGTCGCGGCATTTTTTTCAATAGAGCCCAGCCCCCATTTTTCCCAGACTTCCGGATTACAGGCTTTTTCAAGAAAACCTCCGAGCACTCAGTTATCCTGGACTTCCAGCAACTCCGGGTAAAGGAGGTCGAGGTGTTCGATCCCCATCTCCGAAGGCATACTCGATACGTCGAATCCCAGCTTGCTCAGGACTTCCTTTGGATCCTGCTCGTTCTCGCCCGCCGCTCCGCGAATGATCTCCTGCTGCCGCGTGATCAGCACCTCCTCCAAGTCCCCTCCTTCAAGGGGAAGGTGGACGCTCGGGTCCATCGGGGAGAGGATCGCCCGTAACGCCTCGTAGGGCAGCGGTTCGTTCGTCATCACTTTTACGCTCCGCTTTAACGCTTTGATCAGCTGCGCGAAATTCCCCTTCCACGGATACTGCAGGAGAAGATTCTTCGCCGAACCGCTCAGGACCGGCGGCTCCGGCCGCTCCTGCTCACGACTGAATTCTTCCAAATACCGCTTTGCATAGACCGCGATCTCTCCCGGTCGATTGCGCAACGGCGGAATTTTCACCAGCGTCTTCCGGATTTCAATCTGCAGGTCCATGTTCAGGTCCTTCAAAGTCTCTAGCCAGTAGGTGAAGGTCACCGAACCTTCCCCCGGTTGCTCCGCTGGAGCTCGGCGCAAGAATTCCAGCAGGAAGGCCTGTTCATCAATCGATAAACCGTTCAGGTCGCCCACTGCTACCACCGTGCTGTAGTCCGGATCCTCGTCCAGCCGGTCGAGCGTCGATTGAATCGATTCCTTCCTCAACTGACTCGCGCTGAAGTAATGGTTTTTCTTCCCGTCTTGGTTTCGCCAGTGAGTCAGCTCCCGCAAGATAAGCTCATACTCCGAACCAGCCGGACCGGTGAAAAACAGGTTTGGCGAATATTGGAAATTATCCCAGGTCTCCTGGATGTAGCGCTTCGAATCCGTGTTCTCCGCCGAGAGAAATTTCAAAATCTTCGGAAAATTGAAGACCTTCTTCGCCGCACGGGCAGGTCCGCCAAAACGACTCTCCTTGAAGTCCCCCTTCTCCGCCGCCTCCGCCTCCGCATCCGTCATCGGCTCCACGAAGCGGCCTACTTGCTCCAGAAAATTTGAGGTGTCCAGCGGTTTCTCCAAAACCAGGGTCACCCCCATGTTCGCCACCTTCACCAGCTCCGGTGTGTTCATCAGCCCCGATACCAGGATTACCGGCAGGTCCGGAAAGATCTCCCGCGCCTTTTTCAGGAATACCGCGCCGTCCATGATCGGCATCTTGTAATCCGAAATCACCAGTGAGTAATTTCTTTCATCCAATGCTTCCAGAGCCAATTCCGGCTTGGTTGCCATATCCACAAGGAAATGGTTCTGCCTCAGCAGTCCCTGAAGCATTTCTGCATAGTTTTCCTCGTCGTCGAGGACTAAGATCCTTCCTGGCATGAATCGCGGGTTCCGCTCTATTTACAGACAACGGAATCAACAGATCAAGTCTCCAATCGATTCCCCCTTCAAGAGTTCGCTCAGGCAGGGGAGGATAGGATTTCGGCGAGCAGGTCCTCGCCGATCCTTAAATTCCGCGCCGCCTCCTCCCGGTTTCCGTCACAGAGGATCAGCATCGCGCGGACGTATTCGTCCCGGGTCCGGATCAACTGCTTGGTAAAACGCTCGTTGTTGAGATCCCCGTGAGTTAGATCCGGATCCCGCAACGCGAGGGCGAAGTGATCCGCAGTCAGGACGTCCTCCTTGATCCGGGATGCCACGCTGCTCATAAATTCCTTCAGCTGCTTATGGTTTTCCGACCAGGTCTGCTCCTGCAGCCACTGCCGACCGGTCTTGTCGATCCGCGGGACCGTTGTCCGGTTGGAATCGGAGAGCGCGTCCACCACCGACTGCTGGGCCAACACCGGGATGTCCTCCAGGCATTCCGCTAGGTTCGGAGCGCGCGCTTCCGAGGTCCCCATCAGAATGTAAAGGTTCTCGTCAATCGTCCCTTCCTCATAGAGAACGTCCAAATCCTCGTTAAGGCAGAAGATAATCCGGATCGGCAGTTCAAGATCCGCATAGGCCCCTTCTTTCCGGCTCAACTGCAGGATCAGCTGCTTCTGCCGCTCTTCGAAATATTGAGCCTCCAGCAATACCAGGGTGACCCGGTCGAAATTCTCATCCGCCGCCGCTTGGATTAAGGGGTTGATCCGGCGGGCGTCGATCTGATCGTTGTTCAGGTAGACGAACTGCTCGTGCGTATTTTCACTGAAACCGATCAGGTCTTCACAGATGTTCTTGAACGGGATGCCTGGACGCCCAATCAGCAGGAGGTTCGTCTTGAAGTTCCGCAGGGAATGCAGCTTTTTCGCGAAATTGGTCGAGGCCTCGCTTCGGCACGGATACGACCGGAACTTGAAAGGCAGGGAGCTTGCGTAGTCGCTCCGGAAGGGCTCTTGGCTTTCTCCGGTGGAACTGCCGTTCGTCTTCTCATTTTCACTTTCCTCAATCAGTTCAGAAGTCCGCTTCAAGAGGGAGAAAACATTCAATGGCTTTAGGAAGACCCCCCCGACCCCTTCCTTGATCAAGTCGCGGATCGTCTCGTTGTCGAGGTAACCAGAGACCATGATGACCGGCACATCCGAGCGGATTGATTTGATCTTCCGCATGAACTCCGCACCGCTCAGGTTCGGCATCTTCTGGTCCGTCACCACCAGGTCGAATTCCTCACTCTTGAAAATCTCCAGTGCCTGCTCCGGGTTTTGCTCCGAAAACACGTCGTAGTCCGCCTGCGTGAAAATATCCGTCAGCAGGCTGTTGAAATCGACGTCATCGTCTAAAATTAAAATGCTTTTACTCATTGGTTCCGTTTTTCCTCACGTGCGGTATCGCGGATTTATGAAGTGGCTTCCACTTCTCCCGCAGGCTTGTTTTCCGTCCGGGGAGCTGCTTCACCGGTGAGGGTTTCCAGAGCCTCATTCATCTGCGCGAGGGTGGTGATATACCAATAAATGGGTCCATCCAAGCGGTCTTCCCAGTAATCCCGCACCGGTTTGCTGTAATAGTAGGTTGTCGCCAAAAAATTCAATCCTTCCCGATTGTCAAAGGGTATCGTCCCCGTCGCCCCGCATTCTTCCGGGCTGATGTCCGGGGGGAGATTCAACTGCATCGACGATAAATCCACCATTCCAACCGGCGCTCCCCGAGCTAACATATCCAGCAATTCCTGCTCGTTCAGGGCCTTCAGATCATACATCAGGATCTGCAAAAGACACGGCCGTTTCACTTCCTGCTCATGGATCAGCCGGATTATCTGCTCATTGGCCTGCTCCAGCGCCTCTTGATCGATCAAGCCTTTATCCACAAGGGCGGACCCGAGGAAGCGGTTCGAGCGGAGAATGAGCTGCCTGAGTTGCATATTTCCAAGGTATGAATGTTTTCCCCTAACCCATCAAGCAGGAAGTCAAGCCTCCGCGGAGCCCAACGCCCGCTTCCGATTCATCAGAACTGCCTTCCGCAAAGCCGCTTTCAGCTCCGGGATGCCTTCATCCGACAAGCACGAAATCGGGTAAACCGGTGGAGATTCTCCAATCCTCTGCCGGAAATTCAACAAGTGCTCAGCCGCCTCCGGCTCGTCCATTTTGTTCGCCCCTACCAACCGGGGCTTCTCCAGAAGATGTGGATCATAGGCCTCCAGCTCTTTCAACAGCTGGGCGTAGTCATCCGCCGGATCCCGACCGTCAACGCCCGCCATATCGATCAGAAAAAGAAGGACCCTACAGCGCTCGATATGCCGCAGGAACCGGTGGCCGAGACCGCGATTCTCCGAGGCGCCTTCAATCAGGCCCGGGATATCCGCAAGAGCCAGCCGATCGTAGCTGTCCCCATACTCAACAATCCCCACCGAGGGGTCCTTTGTCGTGAATGGATAATGACCCGTCCGGGGCTGGGCGTTGGTCAGGAGCCCTACAAGGCTTGATTTTCCCGCATTCGGAATTCCGACCAACCCGATATCCGCGATCGTTTTTAGTTCAAAACGAAAAAAGCCTTCATCCCCGGCTGTCCCGGGAGTGGTCTGCCGCGGAGCCTGGTCCGTCGGACTCGCGAAAGACGCGTTTCCCCGCCCTCCTTCCCCACCTTCTAAAAGAAGGGTCGACTGCTCGGGGTCCAGGACCTCCACCACAACTTCCTCGTTCGCCTCGTTCACGACAACCGTCCCCAGAGGAACCCGCAGAACCAAATCTTCGCCACCGGCCCCGTTCTGGTTTTTTCCACGGCCCGGTTCTCCGTTCCGGGCCCGCCAAATCGGCTTGAAGTGGAAATTCCGCAGATCGCCGACGTTTTCATCGCCACGTAAAAAGATGCTTCCGCCACGACCGCCGTCGCCACCGTCCGGTCCCCCTTTCGGTAGATATTTCGCCCGGTGCATGCTCAGGCAGCCGTCGCCCCCCTTGCCCGCTTTTAAATCCACTCTGGTTTCGTCGTAAAACATGGCCTGGAAATGAAAAAACCCCCAACCGGGGGTTTTTTCAATTCAAGAGAATACGCCTTCCCTCCTCCGATCAGTAACGATAGTGGTCCTGTTTGTAAGGCCCTTCCGGCTTCAGTCCGACGTAAGAGGCCTGTTCATCTGTCAACTTCGTCAGTTTCGCCCCAATCTTTTCAAGGTGCAGGCGCGCCACCTCTTCGTCGAGGTATTTTGGAAGAATATACACCCCCGGCGTATACTTCTCGAGGTTTTTCCACAAATCCATTTGCGCAAGAACCTGGTTCGTGAAGCTGTTGCTCATGACGTAGCTCGGGTGCCCCGTTGCGCAGCCAAGGTTGACCAGCCGCCCCTCCGCCAGAAGGAAAATTGAGCGGCCATCCGGGAAGAAATACTGGTCCACCTGTGGCTTGATGTTCAACCGCCTTACCCCTTCCGCATTATTCAGGCGGTCGACTTGGATCTCGTTGTCAAAGTGGCCGATGTTACAGACAATCGCCATGTCGCGCATCTTTTCCATGTGCTCATAGCAGATGATGTCCTTGTTCCCTGTCGTCGTTACGTAGATGTCGCCGACCGGAAGGGCATCCTCCAGTGTCGTGACCTTAAATCCTTCCATCGCTGCCTGTAAGGCGCAGATCGGATCCACTTCCGTCACGATAACTTGGCAGCCCTGGCCCCGCAGCGCCTGAGCGCAGCCTTTTCCGACATCGCCGTATCCACAAACGACTCCGACCTTACCGCCCATCATCGTGTCCGTGGCGCGCTTGATGCCGTCTACCAACGATTCCCGGCAGCCGTAAAGGTTGTCGAACTTCGACTTCGTTACCGAGTCGTTCACGTTGATCGCCGGCACCAGCAACTTGCCCGCGGCGTGCATCTGGTAAAGGCGGTTGACTCCTGTCGTCGTCTCCTCCGAAACCCCTTTCCATTCCTTTACCACGTTGGTCCAGTGGAGGGGATCCTCGCCGTTCACTTTTTTCACGAGGGCTTTGACCACGTCCTCTTCACGTGCCTCGGAGGGAGAATCCACCCACTCCGATCCTTCCGTTTCCAGCTCGTAGCCTTTGTGGATCAGAAGGGTCGCGTCTCCGCCGTCGTCCACGATGAGCTGCGGTCCCTTTCCGTCCGGCCAGGTCAATGCGTTGTAAGTGCATTCCCAATATTCTTCCAGCGTCTCACCCTTCCAGGCGAAGACCGGAACACCCGCCACCGCCATCGACGCGGCCGCGTGGTCCTGCGTCGAAAAAATATTACAGGAACACCAGCGCACATCCGCGCCTAGCTCCTTCAGAGTCTCAATCAGGACCGCCGTCTGGATCGTCATGTGCAGCGAGCCCATGATTCGCACCCCGGCAAGTGGCTTGTCCGGTCCATATTTTTTCCGGGTCGCCATCAGTCCCGGCATTTCCTTTTCGGCAATGTCGATCTCGCGCCGACCGAATTCGGCCAGGCCAATGTCCGCGACTTTGTAATCGGTTTTTGTTTCGGTTTTCGTTTCGGTAGCCATAGTATCAGGTTGGGTTGTCAGTATTAAATTAGGTTTAGGACAGCTTCTTTACCGCCGATTGCAGGACTTTCAATTTCGTTGTCTCCTCCCAGGGCTGGCCCTCTTTTCCAAAATGTCCGTAGTGGGTCGTTTCCCGGTAGATCGGGCGTAACAGGTCGAGTTCCTTCACGATCTTCGCTGGCTTGAAGCTGAAGACCGCTTGAATCGCTTCTTCGATCACGCTTTCCGGCACCGTGTTCGTTCCATAGGTCTGCACGTGCACGCTCGTCGGCTCTGGATACCCGATCGCGTAAGCCACTTGCAATTCCGCCACTTTCGCCAGACCGGCCGCCACGATGTGCTTGGCCACCCAACGGCACATGTAGGCCGCGCTGCGATCCACCTTCGACGGATCTTTCCCGCTGAAGGCACCCCCTCCGTGCCGTCCCCATCCACCGTAGGTATCCACGATAATCTTTCGGCCCGTCAGGCCGGCGTCGCCTTGCGGCCCGCCGATTACAAATTTTCCTGTCGGGTTGATGAGGAATTCCGTGTCCTTTTTCAAAAGCTTCTTTGGCAGTACCTTCCGGATCACCTGGTTGATCACGAAGTCTTCGATCTCCTTGTGCTTTACGTCCTCCGAGTGCTGCGTCGAGACGACCACGTTCTTGATCCCGACAATCGTGTCGTCTTCATACTCAATTGCCACCTGGCTTTTCACGTCCGGCCGCAGCCACTTAATCGGGCGGGTCCGCTTCCGGAATTCCGCCATCCTCCGCAAAAGCCGGTGCGAAAAAATTACCGGTGCCGGCATCAACTCTGGCGTCTCATCCGTCGCGTAGCCAAACATGATCCCCTGGTCACCCGCTCCCTGTTCAGCCGTCTTTTTCCCCTCCACCTTCTTCGCGTCCACACCCTGGGAAATGTCCGGACTCTGTGCCGTCAGCGCGTTGGTGATGAAAACCGTGTCCGCCTGGAAAACGTCGTCCTCAAAGGTGTAACCGATGTCCCGGATCGCATCCCGCACGACCTTTTCGTAGTCGAAGGTCGCCTTCGTTGTGATTTCGCCTGCCAGAAAAACACAGTTGCTTTTCACAAGCGTTTCGCAGGCCACGCGGCTCTTTGGATCCTGCTCCAGGCAGGCATCCAATACACTATCGGAGATGTAGTCCGCCACTTTGTCGGGATGACCTTCACCGACGGACTCTGAGGAAAAGATGAATTTACTCATAAACCGTTTATAATGCCTCCCTCTTATCGGGAGTGCAAGTATTTATCATCATATGCTGATATTTTGATGCATTGCAAATCCGCCGGGCTTTTCTCTCATCCCCTTCCATCCTAGGCTTCTCACCCGCAAGCTTTCGCAGTAGGGTCGAGGTTTTGATACTTCTATGCGTCTCCAAACCCGATACTGGACCTTTTTCTGGCCGTTGGCCCTTTTGGGCATCGCCTTTCAATCCAGTCGCCTGGCGCAGAACTATATTCTCCTCGAGATGGAGTCGGGGGTTTCCAAGCTCGCCCTCTACTCCCTCGCCCTGTCATTTTTCATGCCTTTCCAGGCAGCTCTCGACTTTCTCCCCCAGACATGCACCATTCTTATCCGCGATCGGAATAGCTTTCGTTCTGGAATCCGCTTTGTTGCCATCCTCACCGTTGCGCTGCTTGCGGCCCTCGGCCTCTTCTCATTTACCCCGCTGGGTCATTTTCTCCTGCCAACGCTCTTTGAGTTATCCACTGGGGACACCCAGACCTTCATCCTTTATCTCCGCTGGTTTTTACCCTTCCTCGTCTTTCAGTCTTCCACCGCCCTTCTTTCCGGCCTTCTCATTCAATGGCACCGCACCGGAGTCTTCACTTTTGTCCGGCTTTTCGAACTCTTTATCCTGCTTGCCGCCCTCTTCGTGGGCATTCGGCTGACCGGCGACCCCGTCCTCCTCATTGGAGCCGCCGGAAACCTTTCCCGGGGTGCCTCCGCCCTTCTCGCTCTTTTTCTCTTTTTAAAATTCCGGAAACCATTCCCCGAGGATGCCGTTGAAGTATCTGCCGGAGGGGCTGCCTTTCTCCGGCTCTTCTGGCCCATGGCGCTGACTTCCATCATGTTCGCCTTTAACCGCCCGATCCTCTTCTACTTTCTCACCAAGGTCCCCTACCTGTCCCGCGACCAGATCGACCTTGTTATTGCCGGTGTCACCCTCGGCATGAGCTTCGTCCTCCTTTTTCAAAGCACCGCCAACCAATACCGCCATGTCGGGGCGACGTTTACCCGCACCGACCCCCTTGGAACCCTTCGCTTTCTCGTCGAGCTCACCGTTCTCCTCTGCCTTATTCTCGTCCTCTCCATCCTCAGCCCCGCACTCGAAGCCTTTCTCACCGTCCTTCAGAACGCCGATGGCCTTCTTCTCCAGGCCGCCAAGGCTGCCGTCTATGTCATGCTCCCCACCCCCATCATTCTCGCCGTGCGAAACTACTTCCACGGGGTGGCGATGACCCGGCAGCGCACCGGAATCATGAGCCTCGCAGGTCTCAGCAGGGTCCTCGTTACTACCTTCGGTTCCTGGATCTGCTTCCAGTTAGGCTGGCTCAATATCATCGGGGCTTCCGCTATTATTGTCATTGGCTTCCTCGCCGAAGCCCTCACCGTTGCCCTCGCCCCTCGTAATCGCACCGATCCACCCCCGATCGTGGAACCCAATCCCTACTGAAAACTGCGCCCGCAGCCACAGGTGGAATTTGCGTTCGGGTTTCGAACTTCAAATCCCTTCCCCGTCAAGCCGTCGTCAAAATCCACTTCCGACCCCTTGAGGTGGCTCATGCTTTCTCGATCCACCAACACCATCACCCCCTGCGTTTCAATTCTGTGGTCGCCCTCTTTCGTCCCGTCGAAGGACATCCCGTATTCCATCCCTGAGCAGCCACCCGATTCGACAAAGAGCCGCAGAAAATGTCCTTCAACTCCATGCACAACTTGGAGGCGCCGAACTTGTCCCGCTGCTTTCTCCGTTAATTGAATCATCATCAAAAAACTAAAGCCAATTTTTCCCGTGTCAATCCGTCCCGAGCTCATCCCAAAAACGACCTCCCCTCAAAAAACGATTTTTTGATACTTCTTTTACGACCGAGAGCAATTTTCGTGCAAAATACCGAAAAAGATTTGCCGCATCCCCGCATCTTTTTCTTAGCTAAGCCCAGTGTCACCGCTGAAGCACATATTTAACGAGATCCACTACGAGATCACACGCACCATTGCTGAGGGCGGCATGGGAGTCGTTTACGAGGCGCTTCAACGAGGCTCTGGTAAATTCGCCAAAAAAGTTGCGATCAAGCTCATCCGGGAAGAATTCTCCGCCATTCGCGAATTCCGGAACAACTTCATCGGGGAGGCCCGGCTCGTGGCGGACCTCATCCATACCAACATCGTCCAGACCTACCAACTCGGCGAAATTAACAGCCAATACTACATGACGATGGAGTATGTGAATGGCATCAATCTTGAGGAATTTATCCAACGCCACCGGGCCACCCAACAGCAAATCCCCATCGAGATTGCCGTTTTCATTATTTCAAGAATCTGTCGCGGCCTCGCCTACGCCCATACCAAGAAGGACGACCAGGAACGCCTCCTCGGAATCGTTCACCGGGACGTCAATCCAAAGAACATCATGATCGCCAATGAGGGAGACGTGAAGCTCACCGACTTCGGCATCGCGAAAGCTCTCGACCTTATGTACAATGTCGAGGGGGAAGTGATTGCCGGGAAGGATGAATACCTCTCCCCCGAACAGGCTAATTACGAAGTCACCGATGCCCGCGCCGACCTCTTCGGCTGCGGCATCGTAATGGCCGAGTTGCTCCTCGGGACTAATCTCTTTGAGGCCGACTCTCCCGAGGAGACCCGGGAAAACATCCTTGAGATGCCAATCCCCGACTTCACCGCCCTCCGCCCCGGAATCGATGACAAGCTCAATGCCATCCTCCACAACGCTTTTGAGCGCCCGCGCGAGGAGCGTTACCAGTCCGCATCCCAGATGCTCATCGCCCTCGAAACCTACCTCTATAGCGACGGCTACGGACCAACCAATGAAAAGCTGGCCCTTTACCTCAAGGATCTTTTTGAGGCCGACGGCCACAACGCCAGTGATCGGTGGTCTGCAGGTCTAACTCCCGGCCTGGCTTGAGCATGTGGTGCCGTTGTAAAGCAGTTTCCCCACTCAACCTGGGCGCGCCGTGAGCCAAGGCTTGCACCAGGTTCAGAAGCAGTCGCAGTCGCTCGTTCTCGCGCCGCAACTGCGTCAGTCTTTGAAGATCCTCCAGGCCCCCGCCATGGAGCTGCGCAATGCCATCCTCCAGGAGCTGCAGACCAACCCCCTCCTCGAAGAACTCGCCCTCGAATCCAGCATCAGCCTCGAGCGCGAGGAAGCTGATTCCCGCGGCGAAGAATCCTCCGATGAATCCAGGGACGATCGCGAGGAGATGGATTTCGGTGAAGACTATAATATGCTCCACGAGCTAAATGAAGATTGGAAGGAATACTTCGCGCAGGAAAGCCGAAATAATGTTTACAACAGCGAGGACGCCGAGCGCCGACAGCACTTCTTCGATTCCCTCGTCGCCGAAACCTCCCTCCAGGAACACCTCCTCGGCCAGGCCGAACTCACCGAGCTGGATGAGGAGGAGCGCAAGGCCATCCAATACCTCGTCGGCAGCCTCGACGACCGCGGCTTCCTCTCCGCCACTCCCAGCGAGGTCGCCCTCCTCGCCGACCTTCCTCTTAAAACCGTCCAGATCGCCCACGAGTCCCTCAAGACCTTTGACCCGGTCGGCATCGGTGCCGCCGACCTCCAGGAATGCCTCCTCCTCCAACTCCGCCTTAAGGGGCAGTCCCAGAGCCTTGCCGCCCGGATCATCCGGGAACATTTCAAACTCCTCCTGCGCCGCCGCATCCCCGAAATCTCGCGCAAGGTCAATGCCTCCACCGAGGAGGTCCACCAGGCTCTCGAAACCATCGCCGAATTGGACCCCTCTCCCGGTCGCCGTTTTTCCGAGGACCAGAACCGCGTCGTTAACCCCGATGTCACCGTCGAAAAAAACGAGTCCGGCGAATGGGTTATCCTTCTGAATAATGACTACATCCCCCGTCTTCGCCTCAACAGCACCTACAAAGAGCTGATCGCCAAAGGGAAACTTTCACAGAAAGAAAAGGAATACGTTCAGGAAAAAATGCGCTCCGGAAAGTTCCTCATGAACAGCATCGAGCAACGTCAGCAAACCATCGAGCGGATCACCCGCGAAATCCTCAAATTTCAGGCTGAATTCTTTGAAAAGGGCGTTCCCGGGTTGAAGCCCCTCACAATGAATACCGTCGCCCAGGCCGTCGATGTCCACGAGACCACCGTCAGCCGGGCCATCGCCAATAAATACATCGAGACCCCCTACGGTATTTTCGAGTTCAAGTTCTTCTTCACTCCGGGATACAAGTCTGGGGACGGCAATACCGTCTCCAATACCAGCATCAAGGAAACCATCGCCCACCTCGTCGAATCCGAAAACCTGGAGAAACCCCTCAGCGACCAGGAAATCGTCAACATCCTCGCCGAAAAGGAGGTCGTGATCGCCCGCCGGACCGTCGCCAAATACCGGGAAGAACTGGGCATCCTCCCTACTAATCTGCGCCGCCGCTACCGTTGAGTATTCTCGCCTCTTTTCCGGTCGGCCCCCTCCTCGCCCTCGACGCGGGGGGCCTCCAGTCCCGGGTCGGCATCTTCCGCGATGGCGCTTGGCTCAGTCGTCGCTCCTCCGCCGCTCCTCCCCTCGAAGCCCTCTTTTCCCTCACCCATAACTGCCTCGACGACGCCTGCCTCCCCCTCCGCGACCTCGCCGGGTTTGCCTTTTGTGACGGGCCCGGCTCAACCCTCGGCCTCCGCCTCGCTTCCGCCGCCCTCCTCGCCTGGCAGGGCCTTTTCCCCAAACCCCTTCCCATCGCCCATTACCACAGTCTTGAACTCGCCTGGTTCCCCCTCCTCCGCGAGTCCTCGCGGCCGCCCCTTCCCTGGCTCGTTACCGATTACCGGAAAGAGGCCTGGCTCGGAGCACCGACCGGAGATCCCGCACGTATCCAGGAATTGAATACTGATTTTTTTGCCGACCTCCGCACCGGATTTTATTATCTCCCCCAGCGCAAGTCCTGGGCGCCTCCCCCGGGGGATCCGGTTCCGGTCGAGTATCCTTTCGCCGATCTCCCCGCCTTCCTCCACGCGCACCCCGCCCCCCGGCTCGAGTCCCGGCCCATCCTCGCCCTCCCCGGAAAATCCGATTACCGGAAATGGGCACCCGTCCGGCATCGCGCTCCCGAAACCCCATGAATGCGTCCGTCCCCCATCGATCCTGGGTGGAAATCGACCTTGCCGCCCTTGAACGCAACCTCGGGCGGATCCGCGCCGAAATACCTGCCGACCATCGTTACGTCGCCGTCGTCAAGGCCGATGCCTACGGACATGGCCTCCGGGCGATGGCCACCCGTCTCATGCAATCCGGAGCCGAACTTTTCGCCGTCGCCAACGTAGAGGAGGCGCGGCAGATCCGGGAGCTTGGATCCGGATGGCCCATTCTTCTTCTCAGCCCCGTCCTTCACGGAGAGGAGGCCCGCCTCTTCGAAGACGACCTCATTCCCACCCTCTCCTCAGTCGAGGATGTCCGGCGCTTCCAGGAAATCGCCGCCGCTCGCGGTTCGACGCTCTCCGTTCACCTGAAGATCGATACCGGCATGGGCCGCCTCGGGATCTGGCACGAGTCGGCGGGGCAGCTCTTCCAAGCCATCCAGACCGCGCCCAACCTTCGCCTCGCCGGCGTCTTCACCCATTTCGCCTGCGCCACAACCGATCCGGAATTCACCCACGAGCAGCGGAAGCGCTTTCTTCGCTGCCTTGAGGAGAATCAACCCCTCCCCCGAGACCTTCTTATTCATGCAGATAACTCGGCCGGCCTCGAAACCTTTAATCCCTCCTCTCCCTTCAATGCGATCCGCGTCGGCCTTCTCCAGTGCGGCGTCCTCCCCTACCCCGGATCCATCCTCGCCAAGGTCAAAGTCGAGCCCGTCCTCAGCTTCCATACCCGTGTGGGCCTCGTGAAATCGGTTCCCGCCGGAACCGGGATCAGTTATAGCCACCTTTATACAACACACCGGCCTTCCACCCTTGCCGTCCTCACCGCGGGATATGCCGACGGTATCCCCGTTTCGGTCTCCGGGAAGGAGGCGCGCGTCCTCATCCGGGGACGAGCCCACCCGCTTATCGGCAGAATCTGCATGGACCAGGCCATCGTCGACGTCACCGACCACCCCGGAGTCGCCGTCGGGGACCGTGCTACCCTTATCGGCCGCCAGGGTGAGGAGGAGGTCAGTCTCGAAACCTTTGCCCGTTCCGCCGGAACCATCCCCTATGAAATCCTTACCTCGCTTTCCAAACGGGTTACCCGGCTCTACAAAACCTCGCGCGATCTTTAAAAAACGGAAAAACTCCGGCTTAGGGGTCTGCAAACTTTACCGGATCATCCGCAGGCGGCAGCGGGCCAAGGGTGTCCCGGAGCATCCGTTCCACCCGGGTGACCGTCAGTTCTTTCTGCGAGAGTGGCTGGGCGGCGGCATTCCGCCAAAACACCACTCCTGATCGAAGACTGAAAATCCTCAGGTTCAAGTGGTAGAAGGTCCCCATCTCCATGGTGCCGCCCCCGTCGAGCACACGCTCTGGATCTAGCGGCCCCTGCGATGTCCGCCATTCCAGCTCCAACACCATGTCTGCCTCCACCAGGCCGGAGGCCGGTTCAAAACCGCGCTCGCTCATCATCTCGGAGGCGGTCTCCCGCAATCGTTCGCGGAACCGGTTGACATCGCGGGCCCGGTTCAGGTTTGTCGGGACAACCGGTCCCTCCAGAACAAAGGTCCCTAGCGTGCTGTAGGGAACCGTCGCTACGAATTCACGGTAGGGTGAAGGCTTCAAGGCACACCCCCCGAACAACAGGATCAGACTGCACCAAAGGAAGGGAGTGCGGCCTCGGATCATCGCTTGTTCACCGGGGCTACTTCGATCGAAACCAGGCAGAGGTCGTCATCAAAATCCCTGCCCTCCGCGAAAAAGACAACCGCCTGAGAGATGGCCTCTGTCGTCAAGGCGGGATCCCCGCAATTCAACCGGCGCACACCCGAGATCAGGCGTCGGGTCCCGAAGATTTCGCCCTTGGCGTTCTCCACTTCCACAATCCCGTCGGTATAGTAAAAAAGGGAGGTCTGCTTCGACAGGGTAAACTCCATTTCCGAATAGCGGCTTTCCGCGAGCAGGCCCAGCGCATTTCCTGTTTCCCTGAGCGGAAGCAGCTCCGTCTGGCATTCCAAACCCGCTCCCCGCTGCCAAATGGGGACCGGATGCCCCGCATTCCCCACCGTCAATTTACCCTCCCGTAAATCCAAAACCGAGTAGATCGCCGTCACGAATCGTGGAAATTCCGGGTTCTTCGCTAAACCCGCCAGCTTCTTATTCAGGATTGAAAGCACCACCGAAGGCCGCTCCAGCGAACCCGGGATCTCCAGGAGCAACCCCCGCATCAACGTCGTCACGAGCGCGGCTTTGACCCCGTGGCCCATTACGTCACAGACGATCACCCCGAGGCGGTCTTCTTCGAGCGGTAGCAGGAAGAAGAAGTCCCCTGCCAGATGATGACTTGGCCGGTAGAGATACTGGGCCCGCGCCAGCCAGTGCTCCCCCGCCTTCTCCAGACTGTGGTCCTCGTCGAATCCTTCGGACAGGATGCGCTCCTGCAACTGGCGCGCCACCTTCAATTCCGCCTCCATCTGCTGGTTCTTCAACAACAACGCCGACTGGGCCACCTGGGCACGCTCCTCCGCCTCCTTTTGCTCCGTCACGTCCAGCGTCATTCCTACGAGGCCTTCTATCCGGTCATGGCCGTTTCGGAGCGGAACCTTCGAGGTCAGGACCCAGCGCCCCCGCTGCAATGGGCTCTCGTCAAACTGGATCTGGTTCATCACCGGATCGCCCGTCTCCATGATCTCCTGGTCCTCCTCGTTGATCGGGTTGATCTTCTCATCTTCGAGGAAATCTTCGATCCGTTTTCCCACCACTTCCGTGCCCGGGTCCACTTCGATCCATTTCCGGTACTCCTGGTTGATCAGGAGGTAGCGTCCATCACGGTCCCGCACGAAGACCCGGCAGGGCAGGATCTCCACGATCGTCTCCAACAGGCTCTTCTGGTGCTCCAACTCCAGTTCCGCGCGCTTTTTATCCGTGATGTCCCGCGACAACCCGAAGATCCCGCAGATCTCCCCGTCCGCGTCATAAAGCGGGAGCTTCGTCGAGAGCGTCCATTGCTCCTTCCCGCTCGTTGAAATCTGGTGCTCCTCACGGAAGAGAAAGCCGACCCCTGTCTGGATGATCTCCTGCTCCGATTCATACTTCGCCCGCGCGAAATCCTCCCGGAAAAATTCAAAGTCCGTTTTCCCGATCGCCTCCTCCGGCGAAGTCAATCCCAGGTGGCGGGCATGCGCCGGATTGATCACCACAAACCGGCTTTGCAGGTCCTTGAAATACACATAATCCGGCAACATCTGCATCAGGTTCCGGAAATAATTGTCCCGGTAATCGTCCGCTTCCTCCTGCACCTTGGCCCCCGCGTCGTAAACTGCTTCCAACAACGCTTCGAACTGCGCGCGGTCCATCTCCGGAACGCCGCCCTCCGCATCGGGCTTCTTTCCCAGCGCTTCCTTAACTGCTCTCGATATTTCCGATCTCACGAAACAAACTCTTACCAATCCTTCATCGTCATTTCGAGCGCTTTTCCTCCAGCCTTGAGTTGCAGGGCGGACGCGCCCCCGTTTTCATGGAAGTTATGTCTGCCAAAGAAGGTTTTAATTATGCACCGACTTCTTCCCACAAGGAGAAAGTCGTTCAACCCGGTGAGTTCCCTTTTGCCGCCGCTTATCTCGATCATGGCCACATTTTCGGCCAGTGCGGCGGCCTCGCTGATGCCGGAGCTCATTTGACGAAAATCTTCGACCCCGATCCTGCCAAGGCCGCCGCCCTCCAGGAACAATTTCCCCGCGCGACGATCGTTTCCGACTTCCGGGAAATCCTCGAGGATCCCGACATCCGTCTCGTCGCCGGCGCCGCCATCCCCAACCGACGCTGCGAGATCGGCCTCCAGGTCATGGACGCCGGGAAAGACTACTTCACCGACAAATCACCCTTCACCACCCTCGAACAATTGGAGGCCGCCCGCCGGAAGGTCCACGAAACCGGCCGAAAATACGCCGTCTATTACAGCGAGCGTCTCCACACCGAGGCCGGTCACCACCTCGGGGAGCTCCTTCGCCAGGGCGTCATCGGCGATGTCCTCCAGGTCCTCATCATGGCACCCCACCGCCTCTCCAAGGCAAATCGGGCGCCGTGGTTCTTCGATAAGGAACAGTACGGCGGTATCCTCACCGACATCGGTTCCCACCAGTTCGAGCAATTCCTCACCTACACCGCTGCCTCCGACGGAACCGTCAACTTCGCCCGCGTCGCCAACTTTAACAACCCCAATACTCCCGGCCTCGAAGACTTCGGCGAGGCCTCCCTTACCATGGACAACGGTGCCTCCTGCTACTGCCGTCTCGATTGGTTTACTCCCGAGGGCTCACCCGTCTGGGGAGACGGCCGCACTTTTGTCCTCGGCACACGCGGGATGGCCGAGACTCGGAAATACTGGGACATCCTCCAACCTGGCGACCCCAAGGATCGCATCTATCTCGTCAACGACGACGGCCCGCAACGC
This sequence comes from uncultured Opitutales bacterium, assembly GCA_964417945.1. Lineage (GTDB taxonomy): Bacteria > Verrucomicrobiota > Verrucomicrobiia > Opitutales > JABSRG01 > CAYQKH01. The sequence goes on from CAYQKH010000013.1 coordinate 19,268, forward strand.
ATCGAATGCGCCGGCAAGGTCGGCTTCCCCTTCTTCGGCAAGCTCATCCTCGATGTCCTCAATCGCACCGAGCACGCCATGTCACAGGAACACGCCTTCAAGGCCGCCGAACTCTCCATCCGCGCACAGAATCTCGCCGATGGAGCAGCGTCAGCTCCGCACAAATAGCAACCCCTTTCAATCAACCGGCCGTAACAAGGTGCTCCACCCCGCGCCCAAGTCCGGGAGGGGTCCTCCTGGGTCCGTTCCGCATGGACTGACTCTTTAGGATTCCCCGCAGTTTACGAACGCTTCCCGGAGGGAATAGGCATGGCCTCTCGGGTTTCTGACAAGAATATAACTGTAAAATCCATGTCCCTGAAAGGTAAAGTTATCCTCGCCATCGCCGCCATTCTGATTGCCCTACCCCCGGCCCTCACGGCAAAAAACGGCTTTGATCTGTCCAATGCGACCATTCCCGTCGACAAGATCCTTGGTGGGGGTCCCCCACGGGATGGGATCCCCGCCCTCCACGATCCAAAATTCATCGGAGTCAAGCAAGCGGACAAATTTATGCGGGCAGACGATCCGGTGATCGCGGTCGAGATCAATGGTAGTCGCCGCGCCTACCCTCTGCGGATTCTCGTCTGGCATGAAATCGTCAACGACGAAGTCGCGGGCAGGCCCTTGGCGGTGACCTACTGCCCGCTCTGCGGGACCGCCATGGTCTTCGATGCGGATGTGAACGGCCGCCACTTAACCTTCGGCGTATCCGGCCTCCTTTTTCAGAGCGACGTCCTCATGTATGACCGGCAGTCGGAGAGCCTCTGGTCCCAGCTCGCCATGAAATCCGTCAGCGGGCCTCAGGTTGGCACGAAACTCAAACTCCTACCCAGTCGTCACTTGACTTGGTCAGCTTGGAAAAAGGAGTTTCCCGATGGGGAAGTTCTGTCTCGAAAAACCGGATACAATAGAGATTACAATCGCGATCCCTACCAGGGCTATGAAAGCGTCGATCGTACCATGTTTCCCGTTCCCTCCCACCGGAAGGAGTTGAAAAACAAAGATTGGATCGCCGGCGTGATTGTCGGCAATGCCGCCGCTGCCTTTCCCCTCAAATCCCTCCGCAAGGAAAAAACCGCCACCCTACGCCTCGGCGAGGCCACCCTACAGGCGCACCTGGATCCGGAAGGAGACGAGGCACGGGTTACCGTCCTTGAATCGGGCGCCATCCTTCCGGTCACGAAATCCTACTGGTTCGCCTGGCAGGCGTTCTACCCCGACACCGCGCTCTGGCATCCCAGTCCTTGACGTTTGACTCGCTTACCCCAAGCGGGCATCTGCAGGCATGGTCAGGCCAGGCTAGACAACCACCTGAAAAATGACACCCTGCGACCCTCCGCTCCGGACGCTTACAAACTTGCCGCCCCGCGATGAACCGACTCGTTTGGATTTACGTTGTGAAATTGATTATTCGGCAATGAAAACATTTTCCACTAATGATAACGTAGGGGGTGTCCCGCCCACTGGAATTCTGGACAATAATTCCCGAGGAAAGGCAGGGGACTTTTTAAGGTCGCATCTTGAGAACGATTGCACTTTGTCGGTCGTTTCAGCCTATTTCACGATCCACGCTTACCATGCACTGAAGTCGAGGGAAACAAAAAAGGGTCAATGCTTGCCTTTTGATGCAAGTCATTTGAAGTCCTTTATGGCGGCGGGCCGTTTCCCGTTTCCAAGTTCCCTGCGGTAGCGGCTGATCGGGTTGGTTCATCCTTCGAGCCGGGTCGGGATCGGCGAGACGCGATGCTCCATGAACGGCAGGTTCCCCAGTGAAGGAAAGGGTAGATGGCTCCTTTTTCTGTGATCCAACCAACCGATACGGTGATAATCCATTTGTGGTTTAGGTGCTTTCTGTGGTTAAACCGAAAATTCAATCAGAAGGACCACTTTCCTGCTCGACCAGGGTGAGAATATTTCCTTCGGGATCCTCAAACCAGGCCAGAACACCGCCCCAGGCTTGCCGCTCCGGCCCGGCGGTTATTTTTACGCCTCTTCCTTTGAGTTCGGAGACCGTGCTTTCCATATCTTCAAGGGCCAATGACAAACCGGTAAAGCGCCCCAGCAATCCCCCTTCCTCGTCGCTCTCCTTTCGGTTGGTGCGTTCCACGATCACCGTTAGGTTGCCCGGCTCAAAAACCAGGTAGCCGTAATTGGAAGCGTCCTCCGCCAGATCCCATTGCAACTTTTCCGCATAGAACACTTTCGCCTCGTCCAGTGCTTGAACAAAAATGCGAAAGGTGCTCGGGATCAGTTTCATCAGATTTTCGCAAATGATCTTAGCTCCGATCTGATTTTGCCAGCCTTTCCTCTCGGGTATTCTTCTTCAGGAAATAGTTGGGATTCGTGACATACTCGTATTGGAGTCCATCCGGAGGGTCCGTAAAACCTGGAAGAACGTTTGAGGTCGGAAACGTAGATATTCATGTGGTTGAGGAAACCGCGATGGGTATTTATCCTAGTTCTTCCCACTCCATCCCTCTGCTGCATCTGCTTAACCTGTGGCCCGTTATTTCTTTCCAAGGAGAACTCCGAGTTGGGCAAAGTGAATCAGCTGGGAGTAGCCCCTTTTTGCCGCTTGCGAGCCCAATTCGAGTTTCCACCGTATTCGGCAATTCAGTCGCTTGATCGCACAATCCAAAAGCTTCTTCGAAGTCAAGACCCTTCTCCGGCAAGCGAAAAGACCGCGGACCCCCCGCCACGGATGAAGGCCCACCAGCCCGGGAATCCCTCCAGAACGAAGACGAGGATTCCCCCAAGTAAAAACACATTCCCGAAGAGAATCACCACGATCGAAAAGAGGATCCCGCTCTGGCGGATATCCGGCTGCTTCAGGTGAAACTCCTGGATCCCCGAAAACATTGTAAATCCCGCCAGGAGGCCCATTACCCCAAAATAGGCCGGGTGGAATTCCGGGCGCACCAGAAGGTAAAATGGAAGCTGGATCAACACCAGCGTCGGCAGGAAATAGGGCGCGAGCGTAATCAGGAAATTGCCCCCATACATCTGGACATGCCCCCCCCGCTGGTGGTGCACGTTGAAGGAGTGTGGCTTCTTGAGGAACAGCAGCCCAACCAACAGGTGGGTCAGCTCGTGCTCAAAGGTCGAGAAAAACCCTGCCCGCCGGAAATAGAGCAGCCAGAGCGGGAGCATCACCCCTAGCCCGCCTGCAAACCAGGCCATCTCCGCCGTCTCCCATTCCGCCGCCGGAAGTCGGTCCGCCAGCTCGAGGAGGTAACCGCACCCGAAGATCAGGCATCCGGCCATCACCGGCAACTTCCAGATCAACTTCGCCATCCCGCTACCCCTTAACCGCCCGTCGGCATCTGCACCGTCTTGAAGAGGTCCGGACCGAGCGAGAAATCCAGGATCTTCAACTGCCAGTGCGCGTTGTCTTCAATCGAATCCGAAACCACGATCTGCTTCGGCTTCGCTACCCCGAGAAGTCGCGAGGTCCGATTTACCTGCTTCCCGAAAATATCGCTCACCGGGTTCATCAGAAAACCTCTCCCAAAATGAAAGTGATGTTGTCCCGGCCGGAAGCACTCAGGGCCGCATCCAGAATCGCTTTCCCTGCCGCCTCAAGCCCGCTCTTCCGTCCCTTCCGCTGCACCAGCCCAAGGAGTTGAGGGTCCAGCAGTCCGTCGGTTACCCCGTCCGTGCACAGGAAAATCCGGTCGCCCGACCGGAAGCGCACGCTCCGGACTTGCGGGCTGATCGGCCGGTCCTCCCCGCCTCCAATCGCCTGCAGCAAAACATGCCAGTAGCGGTTGCTCCGTGCCTCCGCTTCCGTCACCTCGCCGGATGCGATGAATTGAGCTGCCACCGTCTGGTCCTCCGTCAAGAGTGCGAGTTCGCCCTCACGGCATCGGTAGAGCCGGCTGTCGCCCACATGTATCAGTTGCAGCTCCCCGTCCGGATAAAACCAACCCAGGGTACAGGTCCCCCCCATGCCCGCTTTCTCCGGGTCCTCCTGGCTCTCCTCGATCAGCCGCCGATGAATCGCCTCCAAAACCGCACGGACCTGGTTTCCTGGGTCGGCCGAGACCTCCGCGAGGCGCTCGTACAAGGTTGCGACGATGGTCCGGGAGGCGTAGTCCCCCGCCTTGGCCCCTCCCATCCCGTCGCTCACCATCGCGACCAGTCCCCGGTCACTCAGATTGACAGAGCCGCTGCTCATACCATCCCCGGTCAGGAGCGCCTCGCCGCCCGGAAGAAAAAGACCCCACGCGTCTTCATTGCGCTTCCGGACCACCCCGGGGTGGGAGACCGCCACATAACGAAGACCCTTCATCCCCCACAAGGTGGGTCCATCCCCTCTTTACGGCGAGGTTTTTTTAGGACCTTTGGCCTCCGCAACTCGACCCGATTCGGCCTCCGGTTTCACCAGCACGCCGTACAAACTCAGCAACGGGAATAGCAGGGTTACCATTTGCAGGCTCAAAAGGAGCAGGAATTCCTGTCGGTCGATTCCCAGGTCCCACCGCAGGAAATAAAAGAAATCATTGAAGGTTCCCGTAAAGACGATTTCCTTCTCCACCCAGGCCATAAAGCCAAAAATCAGCCCGGGGATCCCGATGAGGAGGACCCATCCGCCGAGACGACTCAGAAAATCCGTTCGGAACTGGCCCTTCCGTTCAAATCCGATCCGGAAACCCGTGAAAAAGAGATAGATCCCGATCCAGACGTAGAGGAAAAGATGCCAGAAATAGGAAGGTTCCCGCCCTAGGACGACGTTCTCGACGATGAACCCGACAAGGAACATCGCCAGACTCGAAAGCGTTACCCAGACCGCCGTCGTCACCGCGAGGCCCGGTAGGTTCAACCACCGGATCCGGCCATGAACCGCCTCCTGGAAACCCATCCACTGCAGGACTAGACCGACCAGTAAAAACCCGAAAATAAAAGGAACCGTTCCGGTTTCCAGTTCCTGGTAAAGAGCGCCGTAAATCGAGCCGTTTAGAAATAACCAACCCGCGACCGCGAATAAAACTGACCGCGCGAACCCCATCTCGCCGGAAGCTCTTTCGGCCACCGTTCCAGCCTTTCCGGAACTCACCGCAGCTTTTACTCCCGTGTCCTTCTTTGGGGTTGGAGAGCGCGAGGGCAAGGGCGGAGGCTCCACCGCTTCCGGCACGGGTGTTTCCGCCTGAGGGCGTGGCGGTGGGGGCTCCGGCCTGGAAGGCTCCTCCGGCTTCGCTCCCGTTCTCAAACCTGCCGAGGAAGGCCGGAACAGATCGTCGAGAATCGACGCCACATCGGAATCCGGTTCCTTCTCCGGTGCTTTTCGCTCGGGGCGGATCCGCTCCGGCTCGACGCCCTTTTCCCGTTGAGGCGGGGCCTTCGGCTTGTCGTAAACCCAACCGGGGAAGACTTGCGCGAAGGGGTTCCGGGTCTCCCCCTTCGTCTCCGGCGCTTGAACGGACCCGGGAAGGGATTCCTGCATCAGGCGGGCTGATCCAAAACGGTTCTCCGGCCGGGTCTCCAAAGCCGTGATGACCCACTGGTCCCACGCCGGATCCAATCCTTTCACCAACTCGCTCGGCCGCCGCATCCCCACGCTGCGCTCACCCGTCAGCATCCGATAGGTCATGATCCCAATCGAATAAAGATCACTTCGGGCATCCACTTCGCCCCCCTCCTTTTGCTCCGGACTCATATAATCGAAAGTTCCTAAAAGCGCGCGAGTACTCCCATCCCGGCCCGCGCTCCCACCCTCCAGGACCGTCGCTTCCTGCCCGATCGATAGGCTCCGCATCACCGTCAGCTGGACCTGGTCCTTAAACCAGTTTTCACCCGCCAGTTGCACCAGCCCGAAATCCGCCACCTTGATTCCCTTCTCCGTCAACAGAATGTTCCCGGGCTTCAGGTCGCGGTGCACCACCCCTTCCCCATGGGCATACTCCAATGCCTCCAATAAGGCACCGAGCAGGACCCGCACCTCTTCGGAGTCCAAGCGGCCATCACGAGTCTGGATCCAATCCCCCAGGCTCACGAGGCGGCGATCCCCGGCAGGTCGTCCCCGGATCAATTCCATCCGTAGCCAAGGCCGCCCTTCCGTTTCACCATATTCGTCGACCTGTAGGATTCCCGGATGCTCCAGACAGGCCATCACCCGCGCCTCCCGGCGAAAGCGCTCCAGTGCGCCGGCCTGGCGCAAGACCTCCCCGTGGATGAACTTGATCGCATACCTTCGCCCCAGGACCTGGTGCTCCACCTCGTAGACCTCGCCCATGCCCCCGCGCCCCAGTTCGCGAACAATCTTATATTGGCCGAAAATCGAACCCGCCACCAGCACGGGCGATCCCTCAGGATCCCCATCGCCTTCACCTCCACCCCAATTCAACCGAGTTACGTCGTCGTCCATCGGGTCTTCTATTTTAGTGCCACCGTGGGATCATGGAAAGTCAGGTCACCGAAAGAAAGCAGGCGAACGGGCAGATCCATCCCACCCGGCCTGGGCCAATCCGGCTTCAAGGGCTCGTAACGCGGCTGGGCTGCATCGAAAAAGACATACCCCTTGTCATAAAGCCGGAGCAGCCAGATGTCGTTCAGATCTGCCGCAATCCGGCCAAGGGGAAAGGCCGTCCAGAGCAGGAGCACGTCCTCCTCGATCAAATCCCTTCGCTTCATTGTCACCGCGGCAATCCGGTCCCCCCACTGCTCCAAAGCCTCGAAAAGCGGGGCTGGATAGCCGACTTCCATGCGCACGTCCACCGCTTCTACCTCCCAAGTCGGCACGGCTTCCCCGGGCTCATTCTGGCCCACCACCAAACGGAAACTCCGGCCCGGAACCAGTCGGTCCACATCCAGCGCCTCACCGTCGAAAAAGGTCCCCGCCGAGGAGGCCTTCCGGTGGTTCCCCTCATCCATGCTTCCGTCCACCACCGCCACCCCTTTGGGAATCGGCTCGATGAAAAAATGCTTCCGGCTGATCCGCTTATTCGCCGCGATCAAGGCCTCCTTCTCCCCACGCGGATGATCCACCCGCAACGCAATCCCGCAGGCCTTACCATCCCGTCCAAACTGAGTCCGCGTTTGCGAAACAACCTGCAGACGGCGCCCCCCGATCTCCAGCGTCAGGCCTTTGCAGGAGGGGACCTCCGACTTCTTCGGCAATTTCGGCCAAACCACCGTTGTCTCCTCGTCGCCGATTTCCGTTTCCCTGGCTGAAGGAGGATTCACCTTCATCGGTATTGGTGGAGGCGCTTCTGTCCCGCCCGAGCTTTCCTCATCCATTCCTTTATCCGGCACCTCCGGTGCCACCACCTTCTCCCCGGCCGAGCCCTTTTCAATGGGCTTTTTAATCGGTTTATCCGAAAAATCCGACATCGGCTCCTCCGTCGGCGCAGGAGGGATCGGCTCCTCCGGAGGTGGCTGTCGCAGGCCTTTTTCCACTTCCGCCCGGATCGCGTCGATTTCCAACTGCAGGTTTTCGTCCTCCAGCGCATCTCGGAGCTTCAAAACCGTTTCCAGGAAAACCTCGGCGCTCGGAAATTGCTCGCGGCCGAGACACTCGCGAATCTTTTCGAGAAGTGGCTCCACTTTTTCCCTCGCCCGCAGCACCTCCACCGTGTCTTGGAAACCCATCAAATGATCGCAGGCCTTTTCCGCCCGAAGGCGGTGGATCCGCCCTTCCGCCCGTTCCACCTTCTTTCGGGCGTCCACAAGTGCGCGGTCAAAAGCCGTTACCAAGTCCCCAGCTCCGGTTTCCACCGGTAGACCGAGTGACTTGCAGAGGGCTTCCTGCGGGGTCTCTGCCATCGATTCCTCAGTGGCCGGTCCAGCCGTCCTTAAATATCAATTTTCAGGATTGCCTCGATCCGGAAGGGACTTTCCCAATCGGTCTCGCCGCTGACTTCAACCCGGTAACTGCCGCTGGTTTCAAACACCAGAGGCAACTCCGTTCCGGAAGTCGCCGATGCCACGACCGCTCCGGTGTCGACCAGAGTCACTTTCCATTCGTTTACCGAAAAGCCGATTTGCCCGTTCTGGTCCCGGATCAAGAGCACGCTCTTCATCCCTGCATCGACGAAATCAACCTCGCTCGGATCTTCCTGGATCTGGAAGTCCCACGAGCGGCTCTCCCCGAGCTTTAATTCGAATCGATCGCCTTCGCGTTCAAGGAATTGCCGTTCCTCCGCAATCAGCCGGGCTCCGCGACCGCCGATATACTGGCGGGCGATCCCCGGTCGGGTAAGATCCGCCGGAAAGACGATCGTTTCCCCGGTAACCGGGTCTACATAGACCAGGTTGCCGTTGCGATCCCGCTGTAAATCCAGACCGCTTGACCCCCCCCTCCCGTTCCGATCGTCAGGATCTTCAAACTCCGGCGCGTCTTCGCCCTCGTTCTCGAAGAGCTTTCGAATCTGTTGCATGATCGAACGTGCGCGGGACCAGTCCCCGTTCGTGATCGCCTCCCTCAGTTGTGCCAGCAACCCGATGACTTTCGCCTGGGCGCTCGGGCTCAACTCATCCAGCTCGTCCAACGTCTCATTGTAAAAGTCTACGTAAGGCTGTGCCACCGGCGGAATGCCGGAATCGTCGATCGCGCCGGGGGGTTTCAGATTCGGGCCAACTTCGTCGTCATCGTCGTCGCCACCGCCGCCGCCTTCACCGCCACCCCCGCCGGGCATCTCACTCCGTGAGCCCTCCGCACCGACGGATTCCAGCTCCGACTCGATTTCCGATGCGATCCGCCGGGCCGCCTCCGTGTCTTCACGGCCTACCGCCTGCACCAGCTGGTTGTACTTCGCCCAGAGCTTGGCGTAGAGGTCCGGGTTACTCTTACGGATGGATTGAATATTCGCCTTCAGGTCTTCCAGGTAGCCGCCCCAGTTCCGCATCGAGGCCGGCAGGTCCGGGATCGCCGAGACGTCCGGCTGTTTTACCGCACCTTCATTGTCCTTGATGAAGCTGAAGGCCTCCTTGAATGCCCGCTCCAACGCGTTGAGGTCCTCGCTCTCGATCGCGATTCGCATCTCCTCCAGGATGCGCTCGAATTCCGCCCGCAGAACCGGATCTTCGATTGTGTTCAGGAGCGATTCAAAATAGCCGATCAATTCCGTCCGGTATCCCAGCTCCGAGTTCGGGTTCAACATCTGGAAGTCCTTCATCACCGCTACCGCCTGTTTCTCGACCTCAAGGAACTGGCTCTGGATTTCACGGTAGCTCGCCGTCAACTCCTCCCGGAGCTTTTTCGGCCACCCGATGAAAGGAAACGTCAGCTGGATCATCTCCGGGTGTGCATTCAGTGCCGATTCCGCCTGCGCCAGCCGCGCTTGCGACCGCAGCAAAATTACTTCCGCACCGGCATACAGCTGCGATTGCAAGTAAGAAGGCACCGTGTTCAGGTACGTTTCCGCATCTTCAAGAAGCGTTTCAATCTTCGCTTGCTCGGCTCGCGTCTGCGTTCCGGTATAGCGGATTTCTTCTTGCCCCCGAAGTGCGGAAGCCAGCATCAGGATCAAGGGGAGTCCGATTAAGAGTTTCGTTTTCATGGGGCGACAGGTCGGAGTTTCCGGTTTCTTTTTTAAACTTTACGTTGCATCCAAGACTCGGTCATAGGTAAAAAACTCCTGTTCCGCAAGGTTATCTTTATGAAAGGGTTTCAGAACCAAGTCCCTTCCTCAGGCCCCTCACCAAAATGAACTCTGAGAATCTACTTCAACTCGGACGGCAGTTGAAATCCTGGTATTGGGAAGATGGTGCCCAACGCAATGGCGAATATGAACTGGGAATCCAGGATTGGGCCCAGACGCTCTATCGCGCCACCGAGCTCGCGGGTATCCATTCCGAGGCCAATAAACCTCGCCGTCCCGCCATGGCCGTCTGGGGCCCCTCTCAGACCGGGAAATCTACTCTCGTCTCCCGTTACATGGATGAAAAGGCGCAAAAAGATCCCGCCGCGGGGGAAATCGGCAGCGGCTCCGCCCTCCATTGGCCCGGTGGCCAGCCCGCCCTCTTTTTTAAGCCCGCCTCCCTCTCCGAGGAGGATGCTTACGCCAAAGAAACCGTCATCCTGAATCCTTTTAACTCCGGTCTCGACGCCTCCGCCTGCCTCACCCGTTTTGTCGTCGGGCAAATCGAAGGGGGCTCCGGACCCGCCTTCGTCCACACCCCGGCCTTCCCCGTCACCGTTGAACTCGTCAAGGTCGAAGATCTTTGGCAAGCCATTGCCCGCGGCTACGACAGCCAGTGCCTCGGGCCCGAGCCCAAGATCAGTGACGGATCCGGGCATAAGCCCTCCCGCCTCCCCCCGATCTGGACTGTCGACAAATTCAAAAAGGCCTTCTTCAAGTTCCTCGAGGGCGCGCCTCCAAAAAATCGCCTCGTCTCCCGCGAGGCTTTCGAGCACCTTTTTTCCTTCTGCAATATCATCGATGATTTCCTCTTCGCCGACGTGCCCCGCTACCGAGAGCTCAAGGGCGACACCGAATCCGGCTGGCAGGATATCCGGAAATCCCTTCTCAGCCCCATCGTCGAGCATCCGCGGCGCGGCACCATCCCCAACCTCCTCCTCTACGACCTCCGTGCCGCCGAGGACTTTACTGCCGTCATCCTCTGGGACGGCTACGAGGTCCTGACCGACTACTTCCGCGAGATGTCCGGCAAACTCCGGCGCTGGCGCGACACCTGGGGGGACAAGCCCCTGCGTTGCAGCATCGAGGTCGCCGCCCTCCTCCTCGACATGGAGACCTACGCCCTTTTCCTCAAGCAGCCCGATATCCCCAAGGAGCAACGGATCCACAACGTCGTCCCCCGCATAAAATTTGAGGAGTCCAACTCCGCCGTGCACATCGGCCTCGACCTCGGCGACACCTTTCTCGAAGACCAGGAGGATATCGGCGTCTTTCAAGGCCTCGTCTGGGAATTGATCGTTCCCCTCAACCCTCAGAACCTTCCCGATTCCGCCTTCAAGAGCTTTATCGAGGTCAGTGACCTCCTCGACTTTCCCGGCGTCGAGCGAGGGGGCCGCGCGACCGAGGGCAACCGGATCGATCTCGATATTCTCGCGGACAATCGCCGGCGCGGAAACCTCCGCTCCCGCGGAGAAGGAGACTCGCAGAAAAACGACCCCTTCCAGTTCTTCGTCCGCATCCTCAAACGCGGCAAGACCTCCACTATCGTCTCTACTTATGCCAAGCGGCTGACCATCGACGGGTTCTCCATCTTCATGGACCTCGATAAGGACAAGCCCAATGGAGACGAACTTATCACCGGGACCTATACCTGGTGGCGGAATCGCGTCCCTGATTACTTCAACCGTCATCGCAACCTCCCCGATCCCGAAAAACGCAGCCCCCTCCCCCTTAACTTCGGCATGATGTGGTGGGCCTTCAGCTTCGACGAACGCCATTCCATGGAAAGCCTCAAGGCCAAATACGACGTCCTCGATGAACTCTCGGACCCCCGCTACGCCAACGTCTTCGCCATGAATTATTATTCCATCAGCCGGGGCCAGATGAAGGAGGAAACCCAAAAGCAATTGCCCGATCTCGTTGACCGCCTCCGCGGCGAAACCGCCTGGAAAAAGCAGTTCCGTACCCCCCTCAGCAAGGAATCCTTCCAGGCCATGCTCGATGACAAAGTCTCCGGTGGCACCGAGTTCTTCTTCGATAAGATCCGCGAGCAGATGCTCGACGTGCAATCCTCATGGGAGGAGCAACTTCAATCCGTCGAGGATAAGGCCGTCCGCGCCGCCGAGTTCCTCCAGAAATTGCTCGAGACCGAGGGCCTCCTCCCCGAGGAACAACAGGTCGACGTCCGGAAACAACATCTCGAGTCCTTCCGCGAAACCTTTCATCAGGTCCTGGGGAGCGCCGGAGAGGGCGACTATTACCACATCAACTACCAGTTGCGAAAAGTCCTCGATATCCCCTCCTCCCTCCTCGACCCCATCCCCCAGGACCCCGCCGATATCGATGCCAGTTTTATCGCTCGCCAATTCAATCATTGGGTCAACCTTCGCAAGAGCCAGAATCCGCCCGCCTTCCGCGATACCGGCGAAGTCGAATCCTCCTGGGTCGGGATCGCCGATGAAAAAACCCGAGAGCAGGTCCTCCGCGCCATGGTCGATTCCCTCGTCAATGAGTTCGAGGACCTCGCCAAATGGCTCGCCGATCTCGTCCGCCGGGAAAACGTCGGCCGCACCGACCTCCGGCGCCTCCTCGCCGTCTCCCTTACTAACGCCCTCGTCTTCGGCGAAGGCGGGGCCCGCGTCCTCAAGGAGTCCAAATACCAATCCTCCAAGCGCAGCGAAGAATTCCAGGAATCCAGCCGCAAGGCCTTTTCACGGATGTTCATCGAGCCCTTCGCCGGCAAGGACGGTCAACTCGACCAGCTCATCCAGCGGCGCGTCCGCCCTCGCAGCCGTCCCGACCAGCCCGGAGATCCCACCATTAAGTCGCTACACGAAACCTATCACGAGGAGGTCGCTTCCTGATGGACATCAAGGTCTTTCCAGATACTGGCCACCACTACCGGGAAGTCCCCCTCGCCGAGCTCCTCCCCGACTGGTCCCAGGAGGACCTCTGGGACTTCGTCGAGGAAAACGCCGCTCCCTTCCGGCCCTGGGATGAATTTGTCCAGTGGGTCCGCTACCAGTACTTCTTCAAGGAGACCGAGGACCGCCAGCGGATCCCCACCCTGCGCCTCGTCATCGAGACCAACCTCGGACCCTCCTCCCGCGGACAGATCATTTCCGAGGATCCCACCCCCAGCCCCGAGGCCCCCGACCGCCGACGAGAGGTCTCCCCCTACGCCGCCGAGGAAATCGCCCATATCGAAGAGGAATACGGCAAGAGCCGCTGCCTCCCCCTCGAGGGCCTTCCCAACGAGGAAGGCCGCCGCATCGAGGTCGATTTGAATATCTACTGGCCGCAGAAAGGAGGACAGGATCCCGTCGAAGTCGACCTCATCGTCGATCTCGGGAATACCCGCACCGTCGCACTCCTCCTCGAGACCCCGGGGCAGGATGCGCAATATGCCGGTCTCGAAAAACGGATCCACATCCTCCGCTTCATCCCGCAGGGTCGTCCCTACTCCCTTCCACGCAGAACCAGCTTCGGCTCCATTCTCGATGATGATTGTGCCATTATTGACAGCTGGCTCCTCCTTCACCGCCCGCTCTTCTCCGTCAACGATCCCCCACTCAGCGAGGAAAAGATCGTCGATCACTATGAGCCCGTCCGGGACCCCGATGGAAGGATTGTCTATAAACACCAGCGGCGCATCCCCCATACCTTTGTCGAAATTGCGCCCGCCCTGATCGGCGGTGGAAAAGACCCGCAGGGCGCCGCCAGCATCCTCGCCAACGTTACCCTCGACACCGACGCCCGCTTCTTCCTCAGCTCACCCAAGCGCTACGTCTGGGACGATGAACCGGTCGGGCGCCGCGGCGGCACCTACTGGAAGCAGATCCCGAACAAGAACGATCCCGATATCCCCCCCGATTTCTTCGTCGAGCTCTCCGGTCTCTTTCGCTACTTCATGCACCAGGATGGGCCTGAGTGGGACTTCGATATCGACAACCCCGATATTGCCCACGCCAACCTCCCCATCCCCTCCGCCGAACCTTCCTACCCCCGGCGGGACACCGTCTGCTGGTACGCGCTCTCCATCCTTGAGTTTGCCCAGCGACAGATGAACTCACGGGAATACCTCTACACCGCCGGCCGCAGCGACCTCCCCCGCCGCCTCCGCAATGTGCGCGTCACCTTTCCCGCTGGCTGGACCAGCGAGGAACAAGAAGCTTACTTCCAGCAGTGGCAGCGGGCGATCAACATCTTTACGATGACCCGCTTTGAGGATACCGCCGAGGTGCCCCTCAATTACGGCATTGAGGGCGGCTTCCGCCCCCGCCTCGCCGACGGTCCCCTCGACGAGGCTGTCTGCTCGCAGCTCCCTGTTATCTATTCCGACATCAAGGCCCTCGGCGGACATATCGATACCTGGCTCAGCCTCTGGGGCGACGGACAGAAGGTCGTCGTCATGAACCTCGATATCGGCGGAGGAACCACCGATATTTCCGTTATCGAATACACCAAAGGCAAACCCGCCGGATCCAACGAGGCCCAATCCCGTGCCGAAAAACAGGCCCTCGCCAGCTCCAAGGCGATCAGCCCACGCCTTCTCTTCCGCGACGGCTTCACCACCGCCGGCGACGTCCTCGTCAAGCGCCTGATCGAGAAACTCATCCTCCCCGCCTGGCTCGAAGCCGGCGGCCTCGACCAGTATGAACGCGTTCCCGGCGCCATCCGTCAAATCCGGAATTTCTTCCTCGATTCCGGGAACCGCGAATTCATCCTCGTCGATCCCAAAGCCAGCCTGAAGATGATGCGGATCATCCGCCTCGTCCTCATCCCGCTTGCCAACCGCCTCCTCCAGAAATTTATCCGCCAATACGACGTCCCCGATGCCACCTGGGACGCCCTCGACCTCTCCCTTGTCAATGCCACCGTCTGCAACGAGATGAACGATCTTTGCCGCAAGGTCGTTCAGGTCAAGCTCGGCTCGGTCGGCCAACACTGGGAGGGCGAGCCCTTCCCTTCTCAGGATGTCCGGCTCGATATCGATCCCCTCCGCATCGAAGAGTGTATCGATGAGGTCTTCTCCGAGTTGTTTAAATCACTCGGCTATATCGCCGGCTCCCTCAACTGCCACCAGGTCATCCTTTCCGGGAAGCCAAGTGAGCTGCCCCGCATCCGCGAACTTCTCGAATTCTTCTTCCCCATCCTGCCCCAGCGGATCGTCTCCATGAAAAATTACCCCGCAGGCAATTGGTATCCCTTCAGCTCCTTTGAGGAGGGACGAATCCAGGATGCGAAAACCGCCACCGTGGTCGGTGCCGCCCTTTATCAGGATATCCGCAACGGCAACCTTTCCGACTTTTTCATCAGCAGCGAAGAGGACAAGCCCCCCTCCAGGGAATACACTTGGGGGATCCTTTCCCCCGGTGAACCCGATGCCTTTTTCGGCAAGAACCGCCTCTTCGCCCCCGGGGATTACAGCAGGGCCGAATCCTATGAGGACGGGGTCCTCCGCCTCGAAAAAACCGTTACCATTCCCCTGAATGTCCGTATCGGTCGCCAATTGATCCAGCTCCCCGGGATCCGCCCCGAAGCGGTTTATGAACTCCAGTTTCGTTCCGAGTCCGGTGCCTTCGCCGGCGAGGTGCTCGCCGATGTCACCCTTGAGTGGATTTCCGAAAAAGGCCGGGGCGAACGCCTCCAGCTCGTCGAATATGAAATCCTCGGCGAAGACCCACCCGCCGGTCGGGTCGTCCTCAAGCTCAACACCATGGAATCGGATAGCTATTGGCTCGATGATCCCAAATTAAACGTCACTTTCCCGATTTAACCCCTGAAGCCCATGGACAGGCGAACCGGATCTCCCCCCCTCGATTGGCGAACCCTTACCCTCGCCTGCATCGCCGCCTTCCTTCCTCTTTCTGCACAGGAGACCAGCCTCACCGAGAACCCGTCTCCTCTCATGGAGGACCCCGAATCCGGTGAAGGCCTTCCCGACGGGGAGGACTTGGTTCCCGCTGAAACGCTCCCGGATAACGTTCTCCTCCCTCCCGCTGACTCCACCGGGTCCGGTGCCGACACCGATGACCTGGTCAACCTCTCCGAGTCCCTCGCCGTTATTGGAGACGCGATCGAAAAGCTCACCGGTGAACAGGAGGAAATCCGAAAACAGATCGCCGAACTTGCTCAAGCGCAATCCCCCGATTCCGAGCAAGGTCCGGATCCCGTTGAAGTCGCAGTCGAAGAATTAAGAACAGACCTCGCCGCCATCTCCCGCCAGCTCGCGGATGATCAAGTGCCCGCGCCCGCGTTGGAACCCGAACCCGATCCCTTCACCGATAAAATTTACATCCTCACCATCCTCGTCCTCGTCCTCGTCGCAGCCGGCATCCTCCTCCAGTTCCTTTCCGGCAAGCGTGCCGCCTCCCCCCGTTCCGCTGCTTCCCCGCATCGCGAGGATTTCAAGAATCTTCACGCCCGTCTCGACAACCAGAAGACCCAGCTCGACACCTTTCAAAAGTATTGAACCACCTTCACAGACAATAGCCGTATCGGCATTTCCA
>CAYQKH010000014.1:0-33838 GCA_964417945.1 uncultured Opitutales bacterium
AGGATGAACCGGGTGAAGCTTTCACGCCGGACGAGGCCCTGCAAAACGCGCCGACCCGGCGCCAGAACCAAATCGTGGTGCCCAAAGTGGTGGAAGACGCCTGAACTGGACGAACGGAAATCGCACTATGGCGAATGAGCTTTATTTTCAATCGGCGTCCGAGCTTGCCCGGCAGCTGGAGACCAGGACGATCAGCAGCGAAGAACTGACGCGCTGCTTTATCGACCGGACAGAGGCGGTAGACGGGACGATTCGTGCCTTTTTGCACAAGGACTCGGCGGGGGCCCTCGAACAGGCCCGGGCCTCGGACCGGCGGCGCGCCGCGGGAGAGGCGCTCGGCCCTCTCGATGGCATCCCGGTGGGACTGAAGGATGTGCTCTGCGTGAAAGACCAGCCGCTGACCTGTGCGAGCAAGATCCTGGAGCATTACATCTCCCCCTACGACGGAACGGTGGTCCGAAAGCTGAAGGAATCCGGAGCCGTCCTTTTCGGGAAGCTGAACATGGATGAGTTCGCGATGGGCTCCTCGAACGAGAACAGCGCCTACGCGGCGGTCTGCAACCCGTGGAACCCGGATTGCATACCCGGTGGAAGCTCCGGCGGAAGCGCGGCGGCGGTGGCGGCGGGAGAGGTACCCCTGACCTTGGGGAGCGATACCGGCGGATCCATCCGACAGCCGGCGGCGCTCTGCGGAGTGGTGGGGATGAAGCCGACTTACGGACTGGTCAGCCGCTATGGTCTGGCGGCCTTTGCGTCCTCCCTGGACCAGATCGGGCCCTTTGGTCGAACGGTGGAGGACGCGGCCCTGCTCCTGCAGGCGATCGCGGGTTATGACCCCCAGGATTCGACCTCCTACAAAACGGAGATTCCCGACTACCGCGCGGCGTTGAAGGAGCCGAGGACGGACTGGGTGGTCGGCATCCCGAAGGAATATTTCGGCGAGGGCCTGGATGACGAAATCCGCCAGGCGGTGGATCGTGCAATTGCCTTTTATCGGGAGCAGGGGGCGGAGATCCGGGAAATCTCCCTCCCGCATACGGACCTTGCACTGGCGGTCTATTACATCATTGCGACGGCGGAATGCTCCTCGAACCTCGCCCGCTATGACGGGATCCGCTACACGAGCCGGGCGGAAAATCCGGAAGACGGGATCGACCTCTACGCGAAGACGCGCGGGGAGGGTTTCGGGGCGGAGGTCAAACGCCGGATCATCCTCGGGACCTATGTCCTGAGCAGCGGATACTACGACGCCTACTACCTGCGTGCGCAGAAGGTGCGGACACTGATCCGGGAGGATTTCACGAAGGCCTTCGAGGCCGGAGTGGACGTGGTATTGACCCCGACCTCGCCCTCGGTGGCCTTCCGCAAAGGGGAGAAATCCGCCGACCCGCTGAGCATGTACCTGAGCGACATTTATACGATCAACACGAATCTCGCCGGGCTCCCCGGGCTCTCGATGAATTGCGGCTTTTCCGAATCGGGCCTTCCGATCGGGCTGCAACTAATTGGAAAATTCAATGAAGAGGCGGACCTTCTCCGGGCGGCCCATCTCTTTGATTCAAGCCACGAATACAACCGGCGGACCCCCAACCTTTAATTTCGCGCGCATGTCCTACGAACCTGTCATCGGCCTTGAAGTCCACGTCCAGCTGAAAACCCGGACGAAGATGTTCACCCGGGTGTCCTGCGGTTACGGCGAAGATCCCAACACCCTGACCAATCCGGTGGTAATGGGCCTGCCCGGGACCCTGCCGGTCCTGAACAAGGAAGCGATCGAGCAAACGGTGCGCTTCGGATTGCTTTTCGGGAGCCGGATCGCAGAGGTTTCGAAGTGGGACCGGAAAAACTATTTTTATCCGGACAACCCGAAGAATTACCAGATTTCGCAGTATGACATGCCGCTCTGCGTCGGTGGGGAAGTGGAAATCGAGTTACCCGGACCCTCCCGCAACGTGATGGGTGAGCACCGAACGGTGAAATTAACCCGCGCCCATCTAGAGGAGGACGTCGGAAAGCTGACCCACTTCGACAGCGACAGCCTGGTCGACTACAACCGGGCGGGGACGCCCCTTCTCGAGATTGTGACCGAGCCCGATATCTACAGCCCGGAGGAATGTGTGGCCCTGCTCAACGCGCTGCGGATGGCCCTGCGGAGCGCGGGGATCTCCGACTGCGATATGGAAAAAGGGCAGCTGCGCTGCGACGCCAACGTCAGCGTGCGGCCAACAGGCAGTGACATTCTGAATACACGAACCGAGATGAAGAATCTCAACAGCGTGGCGAACGTGAAGGCGGCGGTGGCCTATGAGATCGAGCGGCAGACCAAGGTCTACGAGGAGGGCGGAATGGTGGTGCAGGAGACGCGCCGATGGAACGTGGAGGGCGGGTTCACGAGCTCGATGCGGAGCAAAGAGCAGGCGCACGATTACCGTTACTTCCCCGACCCGGACCTGATGCCGGTGAAAATCCCGGTGGAAACGATCGAGCGGCTGCGCGCGGGTCTGCCGGAGTTGCCGTTTGCGATGCAGCGCCGGTTCATGGAGGATTACGACCTGCCCTACACGGTGACCTCGGTGCTCTGCCCGGACCTGAAACTGGCGCGCTACTTCGAAGAGGCGGTGGGGATCCACAAACAGCCGAAGGCGATCGCGAATCTGATCGTCAACGACCTCCTGCGCGAGCTAGGGAGCGCGGGCGAACATGGGGAAGGGGCGCTCCGGATCGAAAAGTCGCCGGTTTCGCCGAAGCAGATCGCCGACCTCGTAAAATTGATCGATGACGGCGTGATCTCCAGCCAGATCGCAAAAGAGGTGTTTCCGGAGATGTTCGCAACGGGGAAGGATCCGGAGGTGATCGTCGAGGAAAAAGGCCTGAAGCAATCGACGGATACGAGCGAGATAGAAGGCATCTGCCAGCAGGTGATCGCGGACAACCCGAAGCCGGTGGAGGAGTTCAAGGCGGGGAAGGAGCCGGCGATCAATGCGTTGAAGGGCCAGGTGATGAAAGCGACGCGGGGGAAAGCGAATCCTAAGTTGGTGGATGAGATTCTCCGCCAGCTTTTGGCTTAGGACGCGGCTGGACGGTTCGGTTGGGGAAGGGGTTGATTTATTACAAGCGCTTCGCGCCAAGGGTTGCGGGCCCCAACCGACCCTCGAGTCCACCTCCGCAGTGTTCGTCGACTCTCCAACCGTTCACGTATGTCAATATACGCTCTCGGTTGGATCGCTCCTCAAGCTACGGAGCTGGCTCTCGCCAGCCGCGTCCTCCGGCGGAGTAGAAGTGGGATCGGACGCGGCTGGACGGTTCGGTTGGGCAAGGGAATTATCCTCAGAGTAACCCAAAGGAAAGGTTACAGCTGGGGAGCATTGGTAACGTTTTGATTGCAGGAAGGCGTCTCTGTTGACTCAAAAGAATGCAAATTCATAAGGGAAACGCATCCGAGTAGAGGACTGATCTATTCGAGATGCCAAAAACCCTGACAACGAACGACTGATGAACCAACGACTGAGCACACGGCGTGTAACTTCTCTATCCATCGCGCTGAGCGGAATTCTCTTATTTCTGATCAGCTCCGGGTCGGCATTGAATGCCGGCACCGTAACCGGCCGGGTCTTTGACTCGGACTCACAAACGTATCTGAACGGCGCGGTGGTTAGCGCAAAGCTGACCGATGCGAAAGCGGTGACGGACAACGGCGGCTTTTACAAGTTGGAGCTGCCGGAAGGTGCCTACACGATCGAGGCTCGCTATTTCGGGTATCCGTTAGCGAAGGAAAACCTGCAGGTGACCAGCACCCACGAAGTGAATTTCGACATGGTAAAGGAGGTGGCGGAACTGGAGGCCTTCGTCGTGCAAGGACGCGTGATCGGCCAGGCCCGGGCGCTCAACCTCCAAAAAAGCTCGGAAGTGACGGCGAATGTCGTTTCGGCGGATGCGATCGGGCAATTTCCCGACCAGAATGCGGCGGAAGCCCTCGGGCGGTTGCCCGGGGTTTCGATCGAGCGCGACCAGGGCGAAGGCCGGTTTGTGGTGATCCGTGGGATCAACCCGGACTTAAATTCGGTGGCGATCGACGGGGTAAAGCTGGCGGCCCCCGGGGCGGATGAGCGGGCGACGCTGCTGGACACGATTCCCTCCGACACGATCCAGCAACTGGAAGTTTACAAGACGGTGCTGCCGAGCATGCCGGGGGATTCGGTGGGCGGTTACATCAACATCAAGACCCCGAGCGCATTTGATTTTGACGACATGGTGGCCCGGGTCACGGTGCAAGGGAACTTCAGCGACCTCGTGGATGAGTGGGAGGGCAAGATCAACGGCTCCTACGGGGATGTCTTCAATGAGGGGAAAACCGCGTTCATGGTGAATGCATCGTGGGAGGAGCGAACCTTCGGTTCGGATAACAACGAGGCCGCCGAATGGGAGCTCGAATCCGGCAGCTACGTGACGGACGAGATCGAATATCGCGAATACGACCTCGTGCGGACGCGGGTTGGGGTGTCGGGCAACGTTGAATTCAAACCGGATAATGACAGCATTTATTTCATTCGGTTAAGTTACAATGAGATCGAGGACTCGGAGATCCGCCATATCGGATTGTTCGAGGTGGATGACTTTGACTCCATAACGGACACGAGCTTTGTCGGAACGGACACGACCCATATTCGGGAATTCAAGGACCGGACGGAAAACATGGGAATCCGGGCAGCCTCGGTAGGCGGGGAGAACTATATCGGACCCTGGAAAATCGACTACAAACTTTCATACTCCTACGCGGAAGAAGACACCCCCTTCGATACGGAGGTGATCTATGAGCTGAATGACGTGGTCGACGTGCGATTCGATAACACGGATACCTACCAGCTGGGGCTGAGCCAGGTGACCGGCCCGGATCTTCTGGATCCTTCCAATTATGAATTCGACGAAGTTGAGGACGAGTTCCAGATCGTGGAAGAGGAAGACGTGTCGGCTGAGATCAATTTCCTTTACGAGTTTGTCGAAGGCGCCTTCAAGGATGTGCAGTTCGGGATGCTTTACCGGGATAAATCAAAGATCAGCGACGCGGAAGAACTTGCGAGCGACGACAACCCATCGGCGATTGAGGATTACACAAACTTCTCTACCTTCGCGAACCGGGATCCATTGAACACGATGCTACCGTACACGGTGGATACGATTCGTTCGTTCTACCTCGATAACGAGGCCGCGTTCATGATGGAGCGAGACTTGGCAGGATCTTCTATCGAGGACTTCGACGCCTCGGAAGAGGTCTTTGCGGCCTATGCGATGGGACGCTTCAGCGTCGCCAACTGGGACACTATCGTGGGCTTCCGTTTTGAAGGCACCAACTTCGAGACGGAAGGTTTTGAATACAACGATGATACGGAAACGATCAATCCGGCCCGCTACCAGAAGGATTACACGGAATTTCTTCCGCACCTGCACATCCGCCGCCAGTTTGGGGATGACGTCCTGCTCCGCTTCTCTGCGAACAAGACGATTGCCCGCCCGAATTTCGAGCAAACCCTCCCGGGCGCGGAGATTGAAGGTGATGAGGTTGCGGTGGGCAACCCGCTGCTGGATCCGCTTGAGTCGATCAACGTCGATGCGTCTTTCGAATATTATTTCCCGCCCCTCGGCGTTTTCTCTGCGGCGGTCTTCTACAAGGACATCGATAACTTCATTTACGAGCAGACCTCGACTGCGGACTTCGCGGGGATCGTGGATGCGGAATTAACGACCTTCCGGAATGGTCCCTCCGGGGATATCAAGGGCCTGGAGCTGGGCTACCAGCAGCAGTTCTCGGGCGCACTCGACGGTTTCGGGATCATCGCAAACCTGACCCTGACGGACGGTTCGGCGGAGGTGCTCGGGCCGGAGGAGGGCGATCCGATCCGCTCGCTGCCCTTTATCAAACAGTCGGATACGATTGCGAACCTTGCGCTGACCTACGAGAAATACGGCTTTTTCTTCCGGATTGCGGCCACCTATCGCGATGATTACCTTGATGAAGTGGGCGAGGAGCCGTTGGAGGATCGCTACGTGGCGGAGTACCTGCAGTGGGATATCTCTTCCAGCTATGATATTCATGAAAACCTGACGGTTTTCGCCAATTTGGTGAATATCGACGACGAGCCTTTCCGTGCCTACTGGGGGCAATCCGGGCGGCTATCCCAATGGGAGAGCTATTCCTGGAGCGCCAACTTGGGGCTGCGCTGGGCCTATTGAACGAACGACAAAATTTGAATGATAAGGGCCGGTGAGGGGGGGGGATCCCCTCTCACCGGCTTTTTCTGGGGCAATACCGGGGTGGTTGGGTTGGGCGAGGAGAATATTGAAAGCAGGCGCGCACGCGTCGCCCAGGACTGTGAATTTAACCTAATCACAAGGCCGCAAGCCAAGTGCTTCTTCGCGGCAGAGGGAAGTCATATAGAGAAGTATTGCCAACTGCACACCTTCCCGAAGGCAAGTGGCAACCGGATCGGTGAGTGGAAGCGCGGGTCGTGAGCGGGCTGGGCAAATCTTTAGATTTTGCGTTTGACCCCTTTTTTCGAGGCAGCGGTGGGGTGGATGGCGCGGCCAATGAGATCTCTCAAAATTGGATATCGGGTTCGAGGCGGCCTTTGGTGGTGATGGTGATGGATCGCGGGAGTGCGGGAATCCACCATCCGGTGTCGGTTTGGTTGATGTCTGGTAGGGATGGGGATTGGCCGGAAGGGGTTGCCTGGAGAACGGTAAGGATTTCGTGGCGGAGGTTATCGGTGGATTGGATTTCGAGGAAGGGGAAGAGGCCTTCGTCGGCGGGGAGGTCGAGCTGACCGGATTGGAGCGAGCCCGCACCGGACTGGAAGTGGACGGAGCCGTGAAGGTCGGCGTTGGGGCGGGATAGGCGGAAAGAGGAGCCTTCTATGTGGATCTCCGCTTGGTTGTCTCGGTTATCGGGATGGAAGCGGATGGCGATAGGTTGGGCGAGGTAGTGGACATGCACCTGATCGAGGATGAGGAGGAAATCCGGCTTGGCGAAGAGGACGGTGCGGAGGACTTTTCGAAGGGCGTAATTCTCGAACTGGTAGGCGGGGGTGGCGTCGCTGGTAAACCAGAGGGTATCGTCGTGGTCGTGGTATTGGACGGTAACGGCAAAATCGTGACTCTGGGTGGTGCCCTCGCGCCCGTCGACGTAGCGCTGACCTTTCCCGTTGATGAGAACGCCGTTGTGGGCGGCGGTCCGGCGAAGGAGCCAGCCCTCCTTGCGCCAATCGTAGGCGGCGCCGTGGGGATCGGTGAGGAGGCGTTCGCCGTTGAATTTGTAAATCAGGGAATTCTTGTCGGCATGCTCGTGATTGTAGGGTCCGCCACCGCGAAAGGCGAGGTAGGCATCGCGATCGCCCCAACCGGTTTTGGAGAAGATCCAGCCGAGTTCGTCGCGACGGTTTTTCAGGGCAACGGGGGGAGGCACGTCGAGAGGATCCGGATTCGTGTGGAGAAAATCGAAATACTCGGCGGGGAGGCAGGCATGGTGTGCGGCGAAGTCGGCACCGGGGTGACCGGTGACCTGGCCGATCCAGGAGGCGAGACCAGGGTTCACCCCGCTTTTGGCATCGCCGAAATTCACAACATCGGGGGAGCCGTCTTCGTTTCGGCCGAGGTGCATGGAGAGGAGGGTGTCGATGAAGCCGGCGAGTTGGCTTTTATCGATCAATGGCTCAAGGTCCCCACCCGACCGCCGGTAGACATCGAGAAAGGAGAACGTGGTCTGCAGGGTGTAGTTGGCGTAGCTGATCCCCTCGTAATAAGTGCCATCCACTCCGAAGAATTGCAGAACCTTTTTAGTGCTATCGATGGCGAGTTCCAGCCACTGGGTGGAGTGTTGATGATTATCCCGCATGGCGATGGCTCCGATGCCGAGCGCACTGGTGGGGTCGGCGCGGAGGTTGTTCGAGCCGAAATAGAGGGGGTAGCGCTTCATCGAGACGGAGTAGTAGTATTCGTGTTGCTCATCGGCTCTCCAGCCGTGGTCCTCCTCCCAGTTGTCCATGTCGCGGAGGGCATGGTAGGAGGTAAGGATTCCTTTCTCGATGACGGATTGGTTGAAGGCCACCACCAGCTCACGGGGGAAGGCCTCCCCGAGCACTTCGCGGGCAAAGAGCAAGGCCTTTGTTGCCATCGATCCGCGCTGGATACTCAGCCGCTGGTCGCGGTTGTTGAGGAAGTAATCCCAGTGCGGGAGGGCGATGATACGGCGGATGGTTTCGAGGAGCAGGGTTTCCTGTTCCGGGGTAGGCCGGAGGAGGTGAACGAGGGCGAGGTGCTTCAGCTCGTAAAGGACGCGGCGCCAGGCATGGATGAGGTCACCGGAGGCTTCGACCTCGTCGCAGGATTCCCGGATGATGGAGGCGGCGTTTTCCTGAAATTGCCGGAAAAGATCGTGAAGGAGCGGGGATTCGGCGTTTTTGTGAATACGGGGGAGGTCGGAAGGGGAAAAGAAGAGGGGGGTGTTCATGGAGTCAGGAGGCAGGGGACAGGGGACAGGAGTCGGGGGACAGGAGTCGGGAGTCAGGAGTCGGGAGTCACGAGTCGGGAGTCGGGGGTCACGAGTCGGGAGTCGGGGGTCGGGCGGCAGGAGGCAGGGATCAGGAGTCAGGGATCAGGAGTCAGGGATCAGGAGGCAGGGATCAGATGTCGGGAGTCACGAGTCGGGGGTCAGGGAAGGTGGAAGGTTGAACGTTAAAAGTCAGTCGCTATGGGGATTGATTGTGCACCAATCTTATGAGGATGAAGATCAAGAGTAAAATTGAGATTAAGAGGGCTCCCCATAGGTGTGGACCGCGAAAAGGGCGGCGAGGATATTTTTCGCGGGGTGTTTGGGTTTGAAGGTGAGGGTTGTTGTTTGTATTGGTTGATCAAATACAAATTGGATGTAGGTCTGGTGGTTGTCCGAGGTGGAGGCGACGACTTGGGCGGCGTCGTCGAAGACCTCGAGGTCGCGGACGCAGAAGGGGGAGCAATTTTCGGGGTGGCTCCAAAGGACGGACTCCATGGGGTGATCGAAGTCGGTGTCGAGGGCGATGACGATCCGTGAAAGGGTGAGCGGTTGCTTCCAGGAGAGGGTGAGCGCGGGCTCCGGATCGGAGAGGTCGGCGGCCCATGCGTTGGGGGTGATGAACGGGCGCTCGTAACCGGAGCGGAGCAGCTCGGGTCGAAAGGTCGTGACGGGTTTTTCAAACTGGAGGGCGAGGTTGCGGCCCTCGGGCCGTCGCTGGGGGCACCAGAACTCGAAGGATTCGACTCCGATGTCCTTCTCGGGGACCTGGGCTCCGGAATTGGATACATGGGGGTTCTTGGAATTACTGACGGAGAGGACACCGGTGATCCGGGTGTGCGAATCGGCTAAGGTGACTGCTGGATTGCGAAGAAAGCAGATGAAGCCGTAGTCCTGGCGGGGGAAGACTTTGGAAAATTCGACCTGAATGGTTTGGGATCCGGCCTCGAGGGAGACCTTGATTTCCTCGAGGATGGCATCCGGGGTGGTGTTGCCTGTTTTTTCACTAAAGCGCAGCTGGAGGGTAAGGGTGGTAGCTTTTTCCGCTTCCACTTGTAATTGGAAGGCAGGAACCGGTCCCTCCTGGAAGGGAAGGAGCATGCCGATGGAATGGTCCAACTTCTGTCCCGGACCATCGGCAGGAAAGGACTGCAGCCTGTAGGAGCTAGTGGCGGAGAGCTCCGCCTCCAGGGTCTTGTCCTCGGAATCCAGAAAGGGGAGATGGGGGATGTGCTGTCCTTGCCGTTGAGCGTGGAGTTGGATTTGCCCGATGGATTTAGGAGAGAGGAGTTCGCAGAGGGAAAGGGCCTCCCGGGAAGCATAGGCGAGTGCGATAGCGGTGGCCTGGGCGGTATATGCGCAGGTTAGCATGACCCGGGTGGAACCGAAGGCGACGTGGGACGAGCTGATAATGCGACCCCCGAAGGCAAGATTTTCGATATTCGCGCTGAGAGTGGCGGCGAGGGGAATCGGGTAAACGCCTTTGCTGTAAAAGTAGAGCGAGTGACCCAGGAGGTAGCCGAAGTCCTCATCCGGAGCGAATTTTTCGTCGAATTCCTCCCTGGATTCCGCGCCCATGCGAAAGGCGGCGCCGGCGAGGAAGCCGACGATGCCGTCACCAGAGCAGTCCATGAAAAGGGACGATTTGATCGTGTAGCGTGTTGAGTTCTGGGAACAGAATGCCTGAAGTGAGGAGATCCGTTTGGCTGTCGACTTTTCGAGATCAAAAACCGCGGTATTGAGAAGGAGCGTGAGGTTTGGTTCGGCATCCACCTTCTCAAGAAGGAGGGCGTCCACGATGAGCGGATTTCCCTCGGGGTTGCGGTAGAGGTTCTCGACAAGGATCTCGCCGACGACCCCGCTTTCGCGTGCCCAGCGATTATTGTTTCCCATATGGGAAGTGGCTCCGAGCATCCAGAGGCGAACCTCGCTCGAGGCATTCCCGCCGAGGACGGGACGGTCCTGGATGAGAATGACCTTCAACCCTTCACGCGCAGCGGCGATGGCGGCGCAGGTTCCGGCGAGACCGCCACCGGTGATGGCCAGATCCGCCTCGAGACTAAGTTGTTTGGCTTCGCGGTTTTGGGTAAACGGCTCCTGGATCAGGCGTCGGGTCAGAGGCGGGGGCATAAGAGGGAGTTGGTGTGAAGGGAGTGGGGGAGGATCAGAAATAAGATTAAGGAGAGGGCGGGGCATATGCCCTTGACGGGAGGAACGGGGCATGAATGACTGAACCTTCACATCATTTCCTAGCCACAATGAAGATAAAAACCGAAAAGATGCTATTATTCGCGGGGCTTCTGGCCCTCGTTCTTGGCGCCCCGGCTCGGGCGAACGAGAAATTTGAAGGGGAATGGGTCACGATTCAGGAGCTAAGCACGGCATTGGATCCATTTCGCCGGATCGAGTTGAAGATCGTGATCGATGGAAGCCGAATTGTTCTGGATGAATTATTTACGGCAGGTCGACGCTTTCACGGGGAGACCTATGACCTGAATACGAAGAGGAAGGAAAACATCGTTCCGATCAGCTGGTGGGGGGCAAACCGCCACATTGGCGCGTATATCGGAGGGGATAAAACGATGCGGATCGAGGCGAACTGGGTCGACGGGGGACAGACCCTGAAGTTGGAATCGGACTTTGTCTTGGCGACCCAGCAGGGGGAAACCCCAGTAAGGACTTATACGGAATACCGGTTATCCCGAGATGGGAAACGGCTGACGAAGCTGGAGTTTCGTTCGAGCCGCCCGTTACCGATCGTACATGTTTTCGAGCGCCGCTAACCTCCAACCGATTTTAGAAAAGAGATGAAGAACCGAATGCAATTTACCGCCCTGGCCGCCAGCTTTTTGATCGCGCTGCAAGCCGCCCTGACCGCCAACCCGAAATGGGAAGGCTACGATGAGAATGCGGCGAAGGAGGCGTATTTCATGGAATTTGGAACAAACTGGTTCCTCGACGGCGACCTGCCGATGTATGCGATGCTGATCAGCCTGCAAGGGTTGGCAAACGCGGAGGACCCGAACCTTTACTTTGTCTATCCGGAGTCCTGGCCCTGGAAAATTACGGCTCCGCTGAAGGAATTCTACGAGGAGCGACACAACTACACGTTCAAAAAGCTTCATACGCCTCGTGAGGCGCTGGAGGCACTTGGTGGGCATGCCAAAGGCTATGTGGTTTGGGACAAGGAAGTACGGACCAGTCTGATCGTGGCTTATACGGTGGCAGGCCTCGAAGACGCGATTGTGGTGAATGAAGATCTGATTCCCCTCATGGAGTCGGCTGGACTGGAGAGGGTGGCGGATCTGCGTGGGGATTTCCGAGGTATGAATGATGCGGAGATCTACGAAATCGCGATGGAGCGCTACTGGGACGACACGGTAAAAGACATCGTGATCTGGATGGGCGGCGCGGCCGGCCGCCGGATGGAGCCGGGACTTGCGGATTACGGCATCTACCGAAACGCGTTTTTCACCCACCTTTCGGCGAATCCGAAGGACGTGGAAGAAATGAAGCTTCACCATGAAATTCTGCAGGATTTGGAGCCGGAGTCATTTGTGATGGGTTGGCACTGTTATGCGAAGGACACGGAGGGGCAACACGTGAGCCTGGTTTCGAGCTACGGGTTGCGGATGGAAGGCTTGAACAGCCTCCCGAACATCAGCTTCAACTCCCAGATTCCCTGGACAAAGGACTTCGAATTTAAAAACAACCACAACGTGGAGCCGGATGAGCGGGTAATCCCCGAGGAGAGGGTTTACATCTCCCTGATCCAGACGGACAGCATGGGGATCGGGGCGTGGACGAAGCCGGGACGGGGCCGGATCCCCTATGCCTGGCAGATTCTGAATGCGCATGCCCGGAAGTTCCAACCGGCGGCGGCCCAGTATTATGCGGAAAGCGCAACGCCGAACGACTACTTCATCGCGGGATTGACCGGACCGAGCTATATGTATCCGAAGCCGATCCCGGAAGACAAATTCTGGCCCTTGATGGGGCTGGCCCGCGAGGGGATGAAGGACCTCGATCTGCGGGTGATAGAAATCATGGATTATTCAGAAGGAAACCGCCACGTGGGGAATACGGATCTTCCGAAGGACATTGTGGACCGCTACTATAAAGCCTTTCCGAATGTAATTGGCTTTATTAACGGCTATGGTGCAGCCCGGACTTTTGACCGGCGGAATGGAAAACCGTTGATTTCCTACGATTATTACTTGGGGATCCGTCGCCCGGCGGACCAAGCGCTGGCCGATTTGGAGGAATTGATCGCGCTGAACGAGAAGCGCCCCTACTTCCTTTTGGTTCATGTCCGTGAATCCACGAACATCGATCGTGTGGCGGATATTCTGGAGGGGCTACCTGAAGAAGTGGAGGTGGTTCCGTTGGATGTCTTTTTGAAGATGGCGGCGGAGAATCAAACCTACCGGACGCGCTATCAGGAACCGGACGATCCGGTTGACCTGAACGACTATTGAGGGTTTTGCCCCCAGCGGGAGCAAAACCGTGGAAAAAAAAGCGGGCCGGATTTTTCCGGCCCGCTTTTTTTAAGATTCTAGAATTGGCCTGAAGCGGCACGCCTGGCCCTTCGATAGACTCAGGGTGGGCGAGCAGGCGGCCCTACGTTGCAGGTAGGAGATTTGGTCTGAATAAGGCGCGCCTGACGAGCAGGCGGCCCTACGTTGCGGGTAGGAGAATTGGCCTGAAGCGGCATGCCTGGCCCTTCGATAGACTCAGGGTGGGCGAGCGGGCGGCCTACCTATGCGTGGTTTACTCCTCGACGAGGGTTGGGATGTCGGTGAGTTTCTGGTAATCGTCGACGGAACCTCCGGAGAAGCAGCAGTCGATAATTTGATTCCCGAGGGGGAGGAGATCGTTGCTGCGGAATTGTTCAAGCTCCCGATGGAAGAAGGCTCGCAGGATATCGGCACCCTTGTCGAAGGCTTCTTCGCCGACCTCGGGTTGCTTTTCGACTTGGAAGAACCAGGAGCCGATGGGGCGACCTTCGACGACGATACTGCTGGGATTCCATCCGAGGAGTGGGCAGCGTGAGGGGACAACCTGCTCCTTGGTAAAGCGCACTCCACCGCGGCGGGCGAGGTATTCCCGGGTGATCCACTGGGGCATGAAGCTAACCGACCAGCAACCGATATGTTGGTTGGGAATAAGGACGTATTTCACCGCCGGGGTATCGAGAATCTGCTGCAGGAGGAGATTCGCCTGGTCGACCCGACGTCCGGTAGCGAAGGGCCAGTAGGATCCGACGCCCTCGGAGGACATGCCCTCGGTATCGACGATGCTCGGATTAGCGTGGCCGCGGGGTGCGACGAGACGCCAGAGCCAGGCGAGGGCCGGGGGAAGGAGGTGGAACATGCCGACAATACCAAAAGTTGGGTGTTCACGGGTAGAGGAGGGGCAGCGCACGCCGAAGCTCCGCACGTCGACTTCAACCGGCTTTTCGACGACGCCGGGAACGGCTCGCCGTGGGATAATAACACGGGGGTTGGGGCACGCTTGGCCGGGTGCGTCCTGGATGTGTTCCCAAATGAGAGTGGTGCTCTCCGGATGCGCCTCGATATTAAGGAAAAGCAATCCCTCAGGAGGATTTATGGTGAGGGATTCGAGATGCGGATCCGTCCCGTATTGGGTGATATGGTTCACGCGGACAAACCACGCGTCCTCGGCATCTGTGAGGCCGAGTTTGCCATTTCCTTTATCCAGGGAGGGGTGGCAGAGGGCCATGTCGTCCGTTACGGGGCGGAGGTCACAGGCTTGGGGGAGGCTGAGGGTCCGCTTTTCCCCGGTAAGGGTGTTTTCCCCAAGGAGGAGGGAGCCATCGGGTAAACGGTGAACCTGTTCGAGCATTTCGCTTTTTCCGCCACCGCTGGCACCTTCGTGAGAGATGACGGCGGTGGTTTCATAGGGCGTGACGACCTGGACGGTGGAACAGTGCATGGTGATCCAATTCTGCTCTTCTCCGAGGTTGATGAGGACGCCGTAGATGCCTTTTTTGGCGCTGGGTCCGGGGTAGAGGTTGTAGCTGAAAAGCTCATGCATGTCCTCCTTGCGGTTGTGGACAACGACCTGCTTTCCGTCGAAATGGGTATGCCGGAAGGGTGGCGCGACGTAAATGACGGCCTTGGGGTAGAAGTCCGGATCGATGTCCTTGGGACTGATCATTCCCTGGAGGAGAGCGAGGCCGAGGGCAAAAAAGCCGGCATTGTCGGGGGCGACAACGAGAGAATCCAAACCTTTGCCAGCCATGCCCGCGTTGAAGGGAAAAGCGGCGAGCGGTTGGGTGGCGAGCCACGCAAGGGTGTCCTCGCGGAGGGGATCGAAGGGTTGGCCGAAGCGGCCTTCGAAAGTGGGTTTGTCGGTCGGACGTTTATCCCCGATGACCATGCAGTCGGGATCCCGGCGGCGCATGTAAGGTTCGATATAATTGGCGGCAATCCCGTTGTTGACGCGGCAAACGTTCGCCTCGGCAATCCTTCCCTTTCCCGGGACGTCGTAAGCAACTTCGTGCCAACCCCGCTCGTCCACATCCCGGACGGCAAGCTTACGAAGGTCGTCCAGGCTATCCGGGAAAATGAGGGAGGGAGCCTGATTAAAGAGTTTTTCGAGAGTGGGAGGCAGTTTGAACGGGAGGGCGTCGGGTGATTCGATAGGAGGCATAAGGTCTGTTGTTAAGAGTTACGAATTAAACTTCCTGAATAATGAATCACTTAGGGGGTATAAAAGCAGCAGGAAGCGGTGCAAGCCCGAACCGAAATTTTTAGAAAAACGGCGCGGATCGGCGCTCCCCCTGCTTGGTTTTGAGAACACGGAGAGAGCGATCCCGGTGCAAGGGACCTACTGGACAAGGTCCTCACCTGCAGGAAGGACTCCCGTTTTCCTGGAAGGGTGCAGCGGTTGCAGGCCTTGGAACCCTTGCCTCGATTATTTGAAGGAGACTTGGAGGTCGGCCCCGTCTTTGATGCTGACGACGCAATTCAGGTATTGGCTTTGGCGGACGGAGGATTGCTGGAAATCCAGATCGATGCCGTTGGCGCGGACCTTGGAGACCTCGGCATCCGTAGGGAGGAGGAGGTGGACATGGGCCTCGGAATCGCCGGCTTCGAGATTCATCTGGATTCCGGAATCGGACTCGCGGTAGGCGTAGCGGACACCGGAGTCGGAAACCTCGTAGCCGACAGCAGCCTCGACCTCGGTGATACCGGCGGCATGCCAGCGGGGGGAGAGGATGATTTTCTCGTAGCACTTATGAACATCCTGAATGCCGACAAGGCCTTCGATGAAGCCGTAAAGCATGGAGCTGGAGCCCCAACCGTCGGTGGGCATGGCGTCGGGGCTTGTACTGTTCTCGACCGAGGAATGGGTGCCGTCGGGGAAGTACCAGAGGTAGGTTTCGCTTTTATCGGAGATGAGGTTGAAATACTTCTGGAGGGTCTCGACGCCGAAGCATTCAAAGCCATGATTGAAGTAGGCGCGGGCGAGCTCTCCCCCGACGAGGGGCATGATGCCTCCATTGGAGTAGGCCCCGGCGACGAGCTTTTCATCGCCGAAGATGCCGTCGGGGAAAGGCGGTTCCATGGAAAACCATTCGGCGAAGGTTGCTTTCTCAGCGCCGCGCTTGCGATATTCTTCGAGAATGGAAACGGCCTGCTCGTGGCTGGTGACGCCGCGGTTGATATTCATGGCGTTGCTGAAGCTGAGCTGTTCGCTTTCGTCGAGGCCGTCGATCGTAACATCGGAAATCTTGACGAAGTGTGTGTAGAATCGGCCATTCCAGCAGATTTCGTTCATACGCTTCCTGAGGCCGTCGGCAAAGGTATTCCAATGGTCAGCCTTGTCTTGATGGCCGAGGTGGAAGGAGAGGTGGGCGAGCATACGGCAGGCTTCGTAGAAGCCGGAGTTATCGCCATGCATGATGCCCCAGAAGGTGTTTTCATCGATCTGGAACTGGAGCCACTCGTGTTTGCCGGCGGTGTAAGCAAAATCCCAGGAATCGATGGTGTAGGCTCTTTTAACGAGCTGCCGTTCTTCGTCCCAGCGCCAGGGGTGGGAGAAAGAGTAGTTGAGGGCGTCCTCCATGTTGGGGATCAGGGCGTCGGCCCAGGCGTCATCTCCGGTGGCCTGCCAGGCTTGGAAGATGGCTTTGACAAAGCGGTATTCGACATCGGCCTCAACGGGGACGCGAACATATTTGAACCAGTTCTCGCGCTCGCAAGGAAGCTTTTCGGGCTGGTTGGTAACGTAATCGAAGATTCGTCCGTTACGGCCCTGGGTATCGGCAAAATGCTGGGGAGTGGATTTCAGGTCGCGCTCGAAGTGGCGGTTACCCCGCATAATATCGGAGTGGTCGCGAATCCAGATGGAGGGGGCATCGGGTGAGCGGTAGCCCTTGATAATTTCCCCATCGATATCGAGGGTCATCGAATCGTGGCTGAGGAACTCCTTGATCCGGGGATAGAGTTCATCGAATTGCGGTTGGCCGGTTTTTACGTAGGTATTGGAAAGCATTTTTGGAGAGGTAAAAAGAGGAGAAATGATCGGGCTAGGGCCGGAAATCAAGCCTTGAAGGTTGAGCCCAACTAGCCAAGCGAAACCGGTTGGCCGGAGGAATCGGACTCGCGGATGGCATCGAGGAGGTGGGTGCCGTAATGGGCGTCTTCGGCGGAAACAGGGAAGGGCCGCCCTTCAAGGAGGGTTTTGGCCACATCGGCGTAGATTTTGGCTTCGTCGCCGAAGATTTTATCGGGGACCGAAAAGACGGAGCGTTGTTGGTGGCCGGGTTTATCGGGATCGACCTGGATGAGGGTGATCTGTTCGGCGTTGCTATGGATCATCCCTCGGGTGCCCTGAAGCATAAACCAGGGAAGGCCTTCGACGGCTTGGGTGAATTCGGCGATACCGTGGATGCCGTTTTGAAACTGGAGGATAGCGAGGAAATTATCGTCGCCGTCGCCGGGATTAATCACCTGCTGGAGCTTGCCGTAAACGGTCTGGACGGGGCTTTCAGCGAGGTCGACGACCGGTTGGACGATATGGGTCCCCCAATTCAGGAGATAGCCGCCACCGAATTTGAGTTCGGTCTGCCAGTCCTGTCGGCGAAAGAAGTTAGTGATATGGCGCCGGATTTTAAAAACGTCCCCGATGGCGTGATCGGCGAGAAGTTCGCGGATCTTGACGTAATCGGGTGACCAGCGCATGGGAATCCAGGGGAAGACGGTGGCGGCACCGGATTTGGCGGCGGCGAGGATTTGGTCGGCTTCGGCGAGGTTGAGCGCCCATGGCTTGGTGACAACGGCGTGGACCCCCTTTTTGAGGGCGGCAGAGGCGATCTCCGCGTGGGTATCGGACCGGGAGATAATGGAGACGAGGTCGAGATCCTCCTTTTCGAGCATTTCCCGATAATCGGGGTAAGTGGCGCAGTTTAATTCGGCGGCAGCGCGTTCCCGGTTTTTTTCGGAAACGTCGCAGACCGCGGTCACGTGGAAATCGGGATTTTTCCGGATGCCGTTAAAGGTGTGGGCGTCCCGGCCACTATTCCCGTAGCCAATGATGCCGGTTTTGATGTTCCGTTGGGGAGAAGTCATGGTGTTCAGAAAGAATGGGTAACGTTCGCGGGCCTTTCGGCGGGGTTCGACAGGCTCACTGGAGCCAAGTTGTAGGACTTCGACAATCTCGTGCCCTGAAAGGGAAAGGAGGAGGCCTTACCCAGAACTACCGAAAAAGATCAGGAATAAGCTTAAGATAGAGATTATCCCGAAATACCGAGGTAGAGGTCGCGTCCCTTGGCGAGTGCGGCGATCTTGCGGTCGGCGACGGAGCGTTTGAGCATCCAGAACCCGCAGTCGGGGTGGATGTAGGTGACGCGACCTTCGCCGACGGTCTTTTCAATTTTCTCCAGTTCGCGCGCGATTTCCTCGGCGGATTCGACATGGTTAATTTTCACATCGACGACGCCGACGCCGAGACCGATCCGGGAATCGATTTCTTTGAGGGCCTGGAGGTCGTCATCGGGGCGGTGGGCCAGTTCAAGGACGAGGTGATCGACTTCAAGACCGTTGAGGAATTCGACGAGAGGTTTCCATCCGCCGCTCTGGATGGTTTGCCCGCCGTAGTTTCCGAAGCAGAAGTGGACAGCACGCTCGTGCCCTTCGATCTTGCGAAGGATGCGGTTGATCGCTTCCTGTGCAAGCGGGGCGTCGGCGGGATTGCCAGGGATGTTGGCCTCGTCGACTTGAACGCACTGGCAGGGCAGGTCGACAATCTGATCGGCGAGGACATCGGCGATGGCGAGCGTGAGGGTTTCGAAGTCGCGGTAATGCCGGTCGAGCAAGGTGCGGGAAAGCATGTAGGGACTGGTGAGGGTAAATTTAAAGTCGCCTCCGGCAACGGAGGCGGCGCGTTGGCAATCCTCAAGGAGATTGAGATTTCCCTCGGAAATGGGACCTTCGACAACGCCGGCGGGCTTGGCCCGGAATTTCATATGACTTTCGGCGCGAAAGGCCTCGCCGGTGGAGCGCCCGATGACCCGGGAGACCCCACCGAGGCGCCGAGTGAAATAATCAATCATTCCGTTGGTATCGGGGTGATTTTTGTCGAAGCGGTACATTTCACCGTCCGTCGGGAGATCGATACCGAGGAGGCGCTGGTTGGAAAAGATCACCTGGGTGGCGTCAATTTCCGCCTGTTCGCTGGGAAGGGCGATGAGCCAGTCCGGGACCGGGTAAGAGCCCACCGTGGTGGTTTTGATTCGGGTTTTGGTCGGGTTTTCAGTCATTACTTCTTTATAGTGCGAAAAAGGCATCCGGATTAAAGGGAAACCTTACGGTTGGTTTGATTTTACGGGTTGAGCCGCTCCGCCTGCATTTTCAGATACACCGTAAAAGCGGAGAGCCTCGCCTAAAATGCCGAACTGATCGGTCAGGAGACCCTCATAACCACAGGGGCGGTCGTCCCAGAAGCGCCAATCGACGTTGGAATTCATCGGGCCGAAGACCTTTTCCTCCGTAAAGCCCCGACAACAATCGACTAAAAGCCGGTCCGCTTCCTCGAGCAGCCCGCATCGCAGGAGACCGCGATAAAAGTGGCGGGTTTGGGCGAGGGTCCTCCCCCCGTTCTGGTAGTAGCCGAAGGGGTAACCCTGGAGGATGTCCGCGAGGTCGGAATCGGGGATCGGGTGTAGATTTCCCGGCAGGCCAAATCTGCGGTCGGGAAGGCCGACCCTCACGCATTCAAGAAGGAGTCGGGACAGGATGGCTTTTCCGGTATCCCGGTCAACGAGGCCCACGGCGACGGCGCAGCCGTTGGCGGGAAGAAAGGCGTAATCATGTAGACGATTCTCCTTGCACCTCCAACCGGCAAACCATCCGGACTCTGGATTGAAAAAGGTATCGAAAAAGTGGGTTTTCAATTGGTTGGCCCACTGTTGAAGAATGGGAATCCAATCGGAGAGGGTGGAATCTGAGAAAAGCGGCGGCAGCCGGGTTAAGGCGTCGAAGAGAAGGGCGTTGGACCAGGAATCTTTCCAACCACAACTAATGACATCGAACCAGCAAGTACTCCATTGTCCGGAGCCGGAAACGCCGGTGCGAAAAGGGCTTTCGATAAGCCCATCGTGGTCCA
The DNA here is from genome assembly GCA_964417945.1 of uncultured Opitutales bacterium. Taxonomy (GTDB): domain Bacteria; phylum Verrucomicrobiota; class Verrucomicrobiia; order Opitutales; family JABSRG01; genus CAYQKH01. Next base: position 20,174 of record CAYQKH010000014.1, read on the forward strand.
GATCCCGCTTTCGCATCGCTTCAAGTTTCCGGCGAATGGGCGATTCCATGGAGTGAAGCCAATCGGGCGAGGAGCGGGATTCAAGGAAGTCGGCCAAGCCGACAAGGGCGGCGGCAGCGGTCATGAGGTATTCATCCTCGGCATCGTGGACGGCATTATCTTTACTGAAGTTTCCACTAGCGTAGCCCGGACCGCCCTGGAGCCACCTTTCAAGGGAATGCTGGACGAGGGTGGCAGCGGGCAAACCGGGAAGGAGTTCGCCCATGGCGAGCGCCTGGGTCGTCCAGGTATCCATCGAAATAGGGCAGACCATGGAGGCACCGTTATTGGTCAAGGTGCCGATATCCGGACGAAAGGTCATGCCGGTATGCCCGGCCCTGGTCAAAGCGGATTGAATCGGGAGCGGAGTGCCGGGTTTCCAATTGAAATGCGGGCGGGCGACGGTGAGGGTCCAGGTGCATTGATGGGTGCCCGGCTGGATGGACCATTCTCCGGATTTTTTGGGGTGTTCACCGGTCTTGAACTCAAGGTCGATGCGATCTTTTCGGCGTATGGCTTCAAAGCGGAAGAGGCCTGCGCCCTCCGTCTCTGTAATGAGACTGCCTTGTTCCGGGATGTGGATTAAAAACGGGGATTTGAGCAAGCCGGTCTGTCCGCGTCTGTCGAGCGCACCGATGGCATGGCAAACCGCGCGCGAGGGGGCGGTGCTGATGGCCCAGGCGGCGCTTTGCCAGCACCGACTGAAATTTGGAGATTCCCGTTCAACGTGCAGTTCGAGTTGGTGGGGATGGACGGTCCAGTGAAGGGAGTAGGACTGCTGTGAATGGGGGTCGGTGAGCGCATAGAAGATCCGGTTTCCCACGATTTTGGTGGAGCCTTCGAAGCGAAAGCGAACGGCGCGGTCGGCGGATGGAGGTTGGCCGATTTCGGCAAAGAGGACCCCTTGGTGGAAGGCTCCGGAGGGATTGTAGAGAAAGCTTTTGCCGGTCCGGCCGAGTCCGTCCTGATCGATGGCGAGATAGGAAAACCCTGGTCGGTTGAGAAAAAAGCCGACCTCAAGGAAAGGGGAGCGGAAACGGACTTCCCCATTCCGGCGCTCCACCTTCAGATCGTCGGGCAGCGAATCGAGCGAATGGGATTGAAGGCTGAGGCATTTTTCGTTCCTAGGGGCGACCGGAAGGGGTTCCCCCTCGACAATAAAGGCCCCCTCCGCGAGGTTCCAGGGAGACCACCATCCGTCTACTCCGCAACGACGAATTTCGAGGGAAAGGCCGCAGGTATCGAAGGGTTGGAGATCCAACCAGTGGAGATGGCTGGGGTCGGGGACGGGAAGGTCTGTTTCGTGCAACAGTTCCTCCCATTCGCCATACGGTTGAGGAAGGGAAAGGATTCGCAGATCGCGAACCCAATCCGGATCGTGAACGCTGGCACATTTATGGAGGCCTTGAGCGGACTTTAAGCCGATGCGCCGGATTCTGGTTTTTCCATGGGGTTTGAGGATACGGGCATGGATAATGCGGTGGTCGGGGGCGTCGTCTTCCCCGGGGAGAGGGGGGGTCCATATCGAACGGCAATCGGAAAGGAACCGATTGAGGAAGAGGTCTCCCATCGGAGGCTCAAGATCTGGAGTCTGCAACAGGTCAGTTTCGAGATTCATAAAAAAATTACTTCTTCCCGTTTGGGAGAAGAGGGTCGTCGGAGGACGGAACCCGGTCAGCGGATAAAAATGGCCTCGCCGGATTTGGCGGAGCGGCAAGCGGCATCGATGATCTCCATGGCGGAGAGACCGAAGGTTGCGGGGGATACGTTATCCGTCTTTCCGGTAATGGAGTCGATGAGATTCAGGGCGGGGGCCTCGTGGGGATAGATTTCCTCCTCGGTGAGGTTCTCGAGGTGGAAGACCTCCTTCTGCCGGTTATGGACACTCATGGTGCCTTTCCAGAGTTCGAGGAAGATCATGCCCTTATCCCCGAAGATGCGGACTTCGTATTGACGTTCGGTCTGCATGGGAGCGCCGACGGAAGCGAGGGAAACCAGGGTGCCCTTGTCCATTTTGATGGTCATGGCGTCGAAGAGGTCGACGGCGGCCCCGGCGTTGTCGAACTGGGCGTAGACGTTGGTGGGGTCCTGATCGGTGAGGTATTTTAGATAGGCGGCGACGTGGGAAACCTGGGTATAGACCTGTCCCCCTCCGGCAACGGTGGGATCACTGTAGGAAGCCTTATTCGGTTCGAGGTAACTTCGTTCGCCGGAATGGGTGTCAGTAGTGGAGGTGCCCCGGATGAAATCCTCGACAAAATTGGTCATGAGGATGCTGATAAGGCGGATCTCCCCGAGCTCTCCATCGAGGATCCGCACACGCGCCTGAAGGCTGTGACGGGTATAATGCCAGGGACAGCTGATGAGGAACTGAAGGTGCCTGGAGCGGGCCAGTTCAACGAGCTCACGAGCCTCTTCGAGTTGCAGGGACATGGGTTTCTCAATGAGGACATGGACCCCTTGCTCGAGTGCGGCCCTGGCCTGTTCGTAATGGACGTTGGGAGTGGTCCCGATCACCACGGCATCGGGTTTGAGGGCGAGGACCTCCTCCATCGTGATACAGGCATGGGGGATGCCAAAATCCGCGGCGACCTTCTCAGCGGCTTCACGTGTACGCTTGGTGACGGCGATGATTTCGGCGTCGGGGTGTTTTTGCAGGGCGGGGATGTGGGCAAAGGTTGACCACCAACCCGCTCCGATTACGGCACATTTAATTTGGGGCATAGAAAGGGAGGGATGCAGAAGGAAGGATCAAAAATGCAGAATGGAATGTGTATTTGATTGAAAGATAAAAGGGCGTTGTTCGTCAACGCCGCTAGAAAAGAAGAAGGGTGTTCTGGACGAACTGTTTTCTCTTTTGGTCTGTGGGATGCCTGCCAAGTGCATCTCGGCGCTTCGGAGGGTTTCTGGTCGGGGAGGGAGGCGCGCTTGGCCCTTCGATAGGCTCAGGGCGGGCAAGCGGGCGGCCCTACGGTCGTTGAATGGGTCGGGCTTGCTGCTTGCAGCCATGCCTTCGAACCTAGCAATTGATGCCCGGGACGCGCCACATGAAGTTCGGGTCGACGTAGGGTTCGTCGTCCTCGCGACCGTTCATGACAGCGATTTTTTTCTCAAGGCATTCGGCGAAGTTATCCCCGTAGATAAAGGTGGTTTCGCCGACGGCAGAAGTGAGCATCCAGGAAGTGCGCGCAGTGCGGACATGGTGAAGGAGGGCACGGGCGTTTTCTTTTTCGTCGAGGACGGTCTCTCGGACGAGGGCCCTGCAGCGGGCTTTTTCCACCTCGTCGGTGGCCTCCATGTAGCCGTGGACGCCTTCGATCCAGGCGGCGATGTTCCGTTGGGTGCAGTACCAGCAGCGGGTGCCTTCGAGCCGGTCATGAAGATGGGCGAAGAGGTCGCCGGCGGGGCTTTCGGGATCGTTGCGATCGCGTGCCTCGGCGGCTTCGGCAACGGCTTTCTCGATCTCAGGAAAGACATTCTCGGAGATGGCTTCGCGGCATTTCCTCGCAAAATCGGGCCTACAGAAATCGAAGTTGATTTCGCGGCGGAAGTCGACGCGGACGACATTGTTGGCATGCCCGAGGTGGAAGTTCTCATAATAGGCGCGATCCTCCTCGGGGATGCACTCATAGTTGGGGACAAAGGGGCGGGTGAGGACGCGGTACCAAACGCCCCAGGCGCTGTGGACACTAACAGGCGGGGGGTATTTCCGGTAGGCGGAATCAGCGGCCATCCAAATCCGAACAAGGGTGTCGGCTTCCTTTTCGCCGACCCATTTTGTGGCGCGATCGGCGAGGAAGGCGTCAAAGTCGAGCCCGGGATCATTTTGAAAGGCGCGAATGACTTCCTGGTTGATATTGTAAGGGGCCATTTCGCGGGGCATCGTGCCGGTAATACCGGCGAGGTTTTGGACTTCCTGATGCCTTAGGGCAGCAAGTTTTTCGTAAACGAGTTTTGGGTAGGCGGGAGCAAGGACGGGCTCCTGGTTCCAGAAATTTCCGGCGCTGAAGTAGATATGGGCGCCGGAGCCTTGTTTTTCGAGCTGCTCCTTGAGGGGTTTTTCCTCGTCGGCGAACTGGTTGAAGAGGCTGGTGAGGAGGAAATCGCGATGCCAGTCGTAGGAGGGGTGGGCATAGCCGAGGTCGAAGCCGCGTGAGGCGAGGGAGTGCACCTCCATCTCGAGACCCTCCTCGGCGCCAGCCCAAATTTTCTCGCGTTCGTCATAGAACATTTCGCTCCGGAGGACGCATTTAAAATCGGGGTTCACGCGGCGGCCGGCGTCGCGAATGGTCTTCATAAAACGAATGATGTTTCCGGCGGCGGCCTCAATGATGGCGTCGTCGCCCTTAAACTCCCGGATGACGTAACCTCCGCCGTTGCGCCCGACGTAGAGGGAGGAGGTGTATTCGAACCCGGCCCCGGAATCGTTCGCCCAGAGGACCATGTAGTCGATATTGGGAGCGGCATGCATGATCTTCTCGAGCATTTCGCGGTAATGGTCGAGAACGACGGGGTGGGCGGTGGTCAGGTTATACCGGGGGCGGAAGCTACGGAGGGGGTGGTCGACCCGGGCACCCCGCAACATGGGGTAGCGCTCAAGGAGCTTCTCGGGAACGGACCTCGGCTCGAAGGAGAGAATGCCGGCGCGAAGGCCGTATTTTTCAGCCAGCTGAGCAGATTTCTTCAGTTTATTGAAGTTCGCCTGGAGATATTCGAATGGATAGATGCCTTTGTTGAGCTTGCTGTAAACAAATTGGTCGAGGGCGGGGCAGTAGGTATAAAAGCGGTAGAGCAATTCATCTGGAGCGGGTTCCTCGGCGGGGAAGGTGGCGGCGTATCCGTTGACTTCGACGTGGGTGTAGCCGAGACGCGCCATTTCCCGGATATGGTCTTCGGGGTCGAAGCCGTGGGCGGTTCGGGCGTGGTTATTGAGGAGGGAGTCCCATGCGGGGCGCAGGTGCTTAAACGCGGGAAAGGAGAGGATGCCGGTCTGGAAACGATCGAGGGGTTCCTCGAGCCAATCGTCAAGGAGGCGCGAGGCGAGCCGGAAGAGGAACCAGGTGTGGGAAGCATAGAGCTGAAGGCCGCCGGAATCGGAGATCCGTGCAAACGTCCACTCTTTATCGGCTTCAAGGCGTGGGTCGATATCGGCGTATTGCTCGGGTGGAAGGACCCCGAGAGTGAGGGAATCGGCATTAGATGCGCCGTTCTCGACGACTTCGGCACCGGGAAGGAGCTCGTCCCGAAGCCAGTTGGCAGCGGTGGTTTCGACGGGGAGATCCGGGTTGAGGATCCGGATTTTCTCAACGTTCTTCAAGAGGTCGGCGATCATGGATGGATAGATTGGAGGGGGTGTGCAATAGGAGGAACAGTTCCAGAAGGAGCATTCAGAACGGAGATAGCAACCGGCGAAGAAGGCCGTCAACCCTTCTCGAAGGGAGAGGGCGGAGATTTCAGATTGGGGGTGACAGGTAAAGAATACCGCCCTTAGCCTGAACTTTTTCCCTTGAAACGGGATCCATCCTTGAAACGAGATTTTTTATGAAACCGATCCCTTTCATTTTATTCCTTTTCCTGGGTTTCAGCGCCCTTTGGGGAGCGACGCCCAAGCACGAGCTCTACCTGATGGTGAGTTTGACGCAGGATTTCACGATTGGAAAGCGAGTCCAGAGTGAGAGCGGGCTCTACCTGATCGAAGACCGTGAGACTCCACGCCATATCGGCTTCCATCATCCCCGGCTGGACCGCGGGGACACCGATCCCCGGAACCCGGACCGGCTCTACATTGCGGCTTTGAATGGGATCCTGGGAACGGGAGATGGCGGGAAGACCTGGAAGATCCTGACGAGCTGGGACATGACAGAAGGCAAGGATGTCAAGGTAGACCCGTTCAACCCGGACACGATCTACGCCGCACTCCCGGACGGCATTGGGGTTTCCCGTGACCGGGGAGAGAGCTGGGTTTATTCGGACAAGGGGATCGACCGGAAATATACGCAGGTATTGGCACCGGATCGCGGGCGAGAGGGCTGGATTCTGGCCGGGACTGAATTGGGAATCTACCGATCCCAGGATGGCGGGGAGAACTGGGAATTGGCGCAGGCCACCTCAGCGACCGTCTTGCACCTGGAGCAATCGCCGCACAATCCGAAGCACTATATCGCGGCGACTCAAGCGGACGGGGTTTGGATTTCGCGGAACCGTGGACGCAAATGGGTCCAATTGCTCCCAGGAGAGGAGGAGAAGTCATTTCATTACGCGCGGTTTCATCCCACGGACCCGGGAGTCTTGTCGGTAAGCGGTTGGGGATACGGCCTGATGATCTCCCGAAATGTCGGCAGTGACTGGGAGGCCGTGGAAGGGCTGAAGAGCGACCGCGTCTGGAGCCACGCGCACGACCCGGATTTTAAAAACCGGATTTACGCCTGCCTTTACCGGGACACCGTCCATGTATCGGACGACCTGGGTGAAACGTGGGCTCCCTTTATATTCCCGAGCGCCACGGTTTGGGAATACCTCTTCGTCCCGAAAGCCGGGCAAACCGAGTAACCCTGAGGAGCGAAGTTCAGCACGATGAAAAGTATTTTAATTTTTTCGATAACAATGATCCTGACGACCGGCGTGCTTGAGGCGCAGTCTGGCGCCGCCCGAACGGAGCGCCAGGCGGCCTATCTGGAACGCGCGCGGATCCTCGTGGAGGAGGCGGCCGAAAAGGTGGACCCGACGGACCTGGAAAAAGGAGGGCGAGGCCAGATCCTGAGTTGTCTGGTGTTGGACCGGCACCTGGACTGGGCTTCCGAACGGTTGATCCGGGATTTGGAAGAACCGCGTGGAGACATGTTCTGGATGATTCCGGTGACGAGCATTGCCTACCACGGTCGTGGGAAGCTGTCGGTAGAGGCAGAAGCGGCGCTTCAGAATGCCTGGAAGACTTACATGCCCCAGCGAGGAGACACGGAAAACCACTGGATCATGTATTATGCGACGCTCTACCTGATGGCGCAGTATTGGCCGGATCTGCCGGGGTCCGAATGGTTTTCGGGAAAATCGTCCGCGGAGAATCTGGAGGAAGCCCGGCAATACATCGTGTGGTGGATCGACCTAACGACGACGAAAGGGCAGGGGGAGTATGATTGTACCCACTACATAGCAGAATACCTGATGCCGATGTTCCAGTTGGCGGCCTGGGCGGAGGATCCGGAAATCCAGCTGCGGGCGGAGATGATGATCGACTATTTGCTGGCGGATTTCGCGATCGATTCCCTAAACGGGTTGTACGTGGGTGCGCACGCCCGCTCGGATGACGTTTCGATCCTCGAGCCCCATCAGCAGGTCTCGACAATGTTCTCCTGGCTGTTTTTTGACAACGTTCCACGCTGGCGCACAAGCTGGAGTCTTTTTGTGGCGGCGAATGCGGCGTATTACGAAGTGCCGGAGGTGCTCTACCGGATCGCGGTGGACCGCAGTGTTCCCTATTTGTCGCGTGAGTTGAAGCGGACGCGTGAGCGCTGGCGGAACGCAGACGAGCGATTTTTCAGAGTCTATAAGACGACGTATGTCCATCCGGACTACGCAATTGGTTCGGACCAGGGCGGTTTGTTGCAACCGATCCAGCAGCACTCCTGGGACCTGACGTGGGCGGTGGAGGATCCACGGGGGGTCCAGAACACGATCTTTTCATTAAACCCGCATTACTCCGACCTGGAATTGCAGATGTATTTCACGGAGTACTCGAACTTCATGGCGGAGGCGGTGAACAATCAGGGCAAGCCGACCTACACGTCCCCGGAGACTTTTCTCGGGGGCTCGCCGTATGAGCAGATCTTTCAGGAGGACGACACCGTAATCGTGCTCTACAACATCGCGGAGGGGGCGACCCACGAGCACGTGAACGGTTTTTTCTCGAAGGACCTGAGCCGTTTGGAGGAGGACGAGAGCGGATGGATTTTCGTGCAGGGGGGGAATGCTTACATTGGCTACTACCCGCTAGCGCCCTATGAGTGGGTTGAGTTGGAAAGCGGGGGCAAGCGGCTCTACAGCCCGCACCGGATGAACGGGACGATCCTACAACCGGCTCCCGCAAGCGCGTTTGAGAGCTGGGACGCCTTCAAGGATGCGGTTCGGGCGCTGCCGATGAAGGTCGAGAAGGGTTCCACCGGCCCGAAGATCCTTTTCCAGACCTTAAGGGGGAAGAACCTGGAAGTGGCGTATGGGGAAACCCCGAAGGTGAACAGCCGGGTGGTGGACACCGCGAATTGGCCGCTGTTTGAGAGTCCCTACCTCGAGGCGGCGGAGGGCTCGAAAAAGCTGGTCCTGCGTCACGGTAACCTGGAACGGACGCTGGACTTTGAAGCGCTGACCCGAACGGATCGGGTTCTGGAAAAGCCGGAACACCGGGACCAGAATCTGACAATCCACCCGGACCTGCCCTCCCCCTGAGCGAATGACGACGCATCCCCATCTCTATATTTCCTTTGAAGACCGTGGCATTGGCCAATCAGTGGAAGAGCTGCGGGAGTCGGTCAGGAGCGGGTTGCCCTCGAGGATCTGGAACGGCATCCTGGAGCGATGCGATAGGGAGTTCGGGGCGAAACCGTTGTTGGCTTCGAGCACGATTCCCGGTCGCCCGGGGATCCTGGCAGAAGAACAGATCGTCGATTTCGTGATCTGCAACGCTGCGGGAAACCGGATGATGCGTCACGCACTTGCGCTGCTGATAACGGAGGACGAACGGCACAAGGGGCCAGCACTGGAGCAGATTGAAGCCTTGATCGACCCCGAGCGCTGGCCGGACTGGATCTCGCAAAGCCACCAGCATTTCGGTTATCCGGCGGATCTGAGGACGGGGATGTTATCCCAGTCGATTGGGATTACCTACGACTGGCTGCACCCCTTTCTTTCCGGTGCGGAACGGGAGCTGATTCTGGAAGGAATCGAGCGGAGGGGGATCCGGCCTTACCGGGAGAGCCTGAGGATGGACCCCTGGTGGCTGGGCGACCTGCACAATTGGTTGACGGTGATTGTCGGAGGACTGGGGATCGCAGGAATGGGGCTGGGAACGGACCACCCCGAGGCACAGGAGCTGATTGATTTCGCGGTCCCCCGGATGAAAGGCTTTCTTGAAACGTATGGAAAGGAGGGCGAGTTCAACGAGTGCGTCGGGTATTCCAACGCCAACCGGATACCGGTGGATTTTTTCCACGCCCTCCGATGCCACGAGGGCGGCGACGGACCGGATTACCTGGCCAACTGGCCGTTTCCGCAGATTGCGGAATGGACGATGCGGGTGACCCTGCCTTCCGGGCACTTGGCGGTTTTTGGCGACGCCCACGCGGACAGGGGTCCGGAGACGGCTTTTCTGGCGGCCATCGCGGCGGCGACGAGGAACCCGGTTTATCAAGGATTTGCGTTGAAGCACATGAAGGCAGGTGATGATCCGCTGGAGCTACTGTATTTGGATCCGGATCTGGAAAGCCGGGAACCGGCCGGGGTATTGTCTTTGGGCAAGGCTTATCGGGATAACAGCGCGGAGGTGGTAAGCCGGTCGAGTTGGGAGGATGCCCGCACGGCGATGGTGGTTTACGGAAAAGCGAAGCGGGACCGCAACCACGACCATCACGACCTGGGGCAATTGTGCATCGACGGCTTCGGCGAGCGCCTGATCATCGATATGGGGTATCCACCGACGACCCCGCCCAACTTCTTTGAAAAGGAACGTTGGTTCTATTACAACGCCTCAGTGGAGGGGCACAATATCCTGCAGTTCGGAGGGCGGCAGCAGCGATCGCACGACTTGGAGCGCGGGATACGTGAAGGATTTGACTTTGAATCCGTGAACGGAAGGTATCTGCAAACGGACTTCGACGAGAATCGCGGAGGGGCCTGGCAGATCGACCTGACCCGGGCCTATGATGGGGTAAAGCGGGTGCGGCGCTCGGTAATCCACTTGTTGCCCGGATTCGTGGCCTGCCTGGACGAGGCGAAATTACAGGCTCCGGAGCCGATCCGGTTACGATGGAACTGCATCTCTCCGCCGGAAACCGGCCCGGACGGGGGATTTCTGGTCAAAGGCGAGCAGTCCACGCTGAGCTGCCGGGCGGTTGCTCTCGATGGGCAACCGGTGAAGCTGGAGTCGAAGCGTCATGCCTATGAAGCGCCCTACGACCTGGATGTGCACGGACGCCCGATGGCCCAACGGTATGAGCCCTACCTGGAAATCGCAAAAACCGGTGAACGCTGCCGCTGGTTAACCCTCTTCGCAGTTTTTGAGAACGGGACGGAGGTGGTTCCCTGGACGGGCGGAAAGGGGGAGTGGAGCCTGGCGCATCCGGAGTTCGGACCCTGTCGGGTGAAGGTGACGGAATCGAAACTTTTCCACGGCGGAAATGCCGGGGAGATCCACTTGGAGCTCTTTGAGATTTGATTTCATCCGGGGCGCAATTAAAGACTAGGAGAGGACCTGCAGGGAAAGGGGACCGAGGAGGCCAGCGGTCCTGCCCGCGGCCCAGTTTCGATTTGCGGGTGGATTGGAGACTCGAATTCCGAGAACGGAATCGCCCTTGGGAAAGGTCGGGGCGGCATGGAAGGGCGGCCAGGCAGTTCATTTAAGCTGGAACCGGCCTTCTGTTATCCACCGGAGGTCGTCTGGTCTAATCGTTGGAGTGCTTTCAAATCGGTGGACATAAGCACGGTGAGGGTGCGGTTGCCCTGGTCATCACCGCGGAGGTAGAGATCGATCGCCTGGACGCCGGGGTTGGGTTCATCGAAGTAGTTGGGCGGGGGATCGACCGTTTGGGAGCGGAAGACAAAGAAGCCGAGGGAATCGGGGTTGACGATTTTGAGGTAAAGGGTCTTGCCGTCCTGCCGGAGGATGGCGGAGGACTCCTCGATTTCGACCTCGGCGCGGGTGAGCATGCGCCAGTGGAGCCCGCTGTTGTAGCGGGCTTCATGCCCCCCGCCGATAAAGAGGCCGGTGAGATGGTCGGTGACCTGGAGGACCTTCATGTCATGCAGGAGGAATTTCCGCTGGTAGGAGGTAACGAGGCCCGGAAAGAGGTCGGTGCAATCGACGACGCCTTTGATGCAATCGTCCTGTTCTTCAAATTGCGTGATATCTGCTTGGGCGTCGACCTTGTGAAGCTGGTCTTCGACAAGGAGGAGATTATGGCTGAAGGGCCCGAGGCGAAAAATCCGCCAGCGATCGCCGACCTGTCGGCGGTCCCAGAGGCCGACGCCCTCGCTCTCGAGGGAGAGGTAATTCTGGGCGCCGAGATCGATGGCCCAGCGGACGCCCTGATCTTCGAAGATGAAACTACCGGCATCCATATGGGCGTGGCTGATTCGGGCGTTTCCCCCCTTGAAGGCGAGGAAGGTGGAATGGGGATCCTGGAAGGACTCGCGGGCGTAAGCGACGGGGTTTTCGCCGCGGCCGCGCCAGGTCCTGGGGAGTGCGATGGCGTCGAGATCGGGATGCTCCTGTGGATACCAGAGGGCGAGCCAGGGCAATTCGCGTCCGATATTGAAACCTTCGATTGTGGAATCGAGTTTGAGGAACTCCTTCAGGCTGCGCTGGAGTTCAAAATGGGCGACGGGGTTCCGGTAAACGGAGGCGAAGAAAGCGAGGACGGGGACAAAGGACGTCTTCGCGATGCCGGAATCAAAGAAATTATAGAATTTGCCGGAGGGCCCTATACTGAAGGCGCGAAACTCGACGGATTTCCGGAAACCGTGGTGCTCGAGAAGGCCGAAATCGGAGCCGAAAGCCTGTTGGAGAAGGTTGATGGCGAGGGCGGTAAAGCTGGTGCCGTAATTCCAGTAGGTCGGCCCTTCCGGGTAGACTCCGTCGGGGTTGGTTTCATCCTGGGAGGTGGGGAGGTTTTGAACGGCGCGCCGGATAATGTACTCGGCCTGCTGCGGGTCATGGTCGGCGTAATGGATGGCGGCGGCGATAAGGCCGGTGTGACAGACGGGGTTCCAATTATTCTGGTAGGAGATCCACCAATTATCGGGATGGTCTTCGGCAAGGGACGGTTCGAGTGCGTAGGACCAGAGGGTGTCGATGATAGATTCCCGTTTTGTGGAGGGGATCTCGTCCCAAAGCCAGTCGAGGCCGATGGAAACGGCGAGGGCCATCTCACCGACATCGAGAAAGTGGGCGGGATTCCAGGTCGGAAAGGCGCAAACCGCATCCAGTTCGGCAAGGATCCGCTCGCGGTAGGCGGGATCTTTGTCGACCCGGTAGAGAAGGGCCCAGGAAGTAATTCGCTGAAGGACTTCACGGGAAATATGGAGGATTCGTTTCCCCTGCTGCTCGAACCGGACTGGGGGTTCGGAAAGGAGCGCCAGGGAATGTTGCCGGAACCGGCGAAGGAACTTCATTCCGAGGTCGTCCCAATCAGCTTCACGGATGCGCCGGAACTCATCCTCGCCGGCGAGGATGCGCGGGTGGCCCGAACGAAGGGAGTGAATATCTGGCAGAGGGTCCACTGGAGGGAGGATCAATCCATAAGGGTGAGCCCATGCTCCGGGTGAAGACGGTAGCGACCCGGGGGGATATTGGAAAAGGTGGAAACGGGCCGGTTGCGCCCGGGCCAGTTAATCGTGAGGGTGCTGGCGGACCCGGCGGCACCGAGGCCAAAGTGAACAGCGAAGGAGGACTGTTTGCCGGCATGCCCGCCGGGTCCGATCAGCTGGCGAATTTGGGTCTCTTCGGGGGTGTCGGGGTCGCCGTCAAGATTGGCCTCAAGGGAAAGGTGGGCACCGAAGGGAGTGGTGGCCATTCCTTCGGACGGGTCGCCTTCGAGGAAAAGGACAATGGAGGATTGGGGTGGAGCGGAATTGTTGCGAAAGACGCGGGCGCGTCGTTCGGGCACAGCATCCTCGGGGCTGTCGGCGGCGAGGACGCCGCTGGCGATGGCGGCCTGTCGGCGGAGTTCGGGAGTAAGGCGGTTGAAACTCTGGCCGACGATGATGTCGAGATCGCCGTCGCCGTCGATGTCGGCGAGGGAAGGCATCCCGGCACCCAACTGGTCAATTCCGAGTTGGTGGGTGACATCGAGGAAGCGGCCATCAACCTGCTGAAAGTAGATCCGCAGGCGTTCGTCGTGGGGCGGGGGGTCGGGGTAGTCGGAAGAGCAGAGGACGAGGTCGAGGCGGCCGTCGTGGTTGAGGTCGGCCAGCTCGGCATAGATATCGCCTTGATTGTAGCGGGTATGTTCCGCGGTGAGGGGCTGACCGGCCTCGGGGAGGTCGGGGATCCGATCAATCGAGAGGCGCTCAAAGGAAAGGAATTCAAGGCGGCCTTTTTCCCGGAGCTGATTGACGAGGAAGCGGGAGCGGTCGGAGGATTCCCCGGCCCAAGCGTGGATGATGGTGGTCACGACGAGGTCGAAATCGCCGTCGTTGTCAATGTCTCCGACGGCAGCGTCAAATTCATTGCCATTGGCGCGGAAGGGCGGTTCATCCGGACGCTTGGAGCGGGGCCGGGCGGTGGCATGGACGAGGGGCCATTTGGGATGGCGTCCGTGGCGGATGGCATCGCCGTCGACACCGACTTCGGGGGCGATGTCGCGGCCACGGAGTTGGTGGACGAGATGTTGCCCGCGGGCACGGGGGTCTTTAGGGAGG
>CAYQKH010000015.1:0-17814 GCA_964417945.1 uncultured Opitutales bacterium
GCTTTCACCTCCGGAGGGGCGGGCGGCGGGGTGCTCCCGCAGTGGATGGGTTGGATCTTCCTCTTTCTTCTTGTGGTCTACATCACGGCAAGCATCGTCTGGTCGCGTTCGGCAGCGGGAGAAGGCGAGGCGGGGGCGCAAGTGGACGAAAAATCCAACAACCTGATGGTGTTTGTAAAGCTGCTGGTGGGAATCGGCCTGGTGGTGGGAACTTCGCAGGTCCTGATTCCGGCGGTGGAGGTGACAGCCTTGAAGGTGGGGGTCCCGGAAGCAATCATCGCGGCGACGCTGGTCGCCCTGGGAACTTCGTTACCCGAGTTGGTTACGGCGATCACGGCCGTCCGAAAGAACCACGGCGAGTTGGCGGTGGGGAACGTGATCGGGGCGGATATCCTGAATGTATTGTTCGTGGCGGGTGCGGCTGCAGCCGTGACCCCCGCCGGGCTCTATGCGGGTAAGCATTTCTTCGTTTTCCTCTTCCCGGCGATGTTGCTGCTGCTGGTGACCTTCCGGATTGGGATCTGGGTGAATCCAACCCACCTAGGTCGTTCCTTCGGCGTCCTCCTTCTGGCGATCTACGTCGGGGTTACGGCGCTGAGCTACGTGATCGGGGTTGGTATGCATTAGGCGGAAGGCGTCCGTCACCGCGCCGGGCGGCGGCGTGTTTTTCGCTCCGCTCGAAAAGTCGCGGAATAAAAAGTTGGGAAGTCGGCAGACCCATAGGTAAGGATTGATTCCGCGGGTGGGGGGCTCAAGATAGAAAGACTATGGAAACGACTGAGCGAAAACCGGTCCTCTTGGTCATCCGTGACGGATGGGGCATCAACGACGATCCAGAACTCGCGAAATGGAACGCGGTCAAGACGGCCCACACGCCTTGCAGCGACCGGCTATCCGCGGAATGTCCGCGCACGACCCTGGCGGCGAGTGGGCGGGATGTCGGTCTTCCGGAGGGGATCATGGGAAACAGCGAGGTCGGGCACCAGAATATCGGTGCGGGACGAATCGTGGACCAGGAGCTGGTCCGTATCGACAAGGGCTTCGCGGGGGGGCAGTTGCTGGAAAACGGGGTTTTGCAGAAGGCGTTTTCCCGGGCCAAGGATGAAGGGGGTTGCCTTCACCTCATGGGGCTGGTCTCGGATGCGGGGGTGCATGCGATGCTGGAGCATCTTTACGGGCTGCTGGAGCTGGCGAAGGAGGCGGGGGTTCCGAATGAACGGGTGCTGATTCATGCCTTTACGGACGGGCGGGATACCCCTCCTTTCAGTGGGCTGGGCTATATCCGCCAGCTTGAAGCGAAGTGCGCTGAGCTCGGGGTGGGACGGATTGCAAGCGTGTGCGGGCGGTTCTGGGTGATGGACCGGGATAAACGGTGGGAACGGGTCGAGAAAGCGTGGAACCTTCTCGTGGGGGAATCGGCGGAGAAGGCGGGGAGCGCGGAAGCGGCAATCCAGCATTACTACGACCATCCGCTGGACGATTCCCGCAAGGGCGATGAGTTCGTGCTTCCGACCTGGGTGGTCGATGATTCGGGGGAACCGCTGGGAACGATATCGAACGGGGACGCGGTTCTCTTTTTCAATTTCCGGGGAGATCGCCCGAGGGAAATCTCTTATGCTTTTCTCCATGACGATTTCGATGGCTTCGAGCGGAAGCGACGCCCGGAAGTGTTTTTTGCGACGATGACGGAGTATGAGACCGGGCTGTGCGAAAACGTGCTCTTCTGGAAGCCTCCGAAAATGGAGTCGATCCTCGGGGGTACTCTTGCCGAGCTCGGCATCCCGCAATTCCGCGCGGCGGAGACGGAAAAGTTCCCGCACGTAACGTTTTTTTTCAACGACTACCGAGAGGCGCCTTTTGAGAGGGAGGACCGGGAAATGGTGCCCAGCCCGAAAGTGCCGACCTATGACCTGCAACCGGAAATGAGCGCTCCGGGGGTGACGGAGGCGGCGGAACGAGCGATCCTGAGCGGAAAATACGGGTTGTTGGTGGTCAATTTCGCGAACCCGGATATGGTGGGTCACACGGGTTCGATGGAGGCGGCGGTGAAGGCCTGTGAGGCGACGGATGCCGCTTTACAACGTCTGTTGGATGCGATCGACGTGGTGGAGGGTCGCGCGGTGATCACGGCCGACCATGGGAACAGCGAGCAGATGTATGTTCCGGAAACGGGATCGGCGCACACCGCGCACACCCTGAACCGGGTGGAGCTGGTGGTTTACGGAAGGGGATGCCGGAACCTTTCTCTGCGGCAGGAAGACGTCCGCCTCGGGGATATTGCCCCGACTCTGTTGCAGTTGATGGACCTGGAAGTTCCGAGGGCGATGACGGGCCGGAGCCTGTTGGGTTGAGGCGGGGGCCAGATCAGTCCTTCACGGATTCCCCGAGGACTTCCCAGTACTCATCGCCGTAGTCGAAAAAGATCTCCTCACCGGGTTCGATCCGGATGAGGGCCTGGATGAGGGCCACTTTCCAGCGGGTGCTGGTGAGCAGTTCGGCGTTTGGGTGCGAGCTGTGATTGATGAATTTGGTGTAATTGCCATGGGCACCCTGGGCGTCGAGATACCAATCCTTGCAGATCCAGACGAGATATCGGGAATGGACGAAGGGTTCGCTGTTGGCTTCCTCCTCATCGAGCCGCAAACCAATGTAATGGCCGATGACATCCCCTTTGCGGAGGCGGGTTCGTGCAAAAAGCCCCAACCCGATCCCCGAAATCGTCGAGGGCCGAACTTCAAAGTCGCTTTCGGTGAACCAGGCTGGTTTCCGCTTTTTCCGCTTGGTCTTTTTATCTGGCATGTTTGGAAAAGAAAAGGCGCGAAGGGGTGGCGATGCATCAGGGAAGGTCGTCCTCTGCGTGAGGGCGAGAACGAAATGAGGGGAATCGGGGCACTCCGTGGATTTCCGCTTGTCCCATCCAGTGAATCCGGATTTTTTGGACCTTTTATGACTTTACTAAATCGCATCATTTTTGCCGCCCTCGCGTTCACAGGGATGTTGGGTGCGCAGGCGCCAGAGATCCTTCCTTTGTCCGAAATCGAACCGGGGATGGAGGGGGAATTTCGCACGGTCATCGAGGGAACGGAAATCCAGAGCTTCCCGATCCGGATTGTGGGAGTGGTGGAAAATTTTATCGGCCCCCAGCGTCCGGTCATCTGGGCGGAGGCCTTGGATTCGGATAACCGGCTTTTCGGGCCGGTATCGGGCATGAGTGGAAGCCCGGTTTACATCGGGGGAAAGCTGATCGGGGCCTACGCCTACGGATACACTTTCCCGAAGGATCAGGCGCTGATCGGGATCCAGCCGATTGAAAGTATGCTGGAGATCTCGGAGCTGCATCCCCCGCAGACCCCGTCACTGGGGGCTCCGCGCCCAAGTCCGTTGGACCGGGACGCCCGCCGGCAATTTCTCTCAAGCGATGGATCGGGCTTAGCGGAGGTGGTTCCACCGGGGGAATGGCAGTGGAGTAAGGGTAATCCCCCCGACGGAGCATCGCCGACCCTTTCCGCCTTTCGGCCCTTGCCGGTCCCGCTGATGATGGGCGGATTCAGTCCGCAGACCCTGGCGGTGTTCGCCCCGCAATTCCGGGAACTGGGAATCGACGTGATGCAGGCTCCGGTCGGCGGTGGCAGCTCGGTGATCCCCGGTGAAATAGAGCCCGGTTCTCCCGTGGCCGGTGTCCTGATGACCGGGGATTTCAATGCGGCGGGTGTCGGGACGGTTACCTTTCGGGACGGAGAGCGCATCCTCGCTTTCGGGCATCCATTTTTTCAATACGGTCCGACAGAGATCCCAATGGCCTCGGCGGAGGTGGTGACAATCGTCCAATCGGTAGCGTCCTCCTTTAAGTTGTCGAATGTCGGGCCGATAGTGGGTTCGATTTACCAGGATCGGCTGACGGGTATCGTCGGCTCGATCGGTCGGATGGCACCGACGACCGCGCTGGACATCCGGGTCGCCGCCCCGGGTGGGGTGAAGCGCTCCTATTCCGGAGAAATCTTTCAGCATCGCAACCTCACGCCGGTATTGACAGCGATGGCGATAATGGAATCGCTGTTTTCAACGCTGGAGTCGGAGAACGAGCAGACGATTTACATGGAGATGCAGCTGCAAGTGCGCGACCGGGAGCCGATCCGTTTCCGTGATGTCGCCAGCGGGAGCGGGGGACCGATGCGAATGGTCTTCGATTTTCTTTCGATTTACGACGCCTTGATGCAAAACCCTTTTGCCTTTCCCGAAATCGAGTCGGTCGGAGTCGAGATCGAGTTGAAGGACTCATGGAACCAGCAGCAGCTTGAGCAGGTGGTTGTGGAAAGTGGGTTTGCGGAAGCGGGGAAGGATCTGAAGCTGCAGGTGATCCTGCGCGACTACCTGGGCGAGCCGATTTCGCGTTCGGTGACGATTCCGATTCCGGAAGGAACGGATGGGGAGATCCTTGAGGTCGAGATCATGGACGCCACGCGGGTGAATCGAAACTGGGGCAACGGCAGCAGCCAGACCCGTTATGAGCCTCGGCCTGACGCACGCAGTCTGGACGACCTCCTTGCCGACCTTAAGGGTCGCCGTGGTTTTCAAGCTGTGTATTGCAAGTTGATCCGCCGTTCGGATGGGGTGCGGATGCGCGGGCGCGACCTGGAGGATCTCCCGCCCAGCATCATCGCCGCGATCTCCAGCCCCAAGACGGCGGAAGTCATGCAGCGGGCATCGGAAACGACGTTGTGGGAAGGCGCATTTCCGACAAGTGGCGAGTTTCGGGGTTACTACCGTTTTCGGGTCGAGGTTCTGGACTGATTTTCATGAAGAGAAAGCCGATTATTTTCAATCTTGCGGCGTGCCTTGGTCTGGCCCTTGGGGTCGGCGCGGTGCAAACCCGCCAGGATGTTCAACTGGGATTTGATACCTTCGTGAAGGGGGACTTCGAAGGACTTTCACTGGACTCGCGCGGGGTCCTCAGCCCGGCACCGGAGGCCCAACTGGTGGCGGAGGTTGAGGGACCGGTCATCTGGAACGCCATCCCGGATCCCGAAGGAGGCTTTTTCCTCGGGACGGGCAACAGCGGGATCATTCTCCAAGTCGGCCCGGGTGGGGAGGTGAGCGAAGTCTTCGACCCGGAGGAGATCTTATCCCGGGCGCTTGCAGTGGGGCCGGAGGGCAACCTGTATGTCGGGACCTCTCCCAATGGCCGGGTCTACCGTCTCCGGCCGGACGGTTCCGGAGGGTGGGAGAATCCTGAAATTTATTTCGATCCTCCTGAAACTTACATCTGGGACCTTATCTTCAACGAAGCGGGCGACCTTTTCGTGGCGACCGGGCAATCTGCTCGAATTTACCGCCTGCCGTCTGGCTTTCGTTTTGGGGAAGACGAACCGGATCTGTATTTCCGCTCGACGGAAACCCATTTCAGCACGCTGGAGCTGGATGCTGCGGGGCACCTCCTCGCCGGTTCGGGTCCGAACGGCATCATCTTTCGGATCACCGGGCCGGAAGAGGGTTTTGCCCTTTATCAAGCGGAGGTCCCGGAGATCCGGAGTCTCCTGCCGATGCCGGATGGGACGCTTTACGTCGCCACTTTTGATGCGGCGGGAGGCAGCCGTCGCAGCCGTGCTCCGGAGCCGAGCAAAGCCGAAGAGAAATCGGAGGAGGAGAATTCTAACGGAGGGGGTTCGGATAAGGCGGAGCCCTGGGTGGTTTCGGCTTTTTCGTCCGCGGGAAGCGAGATCCTCCGGATTGATCCGGATGGCTTCGTAGAGGTTTTCTGGGAACTTCCAAATATCCAAATCTACGACATGGTCTCGGACGGGGAGGGCGGACTGATGATCGGGACAGGACAATTTGGAAGGGTTTTCCGGGCGCGCTCCCGGACGGACTGGCGTCTTGTGGAAGAGCTTCCGACGGGGGGCGATGTCTCTGCCATGCTGAGTGATGGTAACGCGATCTACGCCTTTTCGAGCAACCCCGCACGGGTTTACCGGATGGACCCGGGATCGGCTGGAGGAGGGAGTTTCACCAGTACCGTGCTTGACGCAAATCAGGTTGTTTCCTGGGGTCGTCTCGATGCCCGGGAAGCCGGCGGAGGTTCGCTCTCCGGGAACTTATCCGTCGAGACTCGAAGCGGGAATACGGCGCGCCCCGATTCCACCTGGAGTGCCTTTGCCGCGCTTCAGTCGGGCGGGAAAATTACGAGTCCCACGGCCCGGTATTTACAGTATCGCGTGCAGTGGCCGGAGAAGGCCGGGGAGGACCAGACCCTTCGGGCAGTTCGGGCCTTTTACCGAATGCAAAACCGCGCCCCTTATATCCGTCGGATCAACGTCGTCCCGATGGGCCTGAAACTGGTGACGGGGAACAATCCCCGCCGGAACTACGATTTGAAAAATCTCACGGAATCGCCCGACTTGCGAAAATTCGTGCGAACTCCTGACGCCCGCCAGCAGCTGGTGACGGAGCGCGAGGAGGGAGCGCTGACGGCGGGTTGGGACGCGATCGACCCGAATGGGGACCGGTTAAGGTTCCGCGTCGAGCTGAAGGGCCCGGACGGGACCGGGTGGATTACCTTGAGCGACGACCAGGAGGATCCGATCTACCTGTTGAACCTGAGTGGTCTCGGGGAGGGATACTACGAGCTGCGGGTCACGGCCACGGATGCACCGGACAACCGCCCCGAGCGCGCGCGAAGCTTTTCCCGGGTGAGCAACCCGTTCCTCGTGGACCTGACACCTCCGGAGATTACGATGGAGACCCTGAAGGCGCCGCCGGGAAGCGCGCGCCTGCGTTTTGAGGTCTCGGATCGGGCCGGGGTCATCGCCCTTGCCGGATACCGACTTAATGGTGGGGACTTGGTTCGTGTTCTCCCCGATGACGAGCTGCATGACGATTCTCGCGAGAGCTTCACGCTTGAGCTGGACGGGTTGGCAGCGGTTTCGCACAGCCTTGTATTTGAGGCCACCGACGAGAACAACAACGTGGCCAATCGGCAGGTTATTTTCGAGGTGGATTAGAACGGTCCAAAAAACCATTGCGCCGGGGAAGCGAGTGCGGCACGTTCTGGCTTTTTCTGAAGCATTATGAGCAGAACGCATCATTGTAACGCGCTGGCCGGAGCGGACGCCGGTTCGACGGTCACACTGGCTGGCTGGATTGACTCGGTCCGGGACCACGGAGGCATTCTATTTTCCGACCTGCGGGACCGCGAAGGGCGGACCCAGGTGGTTTTCGACCCGAACAAGGCGGATCTTAAGCAGAGCTTTGCGGCTCTGAAGCCGGAGTCGGTCATCGAGGTTACGGGCCGGGTAGAGAGGCGGCCGGCGGATACGGTGAACCGGAAGATTCCTACCGGGGAGATCGAAGTTCATGCGGAATCGGTGACGGTCCATAACATCTCGGATACGCCGCCTTTTCCGATGGAGGACGAGGCCGGGGACAAGGTTAATGAAGACCTCCGGCTCAGCTACCGTTACCTGGATCTGCGGCGTCCGCGGAACTTGAAGATGCTTCGCCTGCGGCACAATGCCCTACAGGCAGTCCGGAATTATTTCAACGGAGAGGGGTTTTTGGAAATTGAGACGCCCACCCTTTTCAAGAGCACACCAGAGGGGGCGCGTGAATTCCTCGTCCCGAGCCGACTCTCGCCGGGGTCGTTTTACGCTCTTCCGCAATCTCCCCAGCAGTTCAAGCAAATGCTGATGGTGGCTGGTGCGGAGAAATACTACCAGATTGCCCGCTGTTACCGGGATGAGGATTCTCGTGCGGACCGCCAGCCGGAGTTCACGCAGATCGATCTCGAAGTCTCCTTCATCGACCGGGAAGGTATCTACGCTCTGATCGAGGGGCTTTTGAAGCGGATCTGGAAAGAGGTGCTGGGTTTGGATATTCCGACGCCCTTTCCCCGTATGCCCTACGAAGCGGCGATGAACCGCTTTGGGATCGACAAGCCGGATACCCGTTATGGATTTGAATTGGTCGACTTGGGCGAAGTGTTCAAGGATACAGAATTCAAGGTTTTCCGAAGTGTCCTCGACAACGGCGGATCGATTAAGGCTATTAACATCAAGGGCCTTTCGGATGTGAGTCAGGGGGAAATGAAAGCGCTGGAAGATACGGCGAAATCCCTCGGCGCGAAGGGGCTGGCCTACATCCAGGCGCGCGAAAACGGTCTCCGGAGTCCGATCCTGAAATTCCTGAGCGAGGCGGAACAGGCGGCCTTGCAGGAGGCACTGCAGATCGAAACGGGGGACATCGTCTTTTTTGCGGCCGCTCCATGGGAACAGGCCTGCGAAATTCTCGGACGTATCCGGCTCGATGCAGCACAGTTGCTGATCAAGCGCGGGCGACTGGTTTTGGACCCGAGGGACTACCGTTTCCTCTGGGTGGTGGAATTCCCCCTGATGCTTTTCGACGAAGAAGAAGGTCGATACATGGCCGCGCATCACCCCTTCACCTCTCCGGTTCCGGAGGATATTCCGCTTTTGGACAGCGACCCAAGGGCGGTTCGCGGACAGCACTATGACGTGGTCCTCAACGGTGTGGAATTAGGCGGGGGCTCGATCCGTATCCACCAGCCCGACTTGCAGAAAAAAGTCTTTGAGGACGTTCTGAAAATTCCCGCGGACGTAGTGGAGAGCCGATTCGGTTACTTTTTGAACGCATTCCGATTCGGCGCCCCTCCCCACGGCGGACTGGCGATCGGTTTTGACCGCCTCGTGGCAATCCTCGCGGGGCGGACGTCGATCCGGGACGTCATCGCCTTCCCAAAGACCCAGAAGGGTCAGGATTTGATGGCTGAAGCCCCCGGACCGGTGAGCGAGCGGCAGCTCCGGGATCTGCATATCGACACGCTGGACCGCTCCCGTTGACGCAGGCCATCGGCGCTTTTTTCGGAATGCCCGGGTCGAGAGGACCCGGGCATTTTTTTTGACCATAGGAGTTAAATATGAGCGAAAAACCTCCGGGTGGGGTTTTTGGCATATTTGTTGCAGCAGATTTTCTCATCCATGCATAAGCCCTGCTTCATTGTTTTCCTCACCTCCGCGGACCCGGAATGGACCTTTCCGGGAGCTGGTGGAGGGGTGGAAGGACCGCCGGGCGTCAATGGAATCGGCCAACCCTAACCTCAGATGAGGAAAGGAGCGGCTGATGCAAGGGACGCTCTCACCGGGCGATTCCCACCCCAACCAACCTGCTAAACCTACTAGAAACTCCAAAAAACTGAATATGAAAACATCCATCGCTTTGTTTAACAAGCTGCCCGTGCTGGTGTGTCTTCTCGGAGCGCTGTCATTGTCCCTGCCGGGGCTGTCGAGCGCTCAGGAGGAAACACCAGAAATGTCGGCTGAAGTGGAGGCCGCGATTCCGTCCGAGGCCATAGCGGCGCCCGCGCTGGCCCCTGCTATGGCGGCGGTCGAGGCCGAAGTCGAATATGCGGACGGCTACCTGGAAATGTTGGCGGAGCATGGCGAATACGCTTTCGCGTTCGACTTTTTTGTCACGTCGATGCTCTGGACCGTCATCGCGGCGGCCCTGGTCTTCCTGATGCACCTTGGCTTCTCCGTTTTGGAGGCCGGCCTGACGCGACAGAAGAATACGGTTAATATCTTGATGAAAAACGTGTTCATCATTTCTGTGGGGATCTTGACGTATGCGTTCGTCGGGTTCAACACGCACTACCCGGGAGACTTTAACGGCTTCCTCTCGATCGGCGGCCCGATCGGAGACTTGAACGAATCCTTCACCTTTGGTTACGGTGGGGTTGGACTCGCAATGACCGGTTATGGTGACTTCATCTTCCAGGCGATGTTTGCAGCAACGGCGGCGACAATCGTGTCGGGCGCGGTTGCGGAGCGGGTCAAGCTCGGTTCGTTCTTCATTCTGGCCTTTCTTTTAGTGGCCTTTGCCTACCCGATCGCGGGATCCTGGCACTGGGGAGGGGGCTTCCTGAGTAGCCTTGGAACGGGTTCCTTCTACGATTTCGCTGGATCTTCGGCGGTGCACGCATTCGGCGGTTTCGCGGCCCTCGGTGCGGTGATCATCCTCGGCCCCCGCCGCGGGAAGTATCTCGCGGGCGGCAAGATGCGTCCGATCCCCGGGCACAACATGCCACTGGCGGCGATCGGGGTGTTCCTGCTCTGGTTTGGTTGGTTTGGGTTTAACGGCGGATCGGTCCTTTCGGCGGAGCCGAAGGGGCTTGGCCTCGTTTTCACGACGACCTCGCTGTCGGCTTCAGCCGGTGCGATCGGCGCGATTTTCTTCTCCTGGATTCTGCTGAAGAAGCCGGATCTCTCGATGTCCCTGAACGGGATTCTGGCCGGTCTGGTTGGGATCACGGCGGGAGCGGACGCGGTAACCCCGATGAACTCGGTGCTCATCGGCCTGATCGCGGGAATTCTGGTCGTGGGATCGATTATCTTCTTCGATAAGATTAAAGTAGACGATCCGGTCGGCGCAATCTCTGTGCACGGTGTCTGCGGTATCTACGGGACGGTAATCATCGCCTTCTTCAATTCGGACATCTCGTTTGTCTCGCAGGTGATTGGAACGCTGTCTTTCAGCATCTTTGCCTTTGTCGTGGCGCTCGTTCTCGCCGTCATCCTAAAGGCGACCCTCGGGCTTCGGGTATCCGAAGAAGAGGAAGAAGACGGACTCGATTTGGGCGAGCACGGGATGGAAGCGTACCCGGACCTGGCCAAATCCTCGGCCAGCTAATTCCAACCCGATAACCCTAAAAGAAAGTTTAAAGCCATGAAATGGATTAAAGCGATTATTAAACCCTTCAAGCTTGAAGAGGTGAAAGAAGCCCTCGCCGAGGTCGGCATCGAAGGCATGACCGTCAGCGAAGTGAAAGGCTTCGGCCGTCAGAAGGGACACACCGAGATTTACCGTGGAAGTGAGTATACGGTGGATTTCCTCCCGAAGATCATGATCGAACTCGCGATTACGGATGACCGGCTGGAGTCGGCGATCGAAGCGATCACGAAAACCGCGAAGACCGGAAAGATCGGAGACGGAAAAATTTTCGTCCTTCCGGTGGAGCAGGCGGTTCGGATCCGAACGGAAGAGGAGGGTGAGGAGGCACTGTAAGGCTTCGAACGTCCCCCATTCTTAAATCAGACAGGCCGCTCCCGGATTTTTCGGGGAAATGGCTCCGGAAATTGATCTTGTCGTCTTTTTCCAGAGTTGTTTACCTAAGAATCCCGGGAGCGGTTTTTTTTCCGGGAATTGAATCCCCCAAGCCCGCCATACCATGAAGCTGATCATCGCCATCATCAAACCGTTCAAGTTGGAAGAAGTGAAGGAAGCCCTATCGGAAATTGGAGTAGAGGGGATGACCGTCACCGAGGTGAAAGGCTTCGGTCGGCAGAAGGGACATACAGAAATTTACCGCGGAAGCGAGTATACGGTCGACTTCCTGCCCAAAGTGAAGGTGGAGGTCGCGGTGACAGATGATCTCGCGGAAAAGACGGTGGACGTGATCGTGCAGTCGGCGAAGACCGAAAAAATTGGAGACGGCAAGGTGTTCGTTATTCCGATCGAGGACGCGATCCGAATCCGGACTGAAGAGCACGGCGACGGCGCGATTTAGAAGAGCGCAGAATGCTCTGAAGGACGTCGAGGGATCCGTTCAACCGACGGAGAGTGACTGCCCGTTATGTTGCGGGCCCAATCCGATCAACATTTTCGCAGCGCCGACGGCCCAGGAAGCAGGTTCGGGATAGGAGGAGGCGCCCTTTCCGAAACAGTTCTGAAGCATTTCGGTGTTGATGATACCGGGGTTGAGGGGAACGGCGGCGATACCGGGAGGAAGTTCCTGGGCGAGCGCTTTTGTCAGCCCCTCGATTCCCCACTTACTGCAGCAGTAGGGCGCAACTTCCGGAGAGGTGCTGCGCCCCCATCCTGAGCTGAGGTTGACTACCGTTCCGGAGCCGCGGTCGATCATGGCGGGGAGAAACGCCTTCAGGGTGTAGAAAACCCCTTTGAGATTGATATCGATGAGGCGGTTGAATTCCGAGGTCTCGATCTCCCAGAGAGGGGCGTTACGATTGATCATGGCCGCATTATTAACGAGCAGGTCGGGAGCTCCGAACCGGTGGATGACGTTCTCCGCCCATTTGTTGACGGCGGTGCTATCGGTCACGTCGAGGGTTTGGAAGGCGTCTTCCGGATAGTCCGCGGAAAGCTCTTGGATCCTGGATCGAGAGCGGCCACAGCCGACGACGGTGTGGCCCAGTTTTTTAAATTCACGGGTCAGGGCGAGACCCAGGCCGCGGGTAGATCCGGTTAAAACAATTACCATACGATTAATCGTAACACCGGGCGACGGAAGGTCAACGGGCGCAGCGGGGGATTCCCCGAAGACAAAAAAACACCCCGGCTCCAGAAGGGACCCGGGGTGTTGAGTATCGAAAAAAGGATATCAGCGGCTGATAGAGGAAAAGACCTTAGAATTCCTTGCTCCAGCTGACGAAGACCTTGGGATCATCATCGCCGCCATTGGCTTCGTCGCCGGCGAAGGAGACGGAAAACATAAAGGTCCCGAAGTTGTCGGTATCCTTGGAGAGATCGAGCTGAACGTGGGTGTAATCGAGGTCTGCGCCACCGACTCCGTCATCCTCAAAAGCGTAAGCACCTGCAGTAATCCCGAAGGAATAACCTTCCCCGAGGTCAAAAGAACCACCGGCGTAGTAGTAGATGTCGCCTTCAATGAAGCCCTCGGCACCCGCCGTGTCGCTCACGTCACTACCGATGGTGTAATTCAGTCCGGCGAAGAAGTTAAGGTAGGACGCCGCGAGGGCGATTTCGTAAAAGTTTGCGTCATCGCTATCGGGATAAAGGTAGGCGAGGAGGCCGATGTCGTAGCCGAAATCCTCCACTTCACCGCCGTAGCCGCCGTAAAGGTCGAGCTCGACTTCTCCGCCTCCACCGAAGTCTACATTGGAAGCCCAAGTGCCGACGTAGAATCCGCTGGGGTCCGAATAGTCGATACCCCCTTGGACAGCAGCACTGTCGTCGTTTTGAGTCGCACCGCGCCAGACGTAGTTGCTGGTAACGGCAATATTGGCAGAGGTTTGGGCACACAGGACTCCGGCACCCATAACGGTGAGCGCAGCTACAAAAGCCGTGCACTTGTTGAGTTTGTTCATTTTCATGGTTTTTGAGTTTTTAGGGGAAATGAAGTTAATTGATCAGCATGCTGTATGCCAAACGGAGAAAATTTTAAAGATGTCAAAATTTGCGCAATTTCGGGAATGGAAGGTGATGAAAAGGATGAAACTAAGATGGAAGTGATTTTTTTAGGGACGGGCACCTCCCAGGGGGTGCCGATGATCGCGCAGCCGGATCTACCGGGGGCCTGCGATCTCGGGGATTCCCGCAACTGGCGGACGCGGACGTCCGTTCACGTGGTAATGGATGGCACCCACGTCCAGGTGGACGCGGGACCGGAGTTTCGGCTGCAATGCGTAAAAAACAACATCGAGGCACTGGATGTGTTCATTCTCACGCACGCGCATGCGGACCACATCCTCGGGATGGATGACATGAGGCGGTTTTGTGATCTAGCGGGATTCGGGGCCCTTCCGGTGTATTCGACGGAGGAGGGGCTGGAGCGGGTGCGGACGATATACCCCTACGCGATTCGCGATCGTCCAGCGGTGCGTGGTTATCCGGCCTTTCGATTAGAGCAGATGCCAGCGCGGCTGGAATGCCCCGGTGGAACGATCGAGAGCACGCTGCTTCCGCACGGGCCAATGGAGGTATTGGGATTGGTGTTCACAGAAGCGAGCACGGGCAAGCGGTTCGCCTACTACACGGATTGCAAATCGGTGCCGATGAAAGCGCGCGTGCTGGCGAAAGGAGCGGATCTGTTGGTGCTGGATGCCTTGCGACCGGAGCCTCACCCGACGCATATGCATCTGGACCAGGCGGTGGAGGTGGCGAAGGAGCTGGCGGCGACCCAGACCTACCTAACCCACCTGACCTTTATGGTCGATCATGCGACCATCGACGCCGGGTTGCCGGAGGGGATCGGGTTGGCCTATGATGGGCTGCGCGTCTACCTGTAGCCCGAAATTTGGAGCCAGATCCACAGAACGGTATCTGCCGTAACGGGTCTTTAACGATCCTCGTGGAGGCTGAGCGCTCCTCAGCCGGTGGGTTCGGCAAAGACCCCGATCCGACGGTATTTCCGGTAGCGGGAATCGAGGAGGTCGGCGGTTACGTGCCGCTGAAGGTCGGAGAGGTGTCTGGAAAGGGCGTTTTTCAGGGAGCAGGCGGCCTCATTCGGGTTTCGATGGGCTCCACCAAGAGGTTCCTCAATAATTTCGTCGGCGACTCCGAACCGGAGGAGGTCCTGGCTGTTGAGCTTGAGGGCTTCGGCGGCTTCGGGGGCGAATTTCCGGTCTTTCCAGAGAATGGCGGCGCATCCCTCCGGGGAAATAACGGAGTAATAAGCATTCTCGAAAACGAGGACGATGTCGGCGACCCCGATCCCGAGGGCGCCGCCGGAGCCTCCTTCGCCAATGACGACGGCGAGGATGGGAACCTCGAGGCTGGCCATCTCACGGATATTGACGGCGATAGCTTCGGCCACATGTCGCTCTTCGGCCCCGATCCCGGGGTAGGCACCGGGGGTGTCGATCAGGGTAATTACGGGGAGGGAAAACTTCTCGGCCATTTTCAATAAGCGAAGAGCTTTGCGATAGCCTTCGGGGTGCGGGCAACCGAAATTCCGCTTCAGGTTTTCCTTCACATTTCGCCCTTTCTGCTGGCCGATGACCATAACGGACCTGTCCTCGAAGCGGGCGAAACCGCCGGTGATGGCGGGGTCGTCCTTGAACATGCGGTCGCCGTGTAATTCCTGGAAGTCCTCGAAAAGGGCGGCGATATAGTCCTGGGTGTAGGGCCGGTTGGGGTGGCGGGCGAGTTGGACCTTCTGCCATGGGGTGAGATCCGAGTAGATCGCACGCTTGGTGGCCTCGATTTTCGCTTCAATGGCGGTTATCTCGTGTTGGACGTCGATATTGGACTCCTCCGACATCTGCTGCAGTTGAAGGAGTTGCTGGTCCAGCTCCTTGAGCGGTTTTTCGAATTCAAGGGTATAAAGCGGTTTGTCCATGGATGGGATCAGGTTGAAGTATTGAGCAAACGGATACGATCCTTTTCTGCTTCAGTTGGAAGCTCCCGGGTTGGGGGGCTCCTTGAGTTGTTCCTTCCAGCCGAGCATGCGGGCGCGAGCGCCGTGCTGTTCCGCCTTTTCCTTGTCTCCCCACTCCATCCAGATACGGGAGAGAGAGGTATGCAGGTGGACGTCGTCGGGGTTCAGCTCCTCGGCCTGGCGGCCATGGCGCAGGGCGGGGTCGAGGTCGCGCCGGGAGAAATACATTTCGGCGAGGGCGTGATGAAGGGAAAAGGAGCCGGGATGGCGAGTGACGGCTTCCTCAAGGGCTTCAATGGCTTTGTCGACTTCCCCGAGGGCAAAATCCAGAGTGGCGGATTCAAGAATGTCGGCTTCAGGGTCAGGAGAAGGATTCATGAAGCCACGATAAGGGGAGAGCGCGAACACTCAAGTCTGCAGGGGGGAGAATAAGGTTGCGACGGAGGGGTCGCATAACTCTATTGAGGGAAACTTTATACGTGCTGAAATGGATCCCGAAATTGACAAGCTACTTCGTCTGCAGGACCGCGACATCGAGCTCATTCTCATGATCAAGGAGCTGAAAGGGATACCGATTAAGCGCCACAAGTTGAAGGTGGAAATCGAAAAGGAGGAGGCGGGGATCGAGGAGGCCCGGCAGCACCTGATGGCCCTTGAGGTGGAACGAAAGGAAATCGAGAACGAAGTGGCTCGACTCGAGGATCAGAACAGCCGCTACAAGAACCAGCAGTTGGAGGTGAAAAAGAACGAGGAGTATCAGGCGCTGTCCCATGAGATCGACCTGAACAACGAGAAGATTGGGGAGCTGGAGGACCGGGAGATCCGGCTGATGCTTGAAATTGACGAAGAAAAGCAGGCCACTGAGGAAGGAAGGAAGGACTTCGATCGGCGAATCGAAGCCTTCCACGCGCAGATTGATCGGTTGAACGAGCGGGAAGCGGTATTGAAGGAGGAACAGGTCGGGCTGGAAAAGGCGGTGGCGGTCCTGCGGGAGGCGGTCTCCGATCCCTTCCTGAGAGCTTATGATAACGCTAAAGCCAACTTAAAAGGGCGCCCGCCGTTTGTTTCGCCGATCGTGGATGGAATCTGCAAGCGGAGCAACCTGAAGGTCTCGAACGAGATGTTGATTTCGGCAAAGGAACACGGGGTTCCCCATTTTGACGACGCCACCGGTTGCGTCGTCTACACTCCGTGAGGAACGGCTTGTCAGGGAGTTAAAAAGGGGATAGCCGTAGAATTTGAAGGCAGACATTCGCTGCCCGTTCTTTTACAGGCAGAGGAAAGTCCGGACACCCCAGGGCAGCATTCCCCGTGAAAGCGGGGGCAAGTCGGTCGACACCACCGGCTTGACGGCCAGTGCCACAGAAAGCAAACCGCCTCGCGCCCGTCGCGCGGTAAGGGTGAAAGGGTGGGGTAAGAGCCCACCGCCGCTCTGGTAACAGTAGCGGGCACGGTAAACCCAATGCGGTGCAAGGCAATATAGGGGATCGAGCGGCCCGTTCGATGATCCCGGGTATGCCGCACCGGATCCCAAATCCGGAGGGGTTCGCCCCTAGATAAATGAATGTCCACGACAGAATCCGGCTTATCGCCTTCACTTCTTCCCAGCGGCCCCGTCTTCCGAAAGGAACCGGGGCCGACCTTTTGGGTTCCGGCTTGACAGCAGGGGTCTCCAAAATCAAATATCTCCCTTCAAAATTTTTTCATACGCATGGCCAATAAGAAACAATCTTTAAAATATATCCGCCAAACGGAAACCCGTACTGCCCGAAACCGTGCAACGCGTAGCCGTTTAAAAACCCTTTCGCGCAAAATCCGCGAGTTGGAGGACGGTGACGATGCGGAGGCGAAAAAAACCGCTGCGAGAGAAGCGGTCTCCGCCTACGACAAAGCTTGCAAGTCGGGCGTGGTGCATCCGAACAAGGTTAGCAGGCTGAAGGCTTCGGTCGCCTCACTGCTGAATTAGTTGGGGAAGAGTGGATGCGTAAGGGCATCGGTCGGGGATGATTCCGGCTCGGCACCCACCGGTGACAGGCTCTTTCGAGACTTTGGGTTTTCCCGCTCCTTTACTGGGAACAGAGTCGCATCGGCTGCCGATCCTCGGAGTCGGCCCGGGATGGACAATTCTGGACAAGCCTCAAGGGATGGTCTCCCATGCGCATCCCGCTTTCAAGGAAGCCCCCGCCCTCGACCGGGCGATGCAGACCCAAGCGCGTGCGGGAAAACCAGAGTGGCTCCGGAAGCTGCCAGGAGTCTGTCCCGGGATCAAATCTTGCTATTTTCTCGAACCGGAACTCGGGAGCGCCCCGGCGCTTTTCAGCTGGGATCCAGCACTCCTTTCGGTTCTGCGCAACGCGCAGGGTTCACGGTTGTATACCTTCCGTTTCCTTCTCTTTGCGCGAGACCGGAAGTCCGGAGAAGGTCCTAGGCGCACCTGCGCCCTCCCCCTCACGGATCCGAGTCCGGATCCATCCTCCGTCCGGGTCTCGCACCGCCGGGGAAAATCGGCCGAAACGCGTTTCGAGCTGGTGGAGGTATTCGGTGACCATCCCTGGGGGCTATGGCGGGCGGAATCCCGATTGGTGCGCCCCGGGCAGCTGGCGGTGCACGCTCTCGAAAGCGGATTGGCGATTGCCGGTGAGGCTACCCATGCAAAGGAACCCCCGATT
>CAYQKH010000015.1:17824-32650 GCA_964417945.1 uncultured Opitutales bacterium
CGCTCTTCTGTGGCCCGGCGCTCCGGCTGGCCGAGGTCGATTATCCTACCGATTGGGGAAAGCCGGAGGGGACGATGCCCTGCGGCCAGGTGTCGGCACCCGAGCCGAAGGAGTGGACGGCTATCCTGCGAAAACTTCGGGCTTGAAAAGGCTTTACAGGGCCGGAGCGGTGTGTCTTTTTATTCGTTTCCCTAATTTAAACCGCACAAAAACCAAATATGGGTAATCTAAAAAAGAAACGGCGCTTAAAGATGAACAAGCATAAGCGTCGCAAGCGTACGCACAGCAATCGTCACAAAAAACGGACTTGGGGTTGAGGCCGGGCCGGAAATTATCGGCTTTTAAAAATTCGTAAACCCGCCAGTGAGACGCATTTGGGGTATTTTCCCATGATTTTTTTCCTTGTAATGATTTAGCGGATACGCAAGAGTTCAGCCTTCCAAGGGGTTCGATTTCCCCGATTCCGGGATCGGAAAATCACCCATCCCAGCACCAACCACCACCTCTAGATCGCTCATGCTCAAGACCAAGACAAAGGGACTCTTTGTCGACTATTCGGAATATGCGATGCTTCTGGCGCGCACGACGAGTTTCAAGACTCCTGTGCACATCGAGGCGATCACGGAATATCAGCCGAACGACCCGGATGAGGCGGCGGAATTTGTGCGTGATTTCGCGCAACTGAAAAGTGGGACTTATCAGCCTACAAATTGCGCGATTTACCCGACAAACCGGTTTATCCGTCGGTTCACTCTGGACCTACAGGCCAAGAACAAAAACACGAACTATTTTACGGACACGCTAACGTCTCAATTCCGGGTGGATCCGACCAAGAACATGGTGCAGATTCTGAAGGGGCACAACGGTTCGGAAGCGGATCTGGAGAAGGGCACGGAAAAGGAATTGATGTATTTGGGTGCCCCTTCGGAAGAGTTTCGAGCGCTGCAACAAAAAGTGCTTTCGTTTGGGATTTACCCGTCAACTTTGGAAATCGGGACGGTGTCGACGATCGGCGGAATAATGGATTACATGAGCGCGCGCGGGCTGTCCGCACCGACCTTAATTCTCGAGATCACGGCGGAGAACTCGAACGTCTTCATTTTTCGGAAGGATATGCTGGATGTTTCCCGGCCGATTTCCTTTGGGTGGAACAGCATGTATCCCGTCATACAGCAGGAGCTGGGTTTGAAAGATGAAAGCTCGGCGCGAAAGATCTTTTACTCAAACACATTTGATTTCACGGAAATGGGTCCAAAGCTGCTCCGAAAGATGTTGAAGGAATTGCAGGCCTCGACCGGTTTCTACGAAGTGCAGACGGGCCAAACGATCGGACAGATATTTTTGAGTCTGCTGCCGAAAAACCTGAATTGGGTAAGCCAGATCCTGGCGCGCTCGCTCGGGGTAGATGTGATCGAAATCGATTTTCCCGCTTGGATCAAAAGCCAGAACATAACGCTCGCCGAAGAGGTGGATGTGGCCAGTCTCGACAACCGTTGGATTGGCCTTTTCAGCCTGATGGGGGATTACTCAGCCGAGGACAAGGACGTTGAAAAAGTCAAAGAAAGAAGTTCAGCCTAACTGGCATCCCAATTTTCGGGTTCAATCCGAGCTGCCGGATATCAAACCGATCCGGACAGGATTCATCATCAATTCGCTGGCAGTGGTGATCTGCCTTGGATTGGCGCTGATGGTGATACAGCAGGAACTGAAGCGGATGAGTTCAAACCGCTTGATCGCCGACCTGCGGACGACAGTTTCGATGAACGAGGATCGAAACCGTGAGGCCCTCCGACAAAGCAAGGAATTCACGGAGGAGGTCAAGAAGTTGCAGGAGCTGGAGGCGTTTTACGAAGGACCGGTTTCGGGCTACCGCTTCCTATTATTCCTCGCGGAGGTTCGTTTGGAGAGCCTCGTCTACGATTCTGTGACCCTGCAGGAATCGGTTCGAATGGACCGCCGCAATGAGATCACGACTTTCCGTGTGCAGATCGGCGGGAAGTCGCGCGATCTGCTGACCTTGGGTCAATTTAAAAGTTACCTAGAGAATCTCCCTTTCGTCGTGGCGAATGAGGGAGTCGTGAATGAAACAATTTTTCCGCGAGATGAAAACACCGGTAGTTTTCCGTTCTCCATCGTGGTGGACTTCGAATTGGACGGAAAATAAGGGCAGAGACGCAGGGCGATGAACACGCAAATTATTTTAGAAAAAATCAAACAATATCCGGTGGCAGTCGGTGCTGTTGTTCTGGTGATCCTCCTGGTCAGCGCATGGTATTTTCGGAAAGGGGGCATACCGGAAATGCAAGCGGAGCAGGATTCCCTGAGCAGCCAAGTCGAGGTGATGGAACGTAACCAGGACCGTGCGACAGGGCTGGAGGCGGACCTGGCTACCCTGAAGGAGCTGACCGCAGCGCTGGAATCCCGGCTGATGCGTCGGGCGGAAAAGACGCAGAATGTCGCCTACTTCTACAGCTTCGAGGAAGAGGGGGCCCTTGAGATTGAAACCGTGAATCAGATGCCGCTAGGGCAGTTGACCCGAGACCAGGAACGAGAGCGGCGCAACCAGATGTATGAATCCATTGAGTTCACCCTACAGGTGGAGGGTAGTTATGAGCAACTGGTTCGATTTACCCACGACCTCCGCAATGGGGAGAAGATCCTGCGGGTGGAAGACATCGGGATCACCCCGGTGAACGAGGGGCTGGGGCAGGATCTCCTGCGTGCGACGATTTCGGTCAACGCCCTTGCAGAGAAACCAAATGAGGAAACGACCGGCCGATCCTGACAACGACATGAGACGCAATCCTTTAATATTTTTCCTGCTTCTGCTCCTCCCACACGGGATTTCGCCATTGCTGAATGCCCAGGAGGAACCAGCGGACGGTCTGCCTCCGGAAATCGTCCGTGAGAAAATCAAGGTTTCGGTTCCGGAAGGGCAGGTGATTCCGGGGAAACAGCGCAATCAGGCCCTGGCGATCGGGCAACACCTGCTGGACACCTCTCCGGAGAACCTGTCGGCGATTTTTGAGGAGCTGAAAACGCCATTCCTTTTCCCGAAGCCGAAGATCACGGAGACGGTCGAAGCTCCCGACGACACTACCGACCCGACCCCGATTCTCACCGGTGCGCCAAAGGATGACATGGAGGTTCTCCGGATCTTGGCCCCCCGCCTGCAGCGCGAGGTTCAAGGCTCGATGATCCTGGGTGAGCGGCGCCGCCTGATCTGGTCGAACGGGAATTCGGTCCGCATCGGCTACATTTTTAAGACGCGGATCGACGAGACGGACCCGAACCTCTACGAGATCACGATTTCGGACATCCAAACGAAGACTTTTTCGATCAAGCTGAACGAGACGGAAATCCCGATTCCGGTCGGGGATACCGCACGAAGCGGAGGCATCCAACCGGGCAATTAATTTTTAAACCACCACCGATAATCAACTTAAACACAACGAAACACCCGCATCCCTTTCACCTCAACCGGAGCCTACCATGAATCGCCAACTCAACCTCCTGCTTCCCCTCCTGGCCATTCCCGCGGTCTCGATCTGGGCCCAACCCGCGCCCGGCGTCGGTCCCGGTGCCTCTTCAATGGAGGAGACGGCGACAACACCGGCGTCGAATACGACCCCCTCCAATTTCGGCAACGGGGATTCTATTGAATTGATATTCCCGGAAGAAACCTCGGACACTGGATCGGCCTCCTTCGGGAGCGATGAAACGATCTCAGTGGACTTTCCGGACGAGGAGATCCGGACGATTCTCCGGAACGTTGCCGACTTGTATGACCTGAATCTTGTGATCCCCGACACTCTTCAGGGGAACACGAGCATCAAGCTGCGGAACGTGACTTGGGACGAAGTCTTCGATGTCATCCTTGAGCCGATTGGCTTCACCTACGTAGTGGATCGAAGCATCATCAAGATTCGGAGCCAGGAAGACCTTGCGATGGAGCCGATGGACACACGGGTTTTTCTGATTAACTACGCGAATGCGGCCGACATGCAAGAATCGGTCGGCATCCTCGTGGACACGGCGGCGGGCGGCCAGGTGCAGGTGGACAACCGCACGAACGCGCTGGTCATTACGGAGCGTCCCTCGCGAATGAACCGTATCCAGGAGATCATCGAGCGCCTGGACCGTCCCACCGAGCAAGTCATGATCGAGTCGAAGTTCATCGAGGTGACAAACCGGGATGTTGAAAACATTGGCGTGAACTGGACGTCCCTAAGCGGTTATGAACTTTCAACCGGACCCTACAACGATACTCGCAACCGGACTCGCAGCGACACTCAGGACACGACAGTGCCGGCCCCTCCGACTCCGCCTGATATTCTCCGGAAGCTGACGGAGTTCAGTAATGTGGATTCGACCGTCCTCAGTGCGGGAGCCTTCAACATGACCCTGAGCGCACTGGAGACACTGGATGATGTCAAGTTGGTCTCAAACCCGACGGTCGTGACCCTGAACAACACGGAGGCGCTGATCGCGATCGGCGAGCGTTTTCCGGTTCCTCAGTATACTTACAACGACGAACGGGGAACCTATGAAGTCAGCGGTTTTGACTACGAGGACATTGGGATCACCTTAAATGTAACGCCGCAAGTGAACACGGCGGGGTTCATCAATCTGGACATACGCCCGGAAGTTTCGACCCGTCAGGGGACCGTCATTTTTGGAGGTGCAAGCGGGGCGGAGATCCCGATTATCGGTTCCCGCCGGACGGAAAGCAATATCACAATCAAGGACGGGTTCACTCTGGCGATCGGCGGCTTGGTCGAGAACCAGATTCAGAACGGCGTGAACAAGGTGCCGGTCCTGGGTGACATACCCGGCCTGGGCAACCTCTTCAAATCGCGCACAGATAATATCGAGCAGCGAAACCTGATCATTTTTATCACCGCCCGGACGCTCAACCCGGACGGATCGACCTACGAAGAGGTCATCGACCCCCGAATCCTGGCGGAAATGGGAGTAACGGAACGGGACGTCCCGGGCTACGTTACGCCGGCGGATGAGCAGGAAATGATCCGTGCGGTCCGCGAGCGTCGGTTGCAGTTTCTTGAGACAGACGCCCGAGAAGAGTTAGCAGACCTGCTGGAAGCCATCCAGGAGGGCAATTTGGAAACCCGGACCAACATGACTCTGGAAACCTTCTGAGAGCTGGAATAATTTCCACGATCAAAGCGCCTTTCCATTACCGGAGAGGCGCTTTTTTTGGGGGGAGCCATTGAGTAATCGATAAATCTTTCCGACCCTTTTTTAGAACTCAACGTAACCCTGGACGGCCTTGACGAGAAAGACGCCGAGATTGCCGACAAAGTGGGCAGCGAAGCAGGGAAGGAGAGACCGGTGGGGGTTGGCGGGGGCAAAGCGCAGGTAGTAAAACCAGAGGCTATTGAGGAAGATGAAAGTGGAGGAGAAAAGGGCCTTTCCGCTGAGATTCAGGGTGATTCCAGTGATCCCGAAGAGACCGGATCCCTCCTCCTTTGGAACTTCCCAGAGGTAGGGGTGGATGAGGGTGAAAAAGAGGGAAAAGCCGATGATGGAAAGAATAAGTGCGGCCTTTCCCTTTTCGCGGACGACGAGGTATCCGCGGAAGATTACCTCTTCGACGATGGCGGCGGCGAGCATGGAGAAGAGGAAAAAGGCGGAGATCGTGGTCTGTTCGGTATGATAGCCGAAGATAATCTCCCCCCCCGTTTCAAGGGCGAGAAGGGCGAATGCTCCGAGGATTCCGAAAAGGATGATGGGGAGGGCGACGGAGGTCGCTCCGGGAAGAGCCCGGGGCTGGGGTCCCTTTTCCTTCTGCAGGCGGTAGTCTTTGGACCAGAGCCAGAGGACATAAAGGGCGATTCCGAAATAAAGGATATTTGTGAGGCTGTCTTCCATGCGCAAGGGAGGGGTTACGGGTTGGTTTCGGGCGCATGTTTCATTTCCGGACCAATACTTGCAAATAAAATGAGAAGGGGTAGCGTGAATCCATGGCGACGCAGGCCCCACTAGACACCCCTTCTCCCGTCAGAACGGATTTTGAGTCCCTCACGGGGCCGCTTCTACCGCATCTGGAGCGTCTGGACCTCTTTTTAGAGAGCCAGATCGACGCGTTCGAGCCGGAGATCCGTGAGATGGTAGCTTACGCATTGGGGAGCAGCGGAAAGCGGATTCGATCCATGTTACTGTTCTACTCCGGTTGGACGGACGCGCCGGAAATCCCAGACGATCTGATCAAGGCGGCGGCCGTCATCGAATTGGTTCACTTGGCCACTCTTGTGCATGACGACATCCTCGATGATGCGGAAATCCGGCACAAGCGGCCGACCATCAGTCAGAAGTTCGGAGCTTCGGCGGCCGTTCTGTTTGGGGACGCCCTCTTTGGTCACGCCCTGAAACTGGCAGCGGAATTCTCAACGGTGGAAGTCTGCCGGACGGTATCTCTTGCAACACGTCGGGTGTGTGCGGGGGAGATTAAGCAGAATTTCCTGCGGGGTAACCCCCGTTTAAGCTTGGAGGAATACTTTCGAATCATCGAATTGAAGACAGCGGAGCTTTTCTGGTCCTCCTGCCGCCTCGGTGCCTACCTGGCCGGTGCGGAGGCCTCACTGCTTGCGGCAGTGGAGCTTTTTGGACGCCATCTCGGGGTGGCCTACCAGATCTACGATGATGTGGCCGACCTGATGGGAGACGAATCCACGATCGGGAAAACACTTGGAACCGATCTTCAGAACGGAAATTTTACGCTCCCCCTGCTCCTGCTATTCGAGGAAGCCGGCATCTGGGATCGTGCGGCATTCGCTACTCGACTTGCCAAGGATCCGAAAATGGCGGAACCGGAGCTCTTTTCTTTTTTCCACAAGTTTGAAATTCTTCCCAAAACGATCCGCTATTTCGACGAACAGCTTGAAGCGGGTTCGGCGGCTCTGGTGCCCCTTCCGCCGACCCCCGCGATTGAGAAATTGCTCTCCATCAACGCATTTATTCGCCAACAGATGGATCGGCTGTCCGCCATCCCCGGTTAAGCTTTTCTTGTAGAAGAGCAGCATTTCAATTGATCTTTTGTCCGAAAAATAGAAAATATAGCAATGGTCATTACCCGTAGCGATTCTCCCTCAATCGGCCGCGAGGCGGTCCTTGAAGGGATTGAGGATATCCGGTCCACCTCGCCGGATGTCGATCGTATCCTCGTGGAAAAAGTTCAAAACGGGGAGGTGGATGCCTTCGACCATCTCATTCGCAAGTATCGGGAGCGGGTGTATGCGGTAATCTACAACATGACGGGCAACCGCGAAGACGCCGCTGACCTAGCCCAAGACAGCTTCATCAAAGCATTTTCGTCCATCAAGCGGTTTAAGGGGAAATCTTCCTTTTATACCTGGCTTTATCGGATCGCAGTGAACACGACCCTCAGTCACCTGAAATCCAAGCGTTCCAAGCGCTTCTTCAGTTTCGAGAACCTTCAAGAGGAAGTAGCCCAATCGGATGTGATCGAGTTCTTGGTTTCCAAAACCGGAGCGGAAAAAGGCACCTTAATGAATGAATTGCAGGAAAAATTGAACGATGCCCTGCAAACGTTGTCTGTTAAACACAGAACCGTCACCATTCTCTACGAAATTGAGGGTCTGAGTCATACTGAAATTGCCAAAATTTTAAAAGTGTCTGAGGGAACCGTGCGTTCGCGACTCCACTACGCTAAACAGCAACTGCAAAGCCTTTTACAAGACTATTTAAATTCCTGAAATCATTTATGGAAAAAGAGCCCCAAACCGAAGCCAACCCCAAGGTAACGGTAGAAACCCTGCTCAAGCTTAAGCAGCATGAGCAACCCTCCAAGACATTCTGGAACCATTTTGATCGCGAGCTGGAGAAGAAGCGGCTCCAATCCATAGTAACTTGCGAGCCGCTTTATCAACGGCTTCTTCACGGCTTAAGGGTTCGATTTCATCCAACCGTCGCCCTCGGGACTGCTACTGCATTTGTTCTCGGTTTTTTTCTCTTGGTTCAAGTAGATCAGAGAAAGGTTTCCGCCCCGGCGGCACCGGAAGGTTCTGTTCTGGAGCTGGCGGAAACAGATACTAATTCGGTCATTGACCTCCCCGAAAACTTTACAAGTCTCGCCGCAGTGACTCGTCCTCCGATGATCTTATCCAATATGGAAACGGATTTCGGTGTCGATGTGATTGCGCCTAAACCGCAAACATTTCGTTTTCGTGCCTACCGCACGGACATGGAACCGGCGCAATTCAAGGTGTCTCCTGAAAAGTCGCTCTCCTACCTGCCGGACAGTCTCCGCCTGACACCTTCATCTGCTTCCCGCTCCTTTTAAATTGAAAGCGAGTGGCTTCCATAATTGGGCCCTTGCATGGGCCGTTTGGCTTTTACTGTTTTTTTTTGCGGTCTGACGGGATTATCAGGCCAAGGTGGTGGCGATTTTCTAGCCCTGCAGCGTCGGGTGATCGACGTATTCAATGAGAACAAGAATGCCGTAGTTCGGGTAAAGGGGGTGTATGAGCAGGAGTCGGAAGACGGGCAGCCGGAGATCATCCTGAAAATCGGGACGGGTTTCTTTATCAGTAAGGAAGGGCATATCCTGGCCAATGCGACCCGCACGATGGGTGCCCGGCGGATATGGGTGGAGCATCTGGGCGTGGATTACGCGACGGAATTCCTTGGCGGAGATTCAGTCAACAACATCGCCCTGTTGCGCCTGGTGACACTGCCGGAGGAGTTCGGGGTGATTCGGATGGGTGAGACGCAGGAGTTACCGGAGCCCGGGACAGCAGCAATCGCGATTTCATTTTACCTTGATTTCGATGCCGCGCCAAGCCTCGGGATGGTGCAGAATTTTGCGCGGCGTTATGGAAACAGCATTTTCCCAACCACTTTTTTACGGATGAGCATTTCCAACGATCTCGGCGAGGGCGGATCCCCGATTCTGGACCTGAACGGTCGCCTGATCGGGATGATGATCGCGGCTCTTCCGGATATCCGTTCCTCGTTTGCCCTGCCTTCGCGGGCGGTGACGCGAATCCGGGATGACCTGCTCTTCCAGGGGGAAGTGCAATACAGCTGGATCGGGATGGAAGTGCAGTCGGATCTCGACCCGGAAACCGGCCAGGTGGTCATTAATAAAGTGATCGAAGGGACGCCGGCTTTCGAAGCGGGAATCCGTTCCGGGGACTTTCTCCAGCGGGTGGGTGAATTTCCAATCCGAGAGGTGGAGGACTATCCCAATGCCTCCTTTTTTACCCGACCGGGCCAGTTTGTTACGGTGGAGATCCTTCGTGGAGCGGAGCCTCTGACCTTCAACCTCCGGGTTCAAGACCGCCCGGAAAATGAGCCTTTGATCGTGACGAACCCTCGGGATTCGCTTCCACCACTGCTGCCCTTGCCGGAGGACACGGGGCCGGAAAAGCCACTCCCGGACCCGACACCGAAGCTGAAACGGGAAAAAAAGGAGCCGGAAGCGGTGGGTTTGGAAGATTCCGGGCCACCCGTCCCGGAAAGCCCTTAACGCGGTGTATTCGTTTGATCCCTGATGTGGGGAGGGAAGAGGCCAGACAGGAACCCGCACTCTTGAAAAAGTGGGTGGGGTCACGCGTTCGGGTTGCTTCTCTCTCCGGGTAGCGGTTACCTTGGAGTGAACTTTGATTCAAAGCATCATGCGTATCGAAAAAGACTCGATGGGAAATATGGAAGTTCCGGAGGAAGCTCTTTACGGAGCGTCCACGCAACGCGCGGTTTTGAACTTTCCAATCAGTGGCAAGCCGATGCCTGAAGGCTTCCTACGTGGGCTGGGCTTGGTAAAGAAGGCCTGTGCGCAGGCGAATGTGGAATTGGGGCGGCTGAGCCAAAAGAAAGCGGATTTGATCATTCGGGCCTCGGAGGAGTTGGCAAATGGCAAAATGGTCGAGCATTTCCCGGTAGATGTTTTCCAGACGGGTTCGGGAACCTCCAGCAATATGAACGCCAACGAGGTGATTGCCAACCGGGCGAGCCAGTTGGTGGGAAAGCCGATCGGCTCCAAAGACCCGATCCACCCGAATGACGACGTGAACCTCGGGCAGTCCTCGAATGATATCGTTCCGACAGTGCTGCATGTTTCGACCGCGGTGGCGCTGCGCGACCAGCTGGTTCCGGCCCTGGAGCACCTGCAGGGAAAACTGGAGGAAAAAGCGACGGCTTTTGACCCGGTGATCAAGATCGGTCGCACCCACTTGATGGATGCGACTCCGATGACCCTTGGGCAGGAATTCAGCGGGTATGCGGCGCAGACCCGGAAGGCGGAGGAACGGGCCCGGAAGGCGGTCGGAGTGCTTGGCGAGCTGGCGATTGGTGGGACCGCGGTGGGCACCGGAATCAACACCCATCCGGAGTTTTCGTCCAAGGTTTGCCGCCTCCTGAGCGAGGCGACAGGGATCACTTTCCGCGAAGCGGATAACCATTTCGAAGCCCAGGGGGGTCGAGAT
Source organism: uncultured Opitutales bacterium (assembly GCA_964417945.1). GTDB lineage: Bacteria > Verrucomicrobiota > Verrucomicrobiia > Opitutales > JABSRG01 > CAYQKH01. The sequence continues at coordinate 28,291 of CAYQKH010000015.1, forward strand.
GACGCGGTTGAAGTAGCGGGGTTGCTGGGAACGATAGCCGCCAGCCTGACGAAAATCGCGAACGACATCCGGCTTATGGGAAGCGGGCCGCGTTCGGGTTTAGGCGAAATATCGCTTCTCGCGACCCAACCGGGATCGAGCATTATGCCGGGCAAGGTCAACCCGGTGATGAGTGAAATGCTGGTGCAAGTCGGCATTTATGTCGCGGGATTGTGCCAGACGGTGCAGATGGCAGGACGGGACGGCCAATTTGAATTGAATGTAACGATCCCGCTGATTGCCTACAGCCTGCACGACGCCATCACCTGCCTGAGCAATGGCACCCGGACCTTTGCGGACAAGTGCGTGGCGGGCCTTTCGGCGAACGAAGAGAATTGCCGTGAACTGGTCAACCGCTCGCTGATGCTAGTCACCGCACTGAACCCCCACATCGGCTACGATAATGCGGCCAAGGTGGCGAAGAAAGCCTTTTCGGAAGGGAAGACCCTGCGCGAGGTGGTCCTCGAAGAGGGACTCCTTGACGAGGCGACACTGGACGCGGCCCTCGATCCACGGGGCATGGTCAAACCGAAGTAAAGCGTCGGCCCGGCCAGGTTGCCCAGTGGTGGTTTTTCATCAGAGCGAATGCTTCGACACCCGTGGAAAGGGGCCACTGGAGATTACCACACGGGTGGATGCAGTGCTGCGAACCTCCACAGTTCGGGAAGGACTGGTCTCAGTCTTTTGTCGGCACACCAGTTGCAGCCTGGTGCTAATGGAGAATGCAGATCGGAGTGCCTGGGAGGATCTGGAGGGGTGGATGGATCGTCTGGTTCCACCCGATGACCGACAATTCATTCATACCCTCGAAGGGCTGGACGACATGCCCAGCCACATTAAAATGGCCCTGACCCGATCCTCGGAAACCCTTCCGGTGATTGACGGTCACCTGCAACTGGGGACCTGGCAGGGAATTTTTCTGTGGGAACACCGCACTCGTCCCCATCGGCGGGAGCTGGTGGTCACGGTAATGGGAACAACGGGGGCTTGAGAAAATTCTCCCTTGTTATCAAAAAGCGCCTAACCTTAGATCTACCCCCGATGGCCGCAACCCGTTTCCCAATCCTTCCGCTACTTCTCCTCGTTGGTTACCTGATCGTGCTGGGGGGATGCGGAGGTGATCCGGTGGAAGTGGTCCCCGAAACGGAGGAAAAGTTGTTCCAGCGGGGAAAGTATCGATTGGAGCAGGGACGCCCAGAGGAAGCTCTCAGTGCCTTTCTCGGGGTAATCGATGATCGTCGGGTAGCGCCGGAATCGCACTTTGAGGCGGCGGAGCTCTATCTGGAGGAGTTCAATGATCCGGTTGCCGCCATTTACCACTACCGGAAGTATCTCGAATACAAGCCGGATGCGCCGCAGTCACCGGTTGTCCGGGAACGCATCGAGTCCGCGAAAAAGGCGTTTGCGGGCCAGCTGCCAGCACAGCCTTTCCAGGGAGCGCTGGATCGCCTCGACCTGATGGAGCTTCTGGATAATGTTCGCGAGGAAAATACCCAGTTGAAGCGCCAGTTGCTGTCGGCCCGGGACCGCATTGAAAGTCTGGAGGGCCGACTGGGGATGCGGAGCACCTCAGGGGATCGACTGCGGGTTGAGCCCGAGTTGGACGCCTACCTCGATCCCCGCGAACCGGATCCGGACGATCGGGTGCTCACCCCGGAAGGGGAAGGGGGCCCTCCAGAGGAATATACGGTGGTTGGGGGGGACACCCTCACCCGGATCAGTGTGAAGGTCTATGGCAGCGAGAGCCGATGGATGGATATCTACCAGGCCAACCGGGACACCTTAAGCAGTCCCAATGCCCTCCGGGTGGGCCAGGTCTTGCGGATTCCCTGAGGGCGCAGGGACCTCCGCCGATGAAGCTGCACTACTTTGGGCATGATCACTTTCGGAACCTGGAACCGGCGCGTCTGGATTTTCAGGGGAGGCACCATTTTTTCCTGGGGAAAAACGGGCAGGGGAAATCAAACCTCTTGGAGGCGATGGGCTACCTCGGCGCATTGCGGAGTTTTCGAACCCATGAAACCGGTCCCCTGTTGCAAACCGGTGGCGGGGAGGCCCGGTTGCTCTACGAATTTAGGGACGAGGGCGAAATCCATGTAGTCGAACTCACTCTGCGGCAGGGTAGTAAACGCCTCCTGGTGGACGGGGAGCCGGTCAGACGGTTGTCCTCTGTGATTGGGCGTTTCCCCTCGATCACGATGCACAGCGGGGACCTTGCCCTTCTGGACGGATCACCGGGAAATCGCCGACGCTTTCTTGATCTCCACCTGTGCCTCCTAAGCCAGGAGTATCTGCAGTCGCTCAAGGCCTACCAGGATGGGTTGTCGGAGCGGAACGCGCTCCTGAAGAAGAAGCCGGTGGACGGAGGGCAATGCGAGGTCTTCGAAGGGTTGATGGCCCGGTCCGCGGTGCACCTGATCGAAGCGCGGAGCCGGGGTCTGGGTCTCTTGGAGGCGGCCTTTGTCGAAGCCTACGGGCGGATCAGCCCGGTGGATGAATGCCCTCGCCTGCGTTACCGCCCGGACGTGGTGAACCCCGGGGAGGCGGATTTCCGTGCGCTGCTGAAGGAGCAGCGTAGCCGCGACGCCTTGCTGGGAACCACGCGCCGTGGACCGCACCGAGATGATCTGGTCTTTGAATTGCAGGGCGGGGAGGCACGGGCCTTTGCCTCAGAGGGTCAGAAGCGGGGTATGGTGGTGGCCCTGCGACTCGCCCAAATGGAGGTGCTGCGTAAAGGGCTCGGGCGGAGGCCGTTGCTTTTTGCGGACGACATTCTCGGCGAGCTGGACTCGGAACGCCGGGAGCGTTTCTGGAGCGGGTTTGATCCGGAGGTTCAGCTGGTTGCGACAGGAACGGAGCCCCCGGGGACGAATCTCTCCAGGTGGCAGGTTTTCGCCGTGGAATCAGGGCGGGTTTATCCTTGGAAGGGCGGAAATGATGGGTCTTGAGCTGACCACCGAGCAGTGGGTCCTGGGGATGATCGGCGCCTTGCTGGTCGGCCTGACGAAGGGTGGAGTTCCCGGGATCGGAAACCTGACCGCGGGGATCTTCGCAGTGATTTTCGCCTCGAAGGCGTCGGTGGGGATCCTCCTGCCAATCCTGATCAGCGGCGACATTGTCGCGATCCTGATCTACCGCAAGCATGCGAATTGGGCGATGGTGGTGCGTTTACTGCCGTGGACGTTTGTGGGACTGATCCTCGGGTGGTTTTTCCTCGGAAGGATCGACGACCGGGGGATCCAGGTCTTGATCGGTCTAATTCTGATTCTGATGAGCGGGGCGCAATGGCTGCGCCACGGCTTGACCGGAGAAGGGGGGCGACTGGCGAGCTGGGATATTCGTCGCAGCCGGATTTTCCGTTGGACGAGCGGAGTGCTGGCGGGAGCGACGACGATGTTGGCGAACGCGGCGGGACCGGTGGCGTCGCTCTACTTCATTTCTATGGGGTTGCCGAAGTATGCCTTCATCGGCACCGCAGCCTGGTTTTTTTTCATCGTGAACGTGATCAAGGTGCCGTTCATGGTGGAGCGCGAGATCCTCCATTTCGAATCGCTCTCAATCAGTCTGGCGTTCATCCCCTTGACGGTGATCGGGGCGTTGATCGCGCCGAGGATCGTCCACTGGATCCGGCAGGATGTCTTCGAGGGTTTGATCTGGTTCTTCATTGTGGTGGCGGGAATCGGTTTGCTGGTAAAACCGGATTGGCCTAAATACCTGTTCTTCTATGTCTCGTAAGGGGAATCGACAGCTTTGGACGCAATTTGTCCGCTCGGGCAAGAGCCCGAAGAATACGGAGACGGACTCGGTTCGGTTGGGGCGGGCCTATACTGGGACTTTGCTTGGAATCGACCCCAGTCTCCGAGGGACAGGCCTGGCGGTGGTGGAGGTGGGAGCGGGGTCCACTTTTCGGCTACTCTACAGTGAAACGGTAAAGATTCGCCCGGCGGTGCCCTTCGCGGAATGCCTTGGTGAAATCTACCGTCGGGTAGAGACGGTGGCGAAGGCGTATCCGGTCAGTCCGGTGGTGTTGGAGCAGACGATTTATGTTCAGAATTTCCAGACGGCGCAGATTCTGGGGGCGGCACGCGGAGCGGCAATTGCGGCGGCGGCGTGCGCAGAGATTCCGGTCTTCGAATATGCGCCCCTGCGCATCAAGCAGGCGATAGTGGGAATGGGGCGGGCGAGCAAGGAGCAGGTGTCGGGTATCCTGAGGCAGCTTTTTTCTCTATCCGAATTCCTGCAGTTGGATGAGTCGGATGCGGCCGCCGCGGCGGTCTGCCACGCGCTGACTTACCGCGAGGAGTCTTGAGAGGATTCCTCC
>CAYQKH010000016.1:0-21803 GCA_964417945.1 uncultured Opitutales bacterium
GGCGGTGGCCACGCCGGCCCGTTCAAGGGCATCGAGGAGCGCTCCCATCGGGCGGCGCTCCATCTCAGGATCCCCCTCGAAGAAATAGGTTCCTCCCGGGCGGAGGCAGACCATTGCGGCGAGGAAGCGGGTCGTGGTGCCTGAGTTGCCGACCTGAAGGGTCGCCGCCGGCTCGGGAATCGTGCCGCCGAGGCCACCGATGCGGAGGCGCGAATCCGAGGGCATTTCATCGACTTCGAATCCGAGGCGGCGAAGGCCCTCGACCATAACGCGGGAGTCGCGGCTGAAGAGGGCGTTCTCGAGGTTGACGGTGCCGGGGGAGAGGGCGGCGAGAACAAGGGCGCGATTGGTAATGCTCTTGGAACCGGGAATCCGGAGGGATGCGGAAAGAGGACCGGTCGCCGGGGGAATCGGATAGGGGTCGGGGAGGGTCATGGCGACGGCTGCTCAGGATTCGGGGGTGAGGTTGTCGCGAAACTGTTTCCCGCGTTCAAGGACGCTGAGGATGCCGAACGAATTTTGATTGTGGAGGGCGCGCTCAAGGCGGTGGAGTTCATCCTGGAGCCCCTGGATGGAGCGGAGGATTTCGTCACGATTCTGCTCGATAATGGAAAGCCAGAGAGATGGGGAACCGGCTGCGATGCGGGTGGTGTCGCGCAACCCTTTCCCGGAATAGTGGCACCAGTCTTCGGGCTTGGACTGAAGGTGGGCACAGAGAACGGCGGCGAGGACATGAGGGAGGTGGCTGATGTGGGCGACGATCTCGTCATGAAGCTCCGGGTTTACGGTCCGAATCTGCATGCCGAGCTTTTTCCAGAAACGGGTAAGGGTATCGATACGTTTTGGTGGGGGGTCTTCAAAAGGCGTGATAAAGCAGGTCCGGCCTTCGAAGAGATTCTTATCGGCGTGCTCAAGGCCGGTTTTTTCGGAACCGGCCATGGGGTGGGAGCCGATGAAGAGGGCGGGCGATTGCACATGTGCCTTTCCGGCCCGGCAAATCAAGCTCTTGGTGCTTCCGACATCGGAAACGAGGGCGCCGGGAACGAGGGCGGGACCGACTTCCTCGAGAAGATCGATGATGCTGTCGACAGGGGTGGCGAAAATGACAAAATCGGCCCCATCAACGGCGTCTTTAACGGAGGCGTGGACGGAGTCGCACCAGTCAGCCTCTTCGCAGGCCAGTCGGGTTTCGGAGCGCCGCGCCCAGATGGAGATGTGCTCCCCGATCGCGCGATCCCTCGTTGCTTTTGCGAGGGAAGCACCGAGAAGGCCGGGGCCGATAATGGTCACTTTGTTAAACACGAGCGGCAATTGGTTTGCAGGAATGTAAAATTTCAAGGGAAATTCCCCCCCCCGATCATCGGCAATAGATTTTTAGGTTGGGGTGGATAATGCTATAACGCTGCAACCCTCTTAGCGACAACCGTGAAGTTCCTCATTCTCAGCCTGCGCATCCTTGGGATTCTGCTGCTGGCGGCGGCGATCCCGGCGGTCGGTTATTTTCTTGCGCGCCAAGGGCCGGTTTCGATGGACAAAGTCGACCTGTCGGCGGTGAAGGACCCCCCTCCTCCCGAATTTGTGGAGCGCTGGGAGAAGACCTTGCTGCGAGAGCGCCAGCTTTTATCGCGGTTGGAACTGGAGGAATACGCGGACGAGGATGTCCAACTGCTTGAGGATATCCTGGTTGTTTACGACGAGATGCTTGGATATGATCCACCCAATTTTTGGGATATCCACTCCCGCCAGGAGGAACTTGAATTCCTGAGGCAAAACCTGGTGGCCTATGATTGGTTCGAGGAGAGTCGCCAATTGGAGGCGGAGGGAGATCGCTTCCTGGAAACGGACTTGCTGGAGGAGGCGCGTTTTGCCTACAAACGGGCGGCCAGTTTACAGGTCCGGATCAACACGGAATGTTCGCGCAGCGATTATTTCGATCCGCTGCGGTCGACGCGGCTGAGCCGGAAAAGTTACTTGCTTGAAGCGGAGCCGCTCTACCGGAAAAGTCGGCTGCTGGAAAGCGAAGCGGAATTTGCGGCGGAGGCGGGAGATTTCGATTTGGCGAGGAAAAAGATTCAGGAAGCGCTGGTCCTGCAGCAACGGCTGGTGCACCAATACATGGATACGCCGCAGGCGAGCTTGTTTCGACTGACGGAGCTGGAAAACCGATTAAAGACGCTGCTCTCCGCGGAGATCCACGAACAGATCCAAGCTTGGGTCGGCCGTGCGCAACGCCTGGTTGACGAGCAGAACCTGACGGAGGCGAAGGTGGAATTTGCACGGGCGCTCGAAGCGCAACGGAAACTGAATATCCGGTTTCCGGACAGCAACTACGCCTCATCCGAAAAGTTGAAGCTCCTCGAACGGGAAATTGAGAAAATCCGGGGACGCTCGGACCTGGAAGAGCTGCAAAGGGGATGGGCGGTGCTCGGCGGCATGCTGGTCAAGCGCGAGGTTTACAACGTTCGGGAGCGTTTACCGGGCCTTCTCCAGGAGAGCCGCGCTCTTTTAGACCGGTATCCTTTAAGCCGGAAGACCTTGGAGCCCTTTGAATTCCGTCTTTCCTACCTGGATCTCATCCAGGAGGATTTGGGGGCCATTCAGGATTTGGTCTATGCGCAACTGCGCCCCTACCCAGAGCAACCGGGGCAATCTATCCTTGGGGTGGAAGTCAGCCAGAACCTGTTTGAGCGGGTGATGGGCAATAACCCGAGTTCGCGGCGGGATCCGACCTACCCGGTGGACCGGGTGACCTTCGAGGAGTGCCAGACATTTTGCGAACGCCTCTCGTGGATCCTCGGGATGGAGGTCCGCCTGCCAACGGCAGAGGGTCTGCGGCAGTTGGCGGGGAGGGAATCCCCGGAGCGGCGGTCCGGCGAATACTGGAGCTTTGAGAATTCGGAGGGTGCGGTTCAGGCGGTCGGTTCCAGTCCGGCGAGTCCTGACGGCCTTCACGATCTCCTTGGCAATGTCAGCGAATGGACAATTCATCGCGGGACGGGTGAGGCTTCGATTTTTGGGGGCAGTGCGGCCCATGGCATCCTTCAACTGGTGGAGCTTCCGGTGGAGGCTGGAGACCCTAGTCAGCGGCAGACCCTGGTGGGTTTCCGCTTCGTGGTCGTTCGGGAAGCCGGGGGGTCCCTCGCGTTGCGGGAGTGAGCTTTTGATTTGCTACCCGATGGCAACCCTCTTTACTCAGGAGAATTGAATTTCTCCTAAACACCGCTCCTGGTAGAGGGTAACCCTCCCGACCGCGATGAATAAAACGGTCTTTGTTCTCAGAATTATTTTCCTTCTGCTCTGTGTGGGCGGTGCCTGGCTGCTGCACTACGCAAACCCAGAATGGAGCCTACCCTTGACGCTTTTCGTGGGCACGATGATCGGCTGTCTGACGGTCCTGATCGACATCTTCCTGAAGGGTTTCTCCCTGCGTGGCCTGTCAGCGTTGACGTTCGGCATCGGGGTGGGGGCGTTGATCAGCTGGATCATCTCGAAGTCGCCGCTCTTCGAGCCGTTGGCGATGGACGAGGATTTCGGGGGCATGCTTTACCTGATTCGGTTAAGTGTTTTTGTTATCCTAATGTATCTTGGAGCGGTGATTGCTCTGCGCGGGCGGGACGAGTTCAATATGGTGATCCCCTACATTCGGTTCGTTCCGCACGGGGTGGAAGTCCCGCTCGTCGTGGTCGATACCAGCGCGCTGATCGACGGGCGCATCGTCTCGATTTGCCGGAGCAAGTGGATAGGCTACGCCCTCGTTATTCCCCGGTTTGTGCTTGAAGAACTACAGAGCATCGCGGATTCCTCCGATCCCCAGAAGAAAACCCGCGGGCGCAAAGGGCTGAATATCCTCAATGAGTTGCGGAAGATGCCAAATCTGGACCTGCGGATTCATGAGAGCGAGGTGTCCCGTGGAGAGGATGTCGATGCAAAACTGGTTTTTCTGTCCCAGTCTTTGAAGGCCAAGCTACTGACAATGGACTACAACCTCGGGAAGATGGCGGAATTCCAAGGTGTCCAGTGGCTCAACATCAACGACCTTGTGAAGGCCTTGAACCCGGAGTTGTCGATCGGAGAAACGGTCCAAGTACAGTTGGTGAAGGCGGGTAAAGAGAGCGGGCAGGCGGTGGGATTCCTGCCGGACGGGTCGATGGTGGTCGTTAACGAAGGGCGTAAATTGATCGGTAAGACGGTGGAGGCGGAGGTCGTTAGCATCCTACCCTCAGGTGGCGGAAAACTGGTTTTTGCCTCCCCTCGCCGCATCTTGGATCTGGAAACGCCTGTGGAAGAAACCCCCCAGGAAAGTGGGGCTAAGGCGGAAATATGAAAGGAATGTTAAAGCGTTTGAGGCTATCAAAGAAACCTTGAAAAAAAGAAACGTCTACGATCCAATTGAATCATCTTCGAAGAGAAGACTCTGATCCAATAATAAATAACAACACCAATCGTATATTATCATGAAAAGCAAAAAAGGTTTCACACTCGTAGAAATCATGATCGTGGTCGTCATCATCGGCCTCCTGGCCGCCATGGCCATCCCCGCCTTCAACAAGGTGCGCCAAAGCTCCCGTGAAAGCGCGGTAATCAATAACCTGCGCCAGATAGCGAACGCGGCTGACCAATACATGCTCCAAGAAGGGGTTACGGCTGCTGCCTACGCCGATGTCGTGGGGACTGATACCGATAAGTATATCAAGAGCATCAAGTCGGTTGCCGGTGAGGACTACTCCGGCCTGACGATCGGCCAAGGCGATACTTCGGTTTCGATCTCCAGCGCTGCCCTCGGCACCGTTACCTACGAGCTGTAAAACATCTTACAGTTTAATTCCTCATAAAAGCCGCTCAAATTGAGCGGCTTTTATTTTATCGGGTGGGCTGGACTTTACCTAGGGATAGGGGCCCTGCCCGTTGAAATGGGGAGGACGAAGCGTGTGGATCCCCGCTTGGCAAATTGAACGATCGGGGCTTAGGGTGAACTGCATTCAGAATTATGATTCGGATAAAGATAGTCGTTTTTTTCATTCTCTGTCTTCTTGCTTTTGTGGTGCCGATGTTGCTGCTTTCCGGATTCTGGGCAGCCATTGCGATGCGGCACCTCGGGTATTTTTTTATCGCGGGGTGCTTCGGAATTTTTCTGATCCTGGCACTTGGGCATCCTGCGGTGTGGAATTTCTTGCGTGGTTGGGGTCGGGGTCACCGTTGGGGGATTCTTCTGGTTCTGGTCGCTGGGTGTTTTCTGCATGTGCACGAACCGCATGTTTTTTTCGTAGAGTATGATGAATCGGTTCTGGCGGGGACCAGCAAGCTGTTGCATGAGGACCGGCAGGCGGCGATTCCCACAATCGCACACTATGTGAATGGGCGCCTGATTCACCAAGGTCGCTACGTGGATAAGCGACCGATCTTCTTCCCTTTCCTGGTTTCCGTAGTGCACGACCTGACGGGCTACCGTCCGGAGAACAGCTTCGTGATCAACGCGTTGGCGGGTTTCCTGCTTCTGGGTGCCATCTATGCGCTGCTCGCCCGTTGGTTCGGTGTGCGTTACGGCTACCTTGGAGTATTGCTGATGCTGACGCTGCCCCTTCTCGCCCAGAACGCGACAGGCGGGGGGTTTGATCTCTTGAATGCGGCGATCCTGGTTCTGGTGTTGAACCTTGGAATGGCCTTTGTGCAGAAGCCGGGGAACCGAAGCATGGCGCTTTTTGTTTTTGGGATGCTGCTCTTGGCGCAATCGCGTTATGAATCGATCTTTTTCCTGATTCCGGGAGCGTTTGTGATTGTCACGGTGTGGTTCCGGGAAAAACGGATCTGGATGCCGTGGAAAGTTGCCCTGTCGCCGTTTTTCCTGATTTCTCCGATGTTATCGATCCGGGTTTTCACTTCCTTCGAGCAGTTTTATCAGTTGGAGGATCGAGCAGATTCCTTTTTTGCGCTGGGGAACCTTCCCGAAAACCTGGAGGAAGCAATATTCTACTTCTTCCAGTTGGACCGAGACGCCACCAATTCGCCCCTACTTTCGCTGTTCGGGATGATTTGTCTGGTTTTTTGCCTGATGGTGTTGGTCCGGCGGGGGCGTCGGCTTTTTACCGAACCGGACAATCTGACGGTTTTTTTCCCTTTCCTTGGGATGGTTTTGTTTAATGTCGTCTGGGCTCTGACGAATTTCTGGGGGCAGTTCACGGACCCGGTTGTCTCGCGGGTGACCTTTCCTTTCCACGCCTACGCCACCTTCTCGATCTGTTTGACGGCGAGGGAATTTTTCAAGCAACGCGGACTGCCGGTCTGGATCCCGGTAGCGGTAGTGGCCTGGGTCGCGGGCTATACGTTACCCTCCTATTCACGGGCCTACTTGACGCAGGATCATGTGATCTCCCGTTCGGTGGAAATGGGGACGCAATTCGCGGAAAAGGAGGGCACTGCGCGGGATTTGTTTATTTCGACTTCCTCGGTGCCGTATATCGTCCATCAGCGGGCGGCGATTCCGGCGCGGCGTGCGGTCTATCATGCGGCGCGGGTGATCCGTTCCCAGGAGTTGGGTTTTTACGACAACGTCTACGTGATCATGGATTTCAAGGCCGATATCAACGGTGTCTTCCATCCGATGGAGGATGAAGCGCTGATGGATATTTTTGAGATGGAGCTTTTACGGGAGGAGCGGTTCCGCCCGCATGTGTCCTCCAGGATTTATCGCATCGAGGGGTTGAAAGCCGGAGTGGATGCCTGGGAGGACCTTGAGCGTCTGCGCAACCGACCAATTCCGGAATTGAAGGACCTGGATATCGCCTTTTCCCTTCACCGCATCGAGCAACTCCCTTGACCCGATACGGATGATCAAGACCAAGGAACACTTTGACTGGGTGGCGGAAAATGACGCCCACGCCCGCAAGTATCAGCACGCCTTCCACCAGGATATCCGGCGACTGATCCAATGGCATGTGGAGCCGGGAAGGCGGGTACTGGAATGGGGATGCGGAGCGGGTGACCTTCTAGCGTCCCTCGAACCGCGTCAGGGGGTGGGGTATGATTTAAGCCCGGCGATGGTGGCGAAGGCGAAGGAGCGCCATGCCGGAGATAATGTGGAGTTTCGTGTAGGTGATTTGCACGAGACGGAACTGGAAGAGGCCTTCGACGCCATCATCCTCGACTACCTAACGGGGTACCTTTCGGACATCCAGCAATGCCTGGAGAACTTGCGGGCCTCGGCCCATCCGCGGACGCGGCTCTACCTTACTTCGCTGAACACGCTCTGGCGCCCGGTGCTCTCGGCGGCGCAGCCGCTGGGATTCGTGATGAAGCAGCCGCCGAGCAACTGGTTATCGACCACAGACCTCGTCAACCTTCTGGAGTTGGCGGGTTGGGAAGTGGTCTTAAAAACGACGGAGATCCTTTTTCCCGCGGGAGTCCCTGGTCTCCGGGGGTTGTGCAACCGCTTCCTCGTGCGGATGCCCCTGTTGCAGCATATGGGGACGACTTTATTCCTCGTGGCGCGCCCCGCACAGCGCCCGAGATTGAAGCGATCGATCTCCTGCTCGGTGGTGGTGCCGACACGGAACGAGGCGGGAAACATTCGTGCGGCACTGGAGCGGATCCCGATCCTAGGAAAACAGACGGAGGTCATCTTTGTCGAGGGCAACAGCACGGATGACACTTGGGAAGTGATCCAGCGGGAGGCGGAGGCCTACGCGGGACCCCACGCCCTCCAGTTCTGCCAGCAGCCGGGGAAGGGAAAGTGGGATGCGGTTTATGCCGGTTTTTCCCGAGCCCGCGGGGACGTCCTGGTGATCCAGGATGGGGATCTAACCGCGCCTCCAGAGGACCTGCCGAAATTCTACAAGGTTATCGAGGAGGGACTCGCGGAATTTGCGAACGGTTGCCGTCTGGTTTATCCGATGGAGTCGAAAGCGATGCGCTTCCTTAATCTGCTGGGAAACAAGTTTTTCGCCCTGGCGCTGAGCGCGGTTTTACGGCAGCCGGTGAAGGACAGCCTCTGCGGGACGAAGATGATGCTGAAAGACGACTATGAGCGGTTGCTGGAACGGATCCGGGAGTTCGGAGATTTCGATCCTTTCGGTGACTTCAACTTGTTGTTCGGGTCGGCACGGATGGACTTAAAGATCCGGGACATCCCCGTGCGCTACCGCGACCGAACCTACGGCGATACGAATATCTCGCGTTTTAAGCACGGCTGGATCCTATTAAAGATGACTCTGTTCGGCTTGAGTCGGCTCCGTTTCCACCCTCTACGCGACCGGGATCGGTCGAAGAAGAATGGCTGATTTGGCTCCGCCGGCAGATTCCCGCGGACGTCTACTCTATAGTGGGTTGCTGCTGTGCGGTCTGTTCGGTGTGTTTTGCGTCGGCTTGGTCAAACCGGATTTGCTCTACATTTGGATCGGGCCGATTTACATGCCGCCGCTCCATCCCTATTTGGACCTCCACTGCATTTTGGCGCATGCGGACGGGTATGCTCTGGGCTGGGACGTTAAGCGGATGGCCTCCAACCCGCTGGATGTGATCGGACGGGGACATCCGGCGGTTTCGGTGTGGTGGTTTCAGATCTTCGTTTTTCTGGGATGGGGACGGGAAGACTTAATCTGGCTGGGAACGGTTGTCACCCTTGTCTTTCTGCTGGTGGTGGTAGGGGTGGTAAAGGCCGAGCGACCGATTGAATTTCTAGTGGCACTGATGGCCCTTTTCTCCCCTTCGACGGTCATGGCCCTTGAGCGGAGCAACGTGGATGTGATGGTTTTCCTACTGCTGGCGTTGTTGCCGTTGTTGGCAGCGCAGCGGGCCTTTCTTGGATTTACGGTGCTGACGGGATTTGCGACGGGTTTGAAGTATTATCCCGTTATGGCGGTAGGAGCGGTGCTGGGCAGCCGTGGCGCGGCGTCGGCGAAGTGGGGGGTAATCGGGTTGCTGGTCCTTTTCGCCGCCGGGTATGTCTGGGTTTACTGGATGGACCTGACCGCGACGGCCGGTTCGGTTGCCTCGCCTTTCACCTACTACACCTTTGGCTTTGATACGGTTTTCCGACTCTACAATGTGCCGGATGGGGTGTTGACGGGAATTAAGGTCTTGAGCATGGCGGGGGGAGGGGCGCTGGTCTTATTCCTTTCCCTGCGGGAGAAGACGCTTTCCCTTCCGGCCACGGACAAGGGAGTGGCGGAGGGCTACCTTCTTGGGGCGGGGATTACGATCTTCAGTTTTTATGCGTTGCTCAGCTTCGAGTATCGTCTGATTTTTTTCCTTTTTTGCCTCCCCTTGCTCTTCCAGTGGTTGTCCCGGGGAAGCGGGTTTTATCGTATGCTCAGCGGGATCACCCTCGCGCTTTATCTTTTTCTTTTGTATGCGGAACACATCTGGTTGCTCAGGGTGACAGATTTCCGCACGATGACTCTGACAATCCCGACCGATGGACAGATTCCCCGCCTCAAACATACCCTTTTCCAAGTCTGGATCTGGCTGCTGGTTTGGATTTACGCGCTGTGTGCCGCGCCGGGGCTGAAGGACTTACTGGTAACCCTGAAAAAGCGAGGATCAAACGCATCATGATTCATGTAGGACTTATTGGATTTGGCTACTGGGGACCAAACCTGGCCCGTAATTTTTCGTCGGTATCAGGCTGCGAATTACGGGTCATTTGCGAAAAGGACCCCGAAAAAGCGAAGCGCGCGCGCGGGCTTTATCCGGCGGCCCGGGTCGTGGAGTCCGCGGAGGCTTTGTGGAACGACCCTGAGCTTGACCTGGTGGCGATCGCGACCCCAGTGGGAAGCCATTATGCACTGGCGCGCCGGGCCTTGGAGGCCGGAAAAGACGTCTTCCTTGAGAAACCGGTGACGGAAACAGCGGAGCAGGCCGAGGAACTGGTGGCCTTCGCGGAGGAGCAGGAACGGATCCTGGCGGTTGATCACACTTTCCTTTTCACCGGAGCGGTCCGAAAGATCCGGGAGTTGATCGACAGCCGGGATCTCGGAGAGATCCGGTATTTTGACGCGGTCCGGGTCAACCTTGGGTTATTTCAGAGCGATGTGAATGTGATGATTGATCTCGGGCCGCACGATCTCTCCATCCTCGAGTATCTTTTCCGTGAAAGCCCGGTATCGTGTCGGGCGGTAGGTAGTCGGCTCGCAGGAACGGATTTCGAGGACGTGGTCTACCTTCACTTAACATACGCGGACGGCAAGATCGCTCATTTTCACTGGAATTGGCTGGCCCCGGTAAAGATCCGGAAAACCCTGATCTGCGGATCGAGAAAGATGATTGTCTATGACGACCTCGAACGATCGGAGAAGATCAAGGTCTACGACAAGGGAGTGGAAATTATCGAAAACCGGGAAAGTCGGGATCGGCTTCTAGTGGATTACCGGATCGGAGATATGGTTGCTCCGAAATTGCTCCACCGGGAAGCCCTCTCCCTCGAAGTCGAGGAATTGGTCCAACACCTTGAAAACCGGACGCGACCGGAGAGCGACGGGCGGATGGGCCTGCGGGTGTTGCGGATTCTTGAGGCGGCGCATGAATCAATGCAAGCCGGTGGTCGGGAGGTCGCTATTCCCGGATGAAAACCCCATCCCGACATCCGCAATCGCTGATCGCCGACGATGTTGAGCTGGGGGCCGGTGTGAAGCTCTACGGTTACGTAAACCTCTACGGATGCCGAATCGGCGACGAGACCGGAATCGGGAATTTCGTGGAAATTCAGAAGGGGGTTACGGTGGGCAAGCGCTGCAAGATATCCAGTCACAGTTTCCTTTGCGAGGGCGTGACCCTGGAGGACGGGGTCTTTGTCGGCCACCATGTCTGCTTCACGAACGACCGGTTTCCAAAAGCGTTGAACGCGGAGGGAGAGCTGGCGGGGGAAGCGGACTGGGAGTGTATCCCTACCCGGGTTGAAATGGGAGCCTCGATCGGTTCGGGCGTGGTGATTCTCCCCGGTGTCGTGATCGGAGCGGGTGCCCTGGTTGGAGCGGGAAGCGTCGTTACCCGGGATGTTCCCGCTCGCAGCGTGGTGGCCGGAAACCCGGCCAGAGTGATTCGAACCTTGTAGATCTTATGAAAGCAAATGTCCCCTTCCTGGATTTGGAATCGCAGCTGGAACCCCTCCGCGGAGACCTCCGTGCGGCCTTCGAGCGTGTGCTGCAGCATAAAGGGTTTTGCCTCGGTCCCGAGGTGGAAGCCTTTGAGGCAGACCTGAAAGCGTTCACGGGTCAGCCATTTGCCCTCGGTGTAAATAGTGGGACCTCTGCCCTCCACCTCGCGGCCCTTGCCCTGGGTTTGGGGCCCGGGGACGAGGTGCTTCTGCCGGCGATGTCTTTTGCGTCCACGGCTTGGGCGGTTTCCTACGTGGGGGCGACCCCGGTCTTCGTAGATATTGATCCGGTCACTTGTAATTTGGATCCGGAGCAGGTTGAACGTGGGATAACCACGCGAACGCGGGCAATTATCGCAGTCCACCTCTACGGACAGGTAGCGGCGATGCCGGAGTTGCGAAAGATTTGCGACCGTGAAGACCTGATTCTGATTGAGGATGGTGCCCAGGCTCTGGGAGCTACGCTCGGGGACCGTGCGGTGGGATATTGGGGGGATGCCACCTGTTTCAGCTTTTACCCCGGCAAAAACCTTGGTGCCCTTGGGGAAGGGGGAGCGTTGATAACGCGCGATGAGTCCCTTTACGAGAAGGCCTTTGCGCTGCGTAACCACGGTTGCCTAACCGACCGCTACCGGCACGACCTCGTCGGTTACAATTACCGCATGGAAGGGGTCCAGGCGGCGGCTCTGCGAGTGAAGTTACCCCACCTGCCGAGCTGGATCGGGAGGCGGCGCACGAATGCCCATCGCTACGCGGCGTTATTGTGCGATCTCAACGTCCGGTTACCGGAAGAGGGGAGAGGATCCGCCGGAGCCTGGCACCTTTACGTGCTTCGATTTGCGGGTCGGGACGCGCTCATGGAACGGCTGAAAGCGAAAGGAATCGGGGTCGGGCTGCATTACCCGATTCCGCTCCACCTTCAACCCTGCTATGCGGACCTTGGATATTCCCGCGGGAGTTGCCCGGTAGCGGAAGAGCTTGGGGACCAGTGCCTCAGTCTCCCGATGTTTCCGGAGCTGTCCGAAGACCAGCAGGGGAGAGTGGCGGAGGCGCTGAGAAATTCGCTGGAGGAATGCAGGTGAGGCGCGGAAATCGGCACCCCGATTTTATCATCGGTGGGGCACCGCGGAGCGGAACGACCTTTCTCGCGCGGCTTCTGCATGCGGTTCCCGATGTTACTCTGGCGCAACCTTTGATTCCGGAACCCAAGGTTCTCATCGGGCAAACGGCACCGACCCCCGAAGAAGTCGAGGCCCGCTACGCGACTTATTTCGAAGCAGTGCCCGAGGGAGTCCTTTGCGGGGAAAAGACGAGCGGTTACTTAGAATCCCCGGTTTGCGCGGGCCGAATTCAAACGCATCTTCCGGAGGTTCGCCTTATTTTTATCCTCCGGCACCCAATGCGGCGGGCTTTCTCCAACTACCTCTGGACGCGAAAAAACGGCTTTGAGGATAGGCCGTTTGAGGCGGTATGGGATCTGGACAGTGATGGTCGTCCCAACCCGCTGTTAGAGACCCACCCCGAGGTGCGTCTCTACGACTACCTGGACCGCAGCCGTTACGGGGCGCGGATGATGGCTTACCGGGAGTGTTTTCCGGACTGCCAGCTTCACTGGATAGTGCTCGAGGCCTTCCTCGCGGATCCGGCAGCGGAGTGGAAATGTTTGGAAGACTTTCTCGGAAAAGACCTTGGATCGCTCGAGCCGGATGTGCTTGGACCGATCAATACGACGGAGGGCGTAGAGGGCACTTGCCCGCCCGAGCTGGAGGCACGAATCGTCGAATGCTTGAAAGCCGACCTTGAAATCGTCTACGGTCATCTTCCGAAAGCCCGGCAATACTGGGAGCCGGATCTTTCGGCCAAAGGCTCATGAAAACGATTTCTCTGATCACGCCGGTCTTGAACGAGGAGGCCAATCTCCCCTTTTTTCTGGAAGCGGTCCGCAAGGTCTTATTTTGCCGTAAGGATTATGCATGGGAGCTGATCTTCGTCGAAGACGGTTCGTCGGACCGGAGCTGGGAGGTTATCCGCCAGTTCCATGCGGAAGACCCCCGGGTGAAAGGGATTCGGCTTTCGCGGAATTTCGGTTCTCATGCCGGGCTATATGCCGGGTTCTCCGCCTGCTCCGGGGATGCGGCAGCGTTTTTACCTTGCGACCTTCAGGACCCGCCGGAAGTCATCCTTGAATTCATGAATAAGTGGGAAGCGGGGGCGGAAATCGTCTTCGGTCATCGAAAGAATCGCGGGGACAGCTTTGGAAAACGGGTGACCAGCCAGGTTTTCAATGTCCTGCTCCGGCGGTTTGCGATGCCCCGCGGTTCCGCCTTTACCACAGGAAGTTTCCTTTTGGCGGACCGGAAGGCGATCGACGGGTATCTCAGCTATGCGGAGCAGAACCGGATTACCTTCGCCCTTTTTGCCTGGACGGGATTTCAGCAGGAGCGTGTGGATTACAATCGAAGGCAGCGGGAACGCGGGCGTTCGGGGTGGAACCTCGGACGAATGTTCAAGGCTTTTTACGACGCCTTCATGGGATTTTCCCATCTGCCCGTTAGGCTGATTACGATCGCGGCGTTCGTGACCTTCGGGTTTTCGCTGATCACCTTTTTTTATATCCTGTTTTCCTGGGTTTTGGGCAACCCCGCACCGGGATGGACCAGTATTATGGGGGTCTTGACGCTGTTTTTCAGCATCCAGTTTTTCATCATGACGATCGTGGGCGAATACCTGCACCGGATTTACCTTGAGGTCCTGAAGCGTCCGGTCTATCTGCGCCGGGAGACCTTGGGGGAAATGCAACCGCGATAAGAGGCAATGCAATTGATTGAAGCAGACGGGGATCGTGTCCCCTGGGCGAGGGGTTGGCAGGTGTCGGCGCATCCGGCGAGGACGCCCGAGGCCTTTTTCCAGGAGGCGAGAGATTTCTGGTGGACGCGGGACCAACCGGTATCCGGAAAGCTGCCGGTGCCCTATCACCGGATTCCGCCGGCGGTACGGTCGTTCCTCGCCCGGCAGTTGGGGCGGTTCAAACGTGGGCAACTGGAAACGGTGATACCGCAATGGCCGTTGGATCTTTCAGCCGATTACTGGTATGATTTTTTGAACCAACGGCGTTTGCGGATCGAGGATCCGGAAGGGCGGACCTACGTCCTGCTCAGCCACGATCTCGATTCGCGCGAGGGGACAGAGCAATTCCTGGAGTTTTTTGATCCGCTCGAACGGGAGACAGGGGCACGATCCGCGAACTATGTGGTGGTCGGGAAAGCGGATTTTTCGTTGGAGCTTGCGCGAGAGATCCGGAATCGCGGGCACGAGGTGGGAATCCACGGCTTCGACCACAGCAACACGACCCCATTTCTTCCCGAGAAGGCGATCCGGGAGCGGCTGGAAAAAGCACTTGAGCCGGTTGCGGAGCTGGAACCACGCGGATACCGGGCGCCGTCCCTGCTTCGAACGCCGGCCCTCCTGGAGGGTTTAGCGTCCTATTTTGACTATGACAGCTCGATGCCGAGCAGCGGGGGACTTTTTCCGCAATCGAACCAGGGCTGTTTCTCGGCGCGTCCGTTTCGACTGGATTCCCTTTGGGAGCTTCCGGTTTCGCTGCCTCGTGACGGGAGCCTTCGTTTCCTGGGCTACAATCCGGAGGCGATCCTGGAAGTTTGGAAGCATTGTGCGGGGCAGATTCAGGCGGGGGGGGGCGTTGTTTCGCTGCTGACGCATTGTGAGACGAGGTTTTCCGGCACCCCGGAAATGGTTTCGGCCTACCGGGGCTTCCTTGAGGCGATGGCGGAAGATTCACGTTTCGTCTTTGGGACGACGGAAGCGGTGATCGCGGCGGCGGAGCGCCTACCCGTCCCCGCCTACCCGTTGATGTGATGGCAGAGGGGCGAACGAGGGATTATGGTTCGGAGCGCTTCCAAAGCCATGAGAAGCGCCTGGAAGCTTTCTATTCATGGGTTGTGGGTGTCCTCGATCGACGACCGCCCGGCAGGATCCTTGATATTGGATGTGGTATGGGCGCTTTGACAGCAAAGTTGGCCCAGCGTTATCCAGGGGCAAAAGTTGTGGGACTGGACCTTTCCGCCCGGAGTATCGAGACTGCCCGGAAGTGGCACGCCGAAACCGGCAACCTCGAGTTCATTGCCGCGGACCTCCTATGCTGCCCCATCGATGCGCCCTTTGATGCGGTGGTGGGGGACTCGGTTCTCCACCTGATTGAGGCCGAGGACAGAGCTCTTCTTCAAAAGCTGGACGAGTCCCTTTCCGACGGGGGAGCACTCCTCGTAAGCATGCCTTACGGTTGCAGGATCAATGACTTTCTCAACGGTATCCGGAGGGTTCTCGCGGCCCTCCGAAACCCACTGCTTGACGGCCTGATTTTCCGCATGCTTTTGTTGCTTTACGGACGAAAACTCGACCGGGAGATGATCCGGGAGCGGGTGCCCTACGCCTACTGGTTGCCCTTTCGCTCGCATGGAAAGGATTGGCGAAATCGTGTTGAGGCCGAGGCCGGTTGGCACCTCATCGCCGCGAATCCTTGTGAAACCGGATTTTTTCTCAAGCCGCGGCACGCGCACGTGCACTGGAAAAAGGGGCCCGGTTGAGAGCCTTTAGGAGTCGGAATTCTCGAGGGCAGCAAGGAGTTCCCCGATGACGTTATTCTGCTCTTCGCGGGTCATGCCCGGGAAGAGAGGGAGGATGACCCCGTCGTCCTGCACGGCTTCACTTACCGGGAGCCTGCGGCAGTTGGCGGGCGGGCAGCCGCATTGTGGGCGCCGTCCCGGGCAGGACCAGTCTCCATCTCCGCGGAAGGCCTCCTCGCGGTGGGCGCACATTACCCCGCGGCGAGTGGAGATCCCAGCGGCAAGGAGCGCCTCCATAACGGTTCGTTGCCGGTGGGGCGGTCGGAGGCGAATACAGTAGCTTTGCCAATTGCTCCGAGCCGCGTCGGGCTCCTCGGGGAGTTGGATCCCGGGGTGTCCTCCAAGGGCTTGATCGTAGGCCCGCGCAAGCCGACGGCGTTCCTCGAGGAGGCCGGGCAGCCGCCCGAGCTGGACGAGCCCGATGGACGCCTGGATGTCGGTGAGGCGATAATTGTATCCGACAACAGGATACTTTTCAAAGATAACAGTCCCGGCGCGGTGGCGGGTCATATCGTTGACACTCATTCCGTGTTGGCGGAGTTTGCGGAAGGCATCGTCAAATGCGGCATGACGTGTGGTGATCATGCCCCCGTCCCCAGTGGTGAGGACTTTCCTTGGATGAAAGGAGAAGCAGGCGATATCCCCGTGGGGCTTGCCGATGGATTCCCACTGATCGCCGATCCGGATCTGGCTGCCGATGGCGCAGGCGGCATCCTCGATGAGGGGGATCCCGTGCTTGCGGGTAAAATTTAGGATGGGAGGAAGGTCGCAGGGCATGCCGAGTTGATGGACGCAAAGGACGGCACGGGTGCGCGGGGTAAAAACTGCATCAAGTTGCGCGGGGTCGAGATTGTAGGACTGCGGTCGGATATCGACGAAGACGGGAGTCGCGCCGGTGTAGTGGATCGCGTTGGCGGTAGCAATGTAGGAATGGGAAACGGTGATGACCTCATCGCCCGACTCGATCCCGCAGGCGAGAAGGGCAAGGTGCAGGGCGGTGGTGCAGCTGGAGGTTGCACAGGCGTGAGGAGCCCCGACGAAGGCGGCGAAGGCCTTTTCGAACTCGAGGACTTGCGGGCCTTGGGTAACCCAGCCGGACTCGATAACTTTCTTAACCGCAGCGGCTTCTTCCCCGCCGAGAGCGGGCTTGGCGACAGGGATTTTCATGACTGCCAATTTCGAGTGACGATACGCTGAACGATGGTGGGATCTTCGCGGAAGCGATCGCGGTAGTAGGCGTAGGTGGGTTCCAGGCCGTCGGCGAAAGGGCGGAGGCTTTGAATCGTCAGGTGCTGCATGAGGCGGGAGGTTTCGACCCAAAGCCGAGGGACATCGGCGGGCCGTTGTTCGAGGAACTCGGGCTCGATATCCTCCCGGTCGGCGATTCGGATGAGGGTGCGGGCCAGCTCGAGGATGGTGATCTCCCGACCGTAGCCGAAGTTGAAGACCTCCCCGGCGAATGGATGTTTCTCCATGAGGTTCCGAAGCATGCGAGCGGCATCCTTAACATAGAGAAAATCCCGCGTGTGTGAGCCGTCGCCGAAGATCTGTGGAGGTTCCCCAGCGAGGAGGCGTAGGATGAACCGGGGAATGACTTCGCCTGAATCTCCTGCGAAGTGGGCGCGTGGCCCATAATTGTTAAAGCAGCGCAAACAGAGGACCGGTAACTGGTAGCACTCGAAAAAGGAGCGGACATAGTGCTCGGCGGCGAGTTTGGAGGATCCGTAGACGGTGAGGGGCCAGGGGGTGGTGTTCTCGGTGATCGGGAAATCCCGGGCTCGCCCATAGATCTCGGAGGTGGACAGGTAGAGAAACTTTGGGATCTCCGCGTCCCGGGCCGCCTCGAGCAGGTAAAGGGTGCCGAGGGCGTTGACCTGATGGTTCTCAATGGGTGAATGGAGAGAATGCCGAACACCGAGGCAGGCCAGATGGAAAATGCCGTCCATGCCGGAAACCGCTTTTCGGCAAGTGTCGGAATCGGTGATGTCGCCACGCAGAATCGTCAAGGCGGAAACCTTCGCAGGATCCGGGAGGTTTTTGCTGGAGCCGTTGGAAAAGTTGTCGAGAACGGTGACGGTGTGTCCACCGGCAAGAAGTTCGTCGACAAGATGGGAGCCGATAAACCCGGCACCTCCGGTAACAAGATAGTTCATTCGGGAGTGGAAGGATTGGAAACGGAGGGGTTCTTTCGGGCGAAGCCGTAGATACTAGTGGCCATTTTCCGATTAAAGGGAAGGCGGCAAAATAGAAGGTCAAGGTATTTAACCCAAAAGAGGAGGGCGAGGGTGAGATGATTGAGGGTGCGGTAGATGGACTCGTTGCCGAAGGAGAGAAGCTGGCCGCCGATGTGGGCGAGGGTGAGAACAAGGTCGCCCCAGGGACCGCCGCGTGGGCCTGCCTCCACCGTGTCGAAATGGGCGGAGAGCTTTTCCTCAAGGCCCTCGGGAGTCCAGCGATAGTAGTCGCTGGGTGCGGCATGGAAAGGGTAGA
This sequence comes from uncultured Opitutales bacterium, assembly GCA_964417945.1. Taxonomy (GTDB): domain Bacteria; phylum Verrucomicrobiota; class Verrucomicrobiia; order Opitutales; family JABSRG01; genus CAYQKH01. The sequence continues at coordinate 18,220 of CAYQKH010000016.1, forward strand.
CAAAGGGAACGGAAAGGTAGAAGCGCCCGCCGGGCTTGAGAACGCGGGCGGTCTCCTCGATGAGGAGATCCGGATTACGCAGGTGTTCGAGGACGGAGATGCAGATAGCGGCATCGGCAACGCCGGATTTCAAGGGCAGTGGTTTCTCAAGGTCGGCAACAATATCGACATGGGGAAAGCCGACGAAGTCGATATTGACAAAGTCAGGGTCGAGCTGCTGGGTGCCGCAGCCAAGATTAAGAACGACCTCCCCCGGATCGAGCCGGATAAAGCGAGGCCAGCCGTTGATGCCGACGGTGGGCGTGAGGATTTTGAAGAGCAGCTGGTAGAGACGGGGAAATCGTTGGAAAAAGGCCTGAAAGTCTAAGATGGATTTTCGGTTTACCTCAAAATAGTGTTGGCGGTCACTACGTTGTGTTAGGACCGACGCCTCGTTGACGAGGGACTCGACCAGCTCTTTTTTCATGAATGACACTATTGATACCTCTAAAGGCCGAAGCAGGGCAAATTCCTTTTCCCTGAAGAAGTGGGCGTGGACGGTCTTCAAAGTAATGGCCACGGTGGGGTTGGTGGGCTTTGTTTTTTCAAAGGTGGAGTTGCGAGAGGTGGGTGCACGGCTGTCGCGTATGGGGCCAGTGGACGCTGTATGGGTTTGGGGTGCTTTCGGACTCTCGTTCCTGGTAGCGGCACACCGCATGCGGACCTTCATTTCTCTTTTCGGAGGTCGGTTGGGATTAGGGTCGAACTTCCGGATCTTCCTCCTCGGACACGGTTATAATTTTTTCCTGCCGGGGATATCCGGTGGAGATGCGGTGATGATGATGCAGGTTTATCGCTCGGTGGAGCGCGGGAAGGCGCTGGCCGCGGCGGCGGTCCTGTGTGATCGATTTATCGGATTTTTCAGTTTAGGCCTGATGACGGCGCTGTTGTTGGGACTTTTCCTTATCGGGGGGTTGAGCGGTGTTGAGAGTTTCGGCATCGTGGCATTGGGTGTGAGCTATATCCTGCTTTTATCGATCCTCGGTCCGGGGGTGGAATGGTTCTTTCGTCTCAGCGCTCGGTTCAAAAGTTCGCGTGTCAGGTGGAAGCGCGGAGTGCGTGCCCTCGCCCTGATTTTTCTGCGGCTGGGGAGAAGCCGGAAGCGTTATACGATCCTGGGATTGTCACTACTCAACCACTTGATCTATTTTGCTCTCTGCTTGGGGATTCTGCGGGTTGTCGGAGTGGAGTGGGGCTACTGGGCGGTCTCGCTTTCGATAGGCCTGGTGTTCCTTGCGACCTGCCTCCCGATTAGCATTGGAGGGCACGGAGTTCGTGAGATTGCTTTCAGCCAGTGCCTGATTTTCCTCGGAGGGTTTGCCCATGGCCCGGAAACCTTCGAGATTGTAACCAGTTTCTCGATACTGCTTTTCGGATTTTCGGCGATCTGGGCAGTAACAGGTTTGTTGGCGGGACTCCTGTCGGGAGGTGGAGCCGATGCGGAGGAGAAACAGGTTGAATCCCTCGGGAGAACCAAAGTTAATTCAGGAGATGACGACTCATTCGCATCATAATGGTGACGGTACCCAGGGGGCGCTTTCGGTTCGCCTTTTGCTGGCGTTGGTGTTGGTGGGCATTCTTGGAGGATTGGGATTGCTTGCCATCTGGCAAGAAGCTCCCCTTTCGATGGAGGAAGGGCTGTCTCTTTTAGAAAGGACCCTGGACTGGCTGCGGGAGCGGCCGATCCTCTTATTCTCGGCGACCGCGATTCTCCCCGGCTTGGGCTTGCCGGTAAGTCCTTTCCTGATCGCTCTGGGGGCGGTAGGGATTCCGCGCTATGGGATTCTTCCGACCTGTCTGGGCGCGTTCGTGGCGATCGTTCTGTGCATGATCTGGAACTACTGGGTAGCGAGCAGTCTTTTTCGGCGTTTTTTCGGGCGGATGGCGGCCTCGAAGCAGCACCTGATCCCGCGGGGGGATACGGGTAACTTCCTCGTTTTCGCAATCCTGTTCCGGATCACCCCGGGGATGCCGCTAGTGGTGCAGAATTACACCCTTGGATTCCTGCGAATGCCATTCGGAAAGTATCTGCTGGTTTCAGCGGGAACCCACGCTGTTTATACCCCGGCCTACGTCATTTCGGGAGGAGCTTTGATTGAGGGCAACTGGGTTTTGTTGTTGATCGCGGTGGTGGTGATCGTCCTGGTGGCAGCCCTGACGATGCTGGTGCGCAAAAAGTTGGAGGGGATGCGCCCGGTTGAGGAAGGAAGCGATGGATAATCTTTTCGAAGTATTGAGCGTATCGGAGGTTAATGCGCGCTTAAAGGCGCTCCTCGAAGGGCAGTTTCCGTTCGTTTCGGTTCGTGGGGAAGTGTCGGGGCTGAGACGGCCCTCAAGCGGACACTTCTACTTTACCTTGAAAGACGAGCGGAGCCAGCTGCCGGCGGTTTTATTTCGGGGAAACACATTGCAGGTGGACTGCCTTCCGGCGGAAGGCATGGATGTGGTCTGCACGGGAACGCTCACGGTATTTGAAGCTCAGGGAAAAATGCAACTGTTGGTGCGGGAGGTTCAAGACGCCGGGGCGGGCCGACTACAGCGGGCATTTGAGGCGCTGAAGGCGAAGCTGCTGGAAGAGGGGCTCTTTGGCGCAGAGCGCAAGCGGCGGCTTCCGGTCTTCCCCCGGACGGTCGGTTTCGTCACCTCGCCGACGGGTGCGGCGTTGCGGGACTTTATCGAGATCCTGCGTCGCCGGGGGTTTGGCGGGATGGTGCGGTTGTTTCCCTCCCTGGTCCAGGGGGCAGCGGCCGCCCCGCAACTGGTGGAGGCGCTGAAACGAGCGGAGGAGAATGGCGAACTCGACCTGCTGGTCATCGGGCGGGGCGGAGGCAGCCTTGAAGATCTCTGGCCCTTCAACGAGGAGGCGGTCGTGCGGGCGGTGGCGGCCTGCACAGTGCCGACGATTTCCGCGGTGGGGCACCAGATTGATTTCGTGCTGACAGATTTTGCGGCGGACGTGCGGGCGGAGACGCCGAGCGCGGCGGCGGAGTTGATCACAAGCAGTTGGCAGGAGGTTCGGCAGCGTTTTGGGGTGGCGGCGGATGGTCTTTTGGACAGGACGGAAGCCGTGCTACAGGGGCTGGGCCAGCGGGTTGACCTGGTGGAGGCCCGGTTAAAAGGGCTTGGCCCGGAAGCACAACTGGGACGGATGCGCGGGCACTTGGACCGGAGCGCTTACGCCCTGGAGCGGCACTTCCGGGAACACTTGAAGCGCTTCAGCAGACGGTTCGAAGAGGTTTCCCGCCGTCTCGATCGCCACTTCCCGGAGGCACGCCTCCAGCGGTTTCAGGACCGGCTCGCCGCCCTCGAGGGAAGACTCCGGCAAAGCAGTGTGGAGGCTACGCTGAAGCGGGGTTTCGTCCTCGTTCGGGATTCGGAAGGAAACCCCCTCATGGACCAGGTCGGGCTGGAAAAGGGAGATCCGATTGATCTTCAATTCCGGGATGGGAAACGGAAAGCGGAAATAGTGGACTGATCAGCCCTGCTTCGTCTTTCGCCGCAGAGCGGGAGTCAGGGGACAGGAGTCAGGGGGCAGGAGTCGGGGG
>CAYQKH010000016.1:21813-32529 GCA_964417945.1 uncultured Opitutales bacterium
TTTGATCAGGACGCTACAGAGTCGGGGAGCGGGAGTCGGGGGGCGGGAGTTGGGGAGCGATGGGGGCTAGACCTTGGGGAATCGGGTCCACTTGGTGGAGGAGGCGGCGGATTTGACGGCGGTCTCGATGAAGGCGAGGCCGTAGACGCCGTCGTCGACGGTGGGGAAGTCGTAAACCTTGGGCTTTTTGCCATCGATGGCATCGCGGATGGCGCGGGCGGCTTCGAGGTAAACATTGGCGAAGGCTTCGATGAAGGCCTCGGGATGGCCGAAGGGAATGCGTGAGGCGTCCTTGGCGGCCTTGGAGAGGTAGTCGTTGCCACGCCGGAGGACCTGGCGGGGCTTATCCGGATATTTTACAATGAGGTCGTTCGGGTATTCCTGCTTCCACTCGAGGGAGGCCTTGGTCCCATAGACGCGGATGGTGAGGTTGTTTTCCTCTCCGGCGGAGATCTGAGAGGCGTAAAGGATGCCCTTGGCGCCGCCCTTGTAGCGAAGGAGGAGGTTGCCATCGTCTTCGAGCCGCCGGCCCTGGACAAAAGTGGAAAACTCGGCGCAGAGGGTATCGATCTGAAGGCCGGTAATATAACGTCCGAGATTTTCGGCGTGGGTCCCGATGTCTCCGATGCAGCTGGAAGCACCGGCCTGCTCTGGGTCGGTCCGCCAGCTCGCTTGTTTCTGTCCTTCGCCGTCGATGGGTTGGATGAGCCAGCCCTGTGGGTATTCGGCAACGACCTTGAGGATGTCTCCGAGCTTTCCACGGCGGACCCAATCCCGGGCTTCCTTGACCATGGGATAGCCCGTGTAGTTATGGGTGAGGGCGAAAACCTTGCCGGTGCGCTTGACGAGGGTGCGCAGTTTTTTTGCCTCGGCGAGGTTGTGGGTCATTGGCTTGTCGCAAACCACGTGGAAGCCGGCCTTGAGGAAGGTTTCGGCAACGGGGTAGTGCATGTGGTTGGGGGTAACAATGCTGACGAAATCGATCCGTTGATCCCCGGGGAGGGCGGCCTCTTTTTCCGCCATTTCCTGATAGGAGGCGTAGATCCGGCCCGGGTCGAGCATGAGGTCCTCTCCGGAGAGGCGGGCCTTTTTCGGGTCGGAGGAGAGGGCGCCGGCGATGAATTCGATCTCGCCGTCCATGCGGGCGGCGGTGCGGTGGACGGCGCCAATGAAGGCATCGCGGCCGCCGCCGACCATGCCCATGCGAAGCTTGCGTTTTTTCGGCATTTGGAAGCGGGGTTGAGGTTACTGATTTTGCTTGTCGAAGGCGGAATCGAAGGCGATCGCGTTGGAGGGAAAGTCGACAGTCTTGACAAACTCGGCGGCCTCGGCGGCACCATATTCGCGATCCATGCGGCTGTCCTCCCACTCGACGGAGAGGGGCCCGGCGTAGCCAATGTCGTTCAAGGCGACGATGATTTCTTCGAAGTTGATGTCACCGTGGCCGAGGGAGCGGAAATCCCAGAAGCGGCGGGGGTCTGCAAAGTCGGTGTGTCCGCCGAAGACGCCGACGGAGCCGTCGCCATGACCCCACCAGACGTCCTTCATGTGCACGTGGTAGATGCGATCGGCGAACTTGCGAAGAAATTGGACATAGTCGACGCCCTGATAGCCGAGGTGGCTTGGGTCATAGTTGAAGCCGAAGCGCTTGTGGCCCTTGACGGCCTTGATCGCGCGCTCGGCGCTGGCGATGTCGAATGCAATCTCGGTGGGATGGACCTCAAGGCCGAAATTGACGTTGACCTTGTCGAAGGCGTCGAGGATGGGTGTCCAGCGTTTGGCGAAGTCGATGTATCCTTTTTCCAGATACTCCTGGGAGGTGGGGGGGAAGGCGTAAAGGGCGTGCCAGATGGAGGAACCGGTAAAGCCGTTGACGCAGGCGGGGAAGTCGTCGGCTTTCTTGCGTCCGGGTTTGAGGTCGAAAAACTTCCGTGCGGCCTTGCCGGTGGCGATCATCTTACGGGCGGCGCGCTTGCGGACCTGCTCGGGGTCGCCTTCGCCCCAAACGTCGGGGGGGAGGATAGACTGGTGGCGCTCGTCGATATTGTCGCAGACGGCCTGCCCGACAAGGTGGTTGGAGATAGAGAAGCAGTCGAGGCCGTTGTCGAGGAGCATTTCCCACTTGTCCTTGAGGTAGGATTTCTTGGAGGCCTTATCGACATCGAAGTGGTCGCCCCAGCAGGCGAGTTCGACACCGTCATAGCCCATCTCCCGAACGAGGGGGAGGAGGTTTTCGAGGGAGAGGTCGGCCCACTGGCCGGTGAAGAGGGTAACAGGTCTGGGCATGGGGAGAAGGGGTTCAGGGATACCTGCCGATATTGGCTGCAGAACTTTATTATCGGTCGTGAGTGGAGTGAACTGACAATCGGGAGGTGGGGCAATTCTGTTTTTCCAAAGCGAGATAACCGCAGCGAAACGGAACCCGGGAAGGTTGGTCTTTACTCACCCCGGGGAGCGGTTATCCCTTTGGAGGAGGAGGTAAACTCACGATGCATTTCGAAAAGAATTATTCAATGGACGCGCAAGCAGGTTTGGCCCTAAACGGGGGAACCCCGGTCAGAAGCGATTCCCTCCCCCCGAGGGGTTTAATTGGGGAGGCGGAGAAGGCGGCGGCGATCGCGTTGTTCGACGAAGCGATTTCGACAGGCCAAGCCTTCGGTTACCAGGGACCTTCCCGGAGCCGCTACGAAAAAAACTTTTCAGAGTTCCACGGGGGAGGCCATGCGGTGGGCGTCAATTCCGGGAGCAATGCGTTGTATTGCGCGCTGGCGGCGTTGCGGTTGGATCCCTATTCTGAGGTCATCGTGCCGCCGATTTCCGACCCCGGCGGGGTGATGCCGGTAGCGTTGTTGGGTTGCGTTCCGGTTATCGCGGACAGCGATCCGCGCAGCTTCAACCTCTCTGCGGAAACGATTGAACCGCTTTTGACAGAGCGGACCCGAGCGATCGTGGTGGCGCATATTTCCGGTGAACCCGCAGAGATGGATTCGATCCTTGAACTGGCAAAGAAGCATGACCTCCGGGTTGTGGAGGATTGCGCGCAGGCGCACGGGGCGACCTACAAGGGACGGATGGTCGGAACCTTCGGGGACCTGGCCGCCTTCTCGACAATGTTTGGCAAGCACCACTGCACGGGAGGGCAGGGAGGGGTGGTTTACACGCGGCATCCCTGCTGGGCGGAGTCGGCCCGCTGGGCGGCGGACCGGGGTAAGCACCGAACGGAGTCGGGTCTGGCAAATGTGGTTGCGGCCCTGAATTGCAACATGGACGACCTCTCGGCGGCGATTGGTTGCGTGCAGTTGGAAAAGCTTCCCCGCTTCCTCGAAGAACGGAAACGGATAGGGGGGAGAATCCGGACCGGGTTGGCGGAAGCGGAGGCGTTGAGCATGGGTTGGCAGGCCCCGGAGACGGATCCGGTTTACTGGTTTCTGCGCCTCCGACTGGATCTGGACAAACTCTCGGTGGATAAGGCGACCTTTTGCGAAGCACTCCGCGCGGAAGTGAAGGGGCTTGGGGTGATGACGGAGTATCGCTTCATCCAATGCTTTTCACCGTGGTTTAAAAAACAGGCAGTCTTCGGAAACAGCGGTTTTCCCTGGTCGTCCCCGGATTACGCAGGTGAGCGGGAACCCCACTACGCAATGCCGAACGCCCAGCATGCAGCGGACGTCCATTTCGGGATCCCGATTCACGAGAACCTCGGGGAGCGGGAAACCGAGGAGCTTCTGGAAGCCCTGCTCAAGGTGGAGAAAGCTTATCTGAAAGCCCCGGTCTAGCCAAACCCGACACGACCCATTTTGGAATCTTTCGGCGATTATCCTTTGAAAAAAGATTCCACCGATGCGGCGGATTTCGGGTTCTCGCCCGAGGGAATCGGGATGGCCAACACGAAAGCCCTGCAGGCGGCGGTGGATCGAGAGGGCACGATCGTCGTAAGAGTTCCGGGGATGTATGCGATGGCGCTTTGCGGGTGCTCCCCTGGACCCCATCCGATCCGTTTCGTCACCAATTCTTCGACCACCGATTTCGGGCGAACAGCGATCTCGCTGGCCTCTTGTATTTTTCGCCACCTGGAGCGGATGGTCGTCCTGATCAATGAAGTGCCGGAGAAACCGATCGAATTCAAAACGATGGGGAGCCTGGTCCTCCAATCGGCTTTTCAAGCGGGGTTTTCGGGACACCGGGAGGCGGTGAAGATTCAGTCGGATTTACCGGGCTTGTCCGGTGCCCCAGCAGTGGATTGAAGCTGGCGGAGGAGCCGCTCGATAAACGGGACCTGGGCGGGCTTGAGCTTGGTGCGAGCCGTTTCGAGATCGGCCCAGAGAAGACGGTCGAGCTCGGGGACGTCGATGAATTGTCCGGATCTCGGGGGCCACTCCATGCGGAAGGTGTTGCTGAGGCAGGGTTGAGGGTCGCGGAAATGGCTGGGGAGGGCCCAGGCGCGGACCCATTTTCCGCCCTTTTGCCGGATTTCGCCCAGGTCGATCGGGTCTTCGGTATGGATAGGCTCCAAACCGGTTTCTTCCTTCAATTCCCGGCAGGCGGTAAGGAAGGGATCCTCTCCTTCATCGGGTTCCCCCTTGGGAATGGTCCAATGGCCGTCGTCCTTCTTTTGGTGAAAGGGTCCGTCCATATGGCCGATGAGGAACCGGTAGCGCCCGGGCTTTTCCGGGTCCGGCGCATAGAGAAGGATTCCTGCGCTTTCTCGACGGGCCATTGGTTTACCCTAAGCCATTCTCGGACGGATTCCAGAGTGACGTTTCCTTTTTCTAACCACGGGTCTTCCTTTCCGTTCTTTTTGAAACCGCTTCGCTTCGCCTGAAAAAAAGAGAGCGCGGCAGCTTCTTGTTTTAGAAAATAAGTTAAATTGGGTGATTCTGCGGTAACCTTGGTTATTCTTTTTCACCATGCCCGAGCTTGCCGAAGTTGAATATTTTCGAAAGCAGTGGGATCCGGCCCTGGGAGGGCGGGTCCTGGGAGTGCACCTGCACCCGGAAAAGCGGGTTTTCCGGGAGACCGATCCGGAAGAGCTGAGGTCAGGACTTTTGGGAAAGGACTTCAAGGAAAGCCGGGCGGCGGCCAAGCAGATGCTCTTTCGTTTTGAAGGGCAGAGGCCGGGAGGCGGCGCATCCGGTTGGCTGGGGGTCCACCTCGGGATGGCGGGAAAATTGTTCGCGCAGCGGCTTCCCTACGCATCGGGGAAGCATGATCATCTGGTTTTGAAGACGGGTTCCCATGCCCTGGTCTTCCAGGATTACCGCCTGTTCGGAAAAATCCTTTTCGAAGCGGGGAAGACGGAACCCGCTTACTGGAGGGCGCTTCCTCCAGATCTGCTCTCACCGCGATTTAAATGCAATGACCTGGAGGCATATTTGCGGCGGCGGGCGAAAGCACCGCTGAAGGCGATACTTCTCGACCAGAGCCGTTTCCCGGGGATCGGGAACTGGATGGCGGATGAGATTCTCTGGCAGGCGGGCATCCACCCGGGACGGAAGGGAGGTAGCCTCGGAGAGGAAGAGATTAAAAATTTGTATCAAAAAATCCGATACGTTTGTCGCGGCGCCCTGAAATATGTGGGAAACGATTTCTCGGACCCGCCGGAGACGTGGCTGTTCCGGCACCGTTGGAAGGATGGCGGGATCTGCCCGAAGACGAAGGAGCCGCTGGTGCGGGAAACAATCGGGGGGCGGACGACCTGCTACAGCCCTTCGCTACAGGGTTAGGACGCTCGGCGAGTGCGGTCCCTAAAGGAGGGCCGGATCGACGAGGTCGGAAATCTGGACGGGGCTCTTTGGGTCATCGGTAGAGCCAGATATCTTTGCACTCCAGTTGGAATTGCCGGGCCTGGCGTTCCCACTGGTCGAGGAAAACGTCGAGCCGTGCATGCTGGCCGAGCTTCCGGATTTCCTCCCACCAGGCGGTGGAGCCGACGTGCTTGTTGAAGAGCGTCATCTGGCTGTCGGAGAGGCCCTGGTAGGGGTTGCCATTGAGGAGGCGGTCGCCGAGGACCATCATGTGAAAAGAGAGTTCGGTAGGGCGGCAGCGGTGCCAATCGGAGACGAGGACGTAGATCCCGGTAACGGGAGCTCCGGCTTGGGATCGCGTGGTAACGAGGCGATAGTCGAGGCCGGGGATGTCGCGCTCTCGGAGGAGTGCGAGAAGGGCCTCGGGGCTGATTTCGGAATGGCGAAGGAGCCGGAAGGGGTAGGGGGTGCCGATGCCATGGGAGAACCCGCTGTGCATCTGGCCGAGGCCGGTCATGGCGTAGCCAAGGACGGAGGAGAGGTCGGGGATATTCGGAGAAGTGGGGATCCACTCAAGGCCGGTATCGGTCCAAAGCATGTCGCGCGTCCAGTCGCGCATGGAAACGACGGTGAGTTTGGCATCCTGGAGGACGGAATCCGGGACCTGGAAGCCGCCGGGTGTCCGCTGGGCGAGAATGGCCAATTCGCCGATCGTGAGTCCGTGGACGTAGGGGACTTGAAAAGCGCCGACATAGGACATCCAGCGCGGGTCAAGGGGGGGGCCGTCGACCTTGCGGCCACCGAGGGGGTTGGGCCGGTCGAGGACGACGACTTCGACCCCGTGGGTGAAGCAGGCCTCGGCGGCGTAGCGCATGGCACTAACATAGGTGTAGGAACGAACGCCGAGATCCTGGAGGTCGATGACGAGGACATCGATTTTCTGGAGCATTTCGGGGGTGGGGCGGCGGTATTTCCCGTAAAGGGAGTAGACGGGAAGGCCGGTGCGCGGGTCGATGCGGTCGTCGATGGGTTGGTTGGCCTTTTCATCGCCGTAGATTCCGTGCTCCGGCCCGAAGAGGGCGACGAGGTTGACGGCAGGGCTGCGACGGAGGACGTCAATGGTCGAAATCCCATCCCGGTTGACGCCCGCGGGATGGGTGAGGAGGCCGACGCGCTTGCCTCGAAGCTCCTTGAAGTTGCGGGCCTCGAGGACATCAATGCCGAGGTGAATTCGATTGGGTGCGGCTTCGACCTGAGATAAGGTGACGAATCCGAGGAGGAGGCCGAGAAGCAGAAAGGCGATACGATTCATGAGCCGAGGGAACCATCCGCAATCTGGCTGAGCCTACGCAATTCGGCAAACCGGGCATGCTTGCGTTTCACGCGTTGTGCCATGAAACGGTAAATGAAACTGCTGAGGAATCCGAGGATGCCCCCGGTTATGAAACCGCCGATGAACATCTCGAGGATGATGATGAGCGCGCTGAGAACACCGAATTCCGAGAAGAAGCCCATGATGTTCCGCATATCTTCGAGGGTAACGATGACGGCATGACCCCCGAGGCCGCTCCAGACGGCGGCACCGATGAGGTGCATGACATAAAAGATCGGTGGGACGGTAAAGGCGTTGGTGGTAAGCTGAATTCCCGCCATGACGGGGAGGTTGGAACGGAAATAGAGGGCGAAACAGACGGAGAGAACCAGCTGGAAGCCGAACAAGGGGACAAGCGCAAGGATCCACGCGGCATAGAAGGAAGGGACGACGTCCTTTACGCGAAAGGACCAGAGGTACTTTTTATCCTTCAAGCCCTTGAACTTCTTCAGGACCGGATAGCGGTGGACATTGGCCTTCCGGGGCAGGGGGCGCAAGAGCCGCTTGGCGGCCCGGATCTGGGCGAAATGCCATTTTTTGTAGGCCTCGTGTTCTTCAGGGGTCATGTCAGGACGGGGATCGGCTTACTGAAGCCGAAGGGAAACGTTGGTTCAATACAATGTTCCGGGTTCAAGCGATTTCGGCCAAGAGGGACTCGATGGATTTCTGAAGGAGGGCGGGACCTTCGGCGAGGTTTTGCGTGAGGTCCCAGTCCGGGCGGGCGATGGCCCGGGCACTGAATCCGGCAAACTGCTCGCGGAGTCGGTCGAGGTTATCGACTTCGACTTTTCCGGCGAAGAGGTGGACGGACTTTTCGCCGGCGGCATTGGCCATTTCGAGGATGGCAAAGGGACCCTTGCCTTGGAGGGAAGAATCGTCGAACCGCCCTTCGCCGGTCAGGATGAGGTCGGCCTCTTGGACATGCTCCTGGAGTTGGAGCCAATCCGCGACGAGATCGAACCCGGAGACAAGGCGGGCATCGGCGGCAGTGACGAGACCGAAGCCGATGCCACCGGCGGCCCCTGCTCCGGGCATCGTGAGGAGGTCATCGGTTTTCTCAAAGTAGCGGAGAAGCATGGTCGCGAGGCGTTCGCCTTCGGATTCCAAAAAGGGAAGGCGGTCCTCGGAGAGGCCTTTCTGCGGCCCGTAAACGGCGGCCGCACCACTGGGTCCGAGAAGAGGGTTGGTGACGTCACAGGCAATGCGGATGGGAGGGAGGCCATCCCGGCCGGGATGGAGAAGGTTTCCAGCGAGGTGATCGATTTCGGGCCAACGGGACGGGGTGATGCGGGTGATCGGTCGGTCGTCCCGATCGCGGAACTGCAGGCCGAGGGCTTCGAGGGCACCGAGGCCGAGGTCGCTGGTGGCGCTGCCCCCGATTCCGAGGAGAAGGGCGTCGGCCCCTTGTTCGATGGCGAAGGCCATGAGCTCGCCGGTGCCGAAGGAAGTGGTTTCGAGGCAGTTGCGCTCCTCCGGCCGCATGCCTTCCATGCCGGTGGCCTGGGCCATTTCGACGATGGCGAGATTGCCTTCGGAGGGGAGATCGAGCCGCCGCCGCGCGGCATCGGGCACCCTCTCGAGGTCGGCAAACCCGAGAAGGGCGGATTGCTCGCGAAAGCGCGGGCCGAGGACGGGCAGCTGGTGAAAGCGGCCGCTGACGGCCTCGGTCATAATTTCACAAAAGCCTTCTCCGCCGTCGGTGAGGGGAGTGCCGAGGGTAGACCAGCCGGGATGATGCCGGTTCAGGGTGTTGGCGGCCACAACGCAGGCGGTTTTGGCGGACATCGAGTCCTTGAATTTATCGAAGGCGATGAGAACATTCATACGTGCGGGACCTTAAAAATCGACTTGTCGGGAGGCAACGCGATTCGGGGTTTCGTTTCGGGCGAGGAGGTGCGTTTTTTTTCGTGCGGGTGCACCCGTGATCCGACAGGATATTCGGCTATGAGCGGGAAAGGAATTCTCTTATTGCTCCTCACGGCGGCGGTTCTGCTACCGGTGCTGCTGCAGGGGCAACTCTACCTCGGAATGGAGGAACAGGCGGTTTATTTCGAGATGAAAGGGTACCCGACCTCGACAGCGGAGGCGGGCTCCCGGAAATTCCTGATCTACCCGAACGGGGTCCGGTTGACCGTGGAAAACGGGCGGCTGGTCGCGGTGGAAGGGATGGCGTTTTTAACGGAAAAACCGACGGATGAGCCGGAGGCGGGTGTCGAACCATCCGAAGCGGAAGTGCCGGCTCCTCCACCAATGGAGGACAGGTCCGAGCCGGACCCGGTCGGGGAGGGGGGAGCCGGGTCCATACCCTCCTTTCCATCCGAATCGGTCGATGATCCGGTTCCCCCGGAGCTGGCAATTTCGGAGGAGGAACGCGCCCGTTTACAAAATCTCCGGCAAGCCGCGGAGGGAGAGCCCGAGGAAGTGGAAGGAAGGGAGGCCTTATTTGAGGATTACGAGTCTTCCGGCGGCGTCTCCCCCGGCGGCTGGGTGAGGGTTTTCCTGGTGGAGCTGTTGGTGAGTATCGTCATCGGGTTGATCGTCCTGAAGGTCGCAGCCCACCTTGTCGGTGTGACGGTCTTTTTTCCCGGCTTATTTGCGATTGCCCTTGTCGATTCGCTGGTGCGGCTCGGGCTGGGCAATGTCTTTCTGGCCATGGGTTGGCCCCTTGGCGGCCCGCTTCAGATCCTGGTTTCCTTTTTTGTGATGCTTTACCTGGTCAAGGGCTTCACCAGCGCGCGGGAATGGCCAACGATCATCCAATTGGTGGTGATGACGAAGGTCGTCAGCGTGGCCCTCTGGTGGTTGGCGACCCTCGTCCTCCTGAACGTATTGGGTTAATCCGAGGTCCGGAGCTCCGGATTTCCCGGGATTCAAGGGAACTGCCGAAAACAGCCGGGCGGTTGCGTTCCGCTTCGGAAAAGGGCCGATGGACTTATGAATGGGTGAGGACGACGCGGTAGCGTGCCTTTCCGCTGTGGAGGTGTTCGAGGGCGTCGTTTACCCGCTCGAAAGGGAAGGTCTCGATGATGGGTTGAATTTGATGTCGGGCGGAAAAATCGAGCATCGTCGCGAGGGTGGCGGGGCTGCCTACAGGTGAGCCCGAGACGGAACGCTGGCCCATCATGAGACCGAAAACCTGGAGGTCGAGCGGTTCGAGGGTGGCGCCGACATTGTGGAAACGCCCACGGGGTTTCAGGGCGGCGATGTAGGTGTTCCAGTCGAGCTTCACATTGACGGTGGAAATGATGAAATCCAGAGATCCGGCCGCGCCCTGGATGGCTTTCGGGTCACGGGAATTGAGCGTGTGGTGGGCTCCCATATCGAGGGCTTCCTGAACCTTGTTCTCGCTGGAGGTGAAGGCGGTAACCTCACAGCCCCAGGCGCGGAGGAATTGAATAGCGAGGTGCCCGAGCCCTCCGATGCCGATGACACCGACCCGGTCGGTTGGCTTCACGCCAAATTGTATCAATGGATTGAATACGGTGATCCCTCCGCAAAAGAGCGGGCCCGCATGGGTGCCGTCGATTCCCTCGGGCAGCGGAATGACGCTGGCGGCCTGGGCGCGGACGCGGTCGGCGAAGCCGCCGTGCCGGTGGACGA
>CAYQKH010000017.1:0-32382 GCA_964417945.1 uncultured Opitutales bacterium
AGTTCAATCTTCCATGGCCACTCAAACATCAACCCACAGTCGAAGCCTCGCCCTCGGGCAGGTGTGAGAGGACTTCGACGTTGGCCAAGGGAATAAAAAGAATTGAACCACTGATGCACACCGATGAACACTGATGAAGAGGAGCCGCTTTACAAGGTGGACTCGCAACAGATCGTCGGTTCTGCACTCAACGCGGACAAGTCGCGCGAGTGAGCTTCACGATATGGGAGGAATTGGGAGGCTTGACCCCCGAACGCTGATAGGGTAGCTTCTAATCATGAACGATTCAGAGTTACTGTCTCTGAAGCAACAGCTTACGAAACTGTCCGAGCCCGAGCGCCGGGAGGTTTTTGCTTTCATTGTGCGCTTAGGGCAGGAGTCGAAGAATTGGAAGGAAGATACCGTTCGTCGCCTGGACGAGATGAAAGCTGGCAAGAGAACCTCCGTCTCCGAGTTCAAGGGCCAGTTGTTGGCAGGCGTTTCTGCGTCGCAGTAATCAAGATGCGGCCACTCATGCCGGAGCGATTTTGATGAAGTTGTTGGTGAGGCGGGTCCGTCAGAGTTGGCCCCATACCCGGATTATCTTCCGTGGCGACAGCGGTTTTTGCCGGGACCGGACCCTGTCCTGGTGTGATCGCAACGAGGTGTGGTATGTCGTAGGCATTGCCAAAAACGAGCACCTCAAAGACCTGGGACCTCTGCGATCTCCTGGAAAAAGGGGAGGCCGGGGTCTACAACCCATGAACGTTTCTCCCTGATGGAGAAACCTGGGTAATCAGGGAATAAATAAAACGGCCAAAGCCTCTTTTTCTGATAGATGCGACTACCTTTTAAGAGCGGCTTTGTTATTGGCATCGTTTTCATTGTGTTGGCGGTTGGTCTTTATTTTTCTGTAATGCCGGTAGCATCGAGGGTGCAGGAGGTTGAAAATGCGGACTCGGAACGAAATTCCAGCAGAGCCCCTACGATGCTATCTATCCATTCTACGGATAAACCGCTATGGGAGCTGGTGCCCATTCTTTCGGCTCTTCAAGCGGAATATGGGGATGAGGAGACAGAAAGATTTGTTGGGGTGGTGAGTCAGAAGACTTTGGAACGTGCGGTTCGAGAGAAACTTCCTCAAGACCGCCAAAATCCCAACCTAACCTAAACACTGATGGAATTTAAAATACACGCCCCATCGAGCGCTCCTGCGGCCTCTGTTTCCGTTTTGGAAGAATCGGAAAAGAAATACGGGTTTGCTTTAAATCTATTCGGCATTTTGGCAAAATCGTCCCCGGTTTTGAGTGCCTACCAGATAATCAGTGATTTATTGCAGGAGCATGGTGCCTTGGATGCCAAGCAACAACTCGTCATGCTGGCCATGAGTGAGGCGAATGCTTGCGAATATTGTGTAGCGGCTCACAGCACGGTGGCGAAAATGAGTGGGGTCTCCGAAGAAGTGATTTCCTCGTTACGGGAAGGTAAGGAGTTCGAAGATCCACAGGATACCGCCCAGGTTCGTTTTGCCCGCGCTATGATGGGGAAAAATGGATGGGTTTCCGAATCCGATCAATCCGCTTTTATAGAGGCCGGATTCACTCCCCGGCATGCCTTGGACGTCATTACCATTTTGGCTTTAAAAATTTTAAGTAACTACACCAACCCTCTATCCGACCCGCCTTTGGACGAAGCTTTCCAGGAGAAGGCGTGGACCCGGAACTGAAAAAGCTCAAAATTTTATGCCTATAAATTCTTCAACAAAAGCAAAAGTCCATGCTTCTGAAAATCCCGCCCCCTCAGCGGTGGAGCTGGGTTCACCGGCGAAACGCGCTGCGACTTGCGTGGGTGGATGTGGCGGCCCTGGGCTATGTCCGGGCATTGCCCTGCTTTTGGCCTATGGCCTGGGAGCGGCCATTCATGCTTTAACCGGGTGGTCCTGGCTGGGCTGGACGGCGGGAGTGGCCTTTGGAGTTTTTCTGCTCTTTGGGGGGTGGCGCTGGATAAAACCCAATCCCCAAAAGCACCGAAGCATCCCAGATTTGGTTTACCGGGATAAACGGTAGCGGAATCGTGTGTAAGCCAATTTAACCCGTCTTCAATTCAAGCGTGCCCCTTTTTCTGATGCCGCTTCTGCCTATTCCTATCGAACGTTGAAATATTCTCCTTTGCCTCATTTGCCTTTTCCTCTTAATCTATAAATAACCCTCTAATTTCAGTGAAAATTGCTACAAACATCGCACGCTATCTACTGGCTTTACTGCTTCTTGTATTTGGCTCCAACAAGTTTCTCGGCTTCATGGAGATGCCCCCCATGCCTGAGGAGGCCCAGGCTTATCTGAGTGCTTTGGGAAGCACTGGTGTCTTATTTCCGCTCCTCGGGGTAATTTATATCATAACGGCAATCACCCTTTTGGCGGATCGCTTTGCTGCTCTCCTGCTTTTAATCCTGGCTCCCGTGGCGGTGAACATTCTTCTCTTTCATGCGACCTTGGCTCCATCCGGAATCGGGCCGGGAATAATTCTCACGGTCCTGCTTATCCTCACGATGATCCGGTATAAGCCGAAATATGAGGCGATCCTTCAAGCCAAATAAACCCCATCTTTTTTCCTGTTTCCAGGGTGGAGTATTACAGGAGGGTCTTCAATCCATGACGAAGGCCGTGTCGGTCAATCCTCACCTGTTGTCGGATCCCGGTTGAACACCCATTTTATTATTAAATGAAAGCCTCAGATCTTTTCATCCGCTGTCTCGAAAATGAAGGCGTGGACTTCGTTTTTGGAGTTCCGGGGGAAGAGAATCTGGATTTTCTGGATTCGCTGTCTCGTTCCAAAATTCGATTGATTCTGACCCGTCACGAACAGGCCGCCGGATTTATGGCGGCAACCTACGGACGTTTAACGGGAAAGGCGGGGGTTTGTCTGGCTACGCTCGGACCCGGAGCGACGAACCTGGTGACGGCCGCTGCCTATGCTCAGTTGGGGGCAATGCCGATGCTGATGATAACGGGGCAGAAGCCGATAAATACCAGCAAGCAGGGACAGTTTCAAATAATCGACGTAGTGGATATGATGGATCCGATCACCAAGTATACCCATCAGATTGCGAGCGGCAGCGTTATCCCATCCCGGATTCGCAATGCCTTCCTTCGGGCCGAGGAAGAGCGACCCGGTGCGGTTCATCTGGAACTTCCAGAGGACGTCGCGCGGGAAACGGTGGAGGAAGAACCTATTCTACGAAGTGAATACCGACGCCCTATTGTGGAGGAGAAAGCACTAAGCCGAGCGGTTGACCTGTTGAGAGAAAGCCGCCATCCCCTGCTGCTGATCGGTGCGGCCGCGAATCGAAAAATGACGGCGAAGATGCTTCGTAATTTTGTGGAGAAACAGGGAATTCCTTTTGTGACCACTCAAATGGGAAAAGGAGTCGTGGATGAGATGCACCCTCTATTCCTGGGCAATGCGGCCGTTTCCGCCGATGACTTTCCGCACCGGGCCTTTGAGCGAGCGGATTTAATTTTAAATGTAGGGCACGACGTGGTGGAAAAGCCGCCCTTTTTTATGAACAAAGGCCGGCGCAAGGTAATTCACGTTAACTTTGTCCCGGCGGAGGTGGACCCGGTCTATTTTCCTCAAGGGGGTTTAATTGGCGATATTGCCAACAGTATCTGGCAATTAAACGAAGCCCTGGAGCCGTCCGGTGATTGGGATTTTTCATTTTTTCAATCAGTAGGAGAAGCATTACGTGAACACACGATGCGCCGAGCAGATGACAAGCGTTTTCCGGTCTTACCGCAGCACCTGGTTCAGATAATTCGGGAACAGATGCCTGATGACGGGATATTGGCGCTGGATAATGGAGTCTATAAAATCTGGTTTGCCCGGAATTATCCGGCTCGCCAACCCAATACGGTGCTTCTGGATAATGCGTTGGCATCAATGGGCGCCGGCCTGCCATCGGCGATGGCGGCGAAAATAGTATATCCAGAGCGCCGGGTATTGGCGATATGCGGGGATGGTGGATTCATGATGAATTCTCAGGAGTTGGAGACAGCGATTCGATTGAGGCAGGATCTAGTTATCCTTATTCTGAACGACTCAGCCTACGGTATGATTAAGTGGAAACAGGAGGAGATGGGCTTCGAGGACTATGGTTTGGATTTTACCAATCCTGATTTTGTCAAGTATTCGGAATCTTACGGGGCTCGAGGGCATCGGATCCAGGAAACCTCTGAGATTGGAGCCACTCTGGAATCGGCGTTTGAAGCCGGAGGTGTTCACTTAATCGATTGTCCAGTGGACTATTCAGAAAACGGAAAAATTCTCTTTGAGGAAATTCCTCGGGAAAGTGCGGCCTTATTACAGATGGACCAAGGGCAAATTTGAAACGGAATATTCTCTCTGACCGTAGCTATGATAAAAGCAACCTATCCTCTATACCTGGCGAACGAAGCCCGGGAGCCAAAACCCTCTCTGGAAGTAACAAATAAGTATAGCGGTGATTCCCTATGCCGGGTTCCGCTGGCGGATGCGGGTTTGATAGACGAGGGGATTCGCGCCGCCGTAGAAGCAAGCCAGCCCTTCCGCCGGTGGGCTCCCTATGAACGGCAGGCAGTGCTTCGCCATTGTGTGAATCGATTTCAGGAGCGGGAAGCGGAGTTGGCTGAGATATTGAGCCTGGAAGCGGGAAAACCCATTCGAGACAGTCGGGGAGAGGTGACTCGTTTTATCGAAACCTTTCAGATTGCGGCGGATGAGGCAGTACGTCCGCTTGGGGAGACATTGAATTTGGAAATCAGTGCCCGGGCCAAAGGCTATCGAGGAATAACTCAGCGCGTGCCGGTAGGTCCCTGTTCCTTTATTACTCCATTTAATTTTCCCCTGAATCTGGTGGCCCACAAAGTAGCTCCAGCTTTGGCGGTAGGATGTCCCTTTGTTTTAAAGCCCGATAGCCGGACGCCGATCGGGGCTTTGATTCTGGGGGAAA
Source organism: uncultured Opitutales bacterium (assembly GCA_964417945.1). Classification (GTDB taxonomy): domain Bacteria; phylum Verrucomicrobiota; class Verrucomicrobiia; order Opitutales; family JABSRG01; genus CAYQKH01. The sequence continues at coordinate 4,967 of CAYQKH010000017.1, forward strand.
TCCTGGCGGAGACCGATCTGCCGGAAGGAACTTTTTCCATTCTCCCCTGTGAGGTTTCGGAAGCGGACGCTTTGACGGTAGATGAGCGGTTCAAGCTGTTGAGTTTTACCGGATCGCCCAAAGTTGGATGGGAGTTGAAAGCTCGTGCCGGAAAGAAGCGCGTGGTTTTAGAATTGGGAGGGAACGCCGCCTGTATTCTGGATGCCGGCAGTGATCTGGAGGACGCTGTGGGCCGATTAATCACGGGGGCCTTTTACCAATCCGGGCAAAGTTGTATCTCCGTGCAACGGATTCTGGCCCATGAATCTCTGGCGGGAGAGCTGGAAACCCGTCTGGTGGCCGCTGCTCGTGAACTCCGAACCGGCGATCCGATGGACGAGGAGGTTTTTCTGGGCCCTCTCATCGACGAAAGGACTGCGGAGCGTCTGGAAAGCTGGGTTCAATCTGCGGTGGAAGCGGGCGCCGAATTATTGTGTGGAGGCCAGCGCCGGGGAGCGTTGATGGATGCCACTCTGCTTAAGCAAGTGCCTGCGAACCATCCCCTGAGTTGTGAAGAAGCCTTTGGGCCGGTAGCGATCCTGGAAACATTTTCGAGCTTTGGTGAAGCGATCGAGCTGGCGAATCGCAGTGACTATGGAATTCATACGGGGGTTTTTACACCGCGAATTGATCATGCCCTAGAGGCCTGGGATGGATTGGAGACCGGCGGTGTTCTCATCAACGAAGTTCCATCTTGGCGAGTTGACAACATGCCCTATGGGGGGGGCAAGGCCAGTGGTCTGGGCCGTGAGGGGATTCGCTATGCGATGGAAGACATGACCGAAATTCGGTCGCTGGTGATTCGGGAACCCCAAGGGGGAAGTTGAAGAACTGAAATCAGCGGAGTCCTGACGTAAAGGAAAATGATGCGTAGTGAGATAAACAAAGAAAGCCTGGAACTGCACCGGAGACACAAGGGAAAGATGGCGATTTCAGCGAAGGTTCCCCTGGAAACGACCGAGGATCTGAGTCGGGCTTACACCCCTGGGGTGGGACATGTATGTAGTGTTATACATGACGGGGGGTCAGAACTTACCGAGCGTGAGCTGACGGTAACCGGCAATGCGGTGGCGGTGGTAACGGACGGTTCGGCAGTTCTGGGATTGGGGGATATTGGCCCCCGAGCGGCCATGCCGGTCATGGAGGGGAAGGCCGTGCTTTTTAAAAAACTGGCGGATGTGGATGCCTGGCCGTTGTGCCTGGATGCACGGTCAGCTGACGCTATTGTTGAGGTCGTCCGGGCGGTAGCCCCGGGTTTCAGTGGTATCAATTTGGAGGATATCAGCGCGCCTCGCTGCTTTGAGGTTGAGGAGCGATTACAGGATTTGGGGATACCGGTGATGCACGATGACCAGCATGGAACTGCGATCGTGTTACTGGCGGGTTTGTTAAATGCTTGCCGGGTCACGGGAAAGGCTTTTTCCGAACTCCGGGTCGTTCTGTCCGGAGCGGGTGCTGCGGGCCGGGCGATTGTGCGTTTATTGCAATGTGTCGAGCAGAGCCCAGTCCATTGTTCCACGGTAAAGGAAGTGCTGGTTTGTGATTCACAAGGTTTAATTCACGAATGGCGGGAAAACCTCAGTCCGGTAAAGCGGGAGATTCTGGAAATCAGTAATCCCGAAAATCTGAAAGGAACGTTGCAGGACGCATTGGAGGGGGCCGACGTATTGGTAGGTGTGAGCCGGGGTAACCTTTTGAAGCCGGAAGATATCCGGAGGATGGCTCCCGATCCCCTGATTTTTGCCCTGGCCAACCCGACTCCGGAAATTATGCCCGAAGCGGCGTTTGCAGGCGGGGCGAGGGTCGTAGCTACGGGTCGGAGTGATTTTCCAAATCAGGTGAACAATGTGCTCGCCTTTCCGGGGTTGTTTCGGGGCGCTCTGGATGCCCGCGCTCCCACCATCACCAATTCTATGAAATTGGCCGCCGCCCAAGCTATTGCCGAAAGCGTGAAGGAACCTCAGCTGGACGCTATTTTGCCTCCGGCCTTGGACCCGGAGGTTCCGCAAAATGTGGCCCGGGCTGTAGCAGAAGCCGCCGAAAACGCGGATCCTCGAAGGTCAGGACAGACTCATTAGGTTATATTTCCATGCCGCAAGCCCTACGCATTGATCTCCACAAACTTGCCCAGTTTAGCAATATTCTGTTGTTGATCTTGCCTATTCTTTTTTTCGCAGCGGGAACTCTTTTATCGTTTTATTTCCACTTTTTCACGGTGGCATTTCTATTTTTGCTAATCGTGAATGTTTTTTATCGCTATGTTCAAACCGAGCATGCCGTCTTAAGAAACTTCGGCTTGCTGGGGCAGGGACGTTATCTGATTGAAAGCATAGGTCCGGAACTCCGGCAGTATTTATTCAGCAATGACCGGGAAGAGCGACCCTTCAATCGGTTGCAACGATCTACGGTTTACCAAAAATCGAAAAACGTGGAATCTGCAGCCTCCTTTGGCACCTTACTGGATTATGACGCAACCGAGTTGAAGCTGCGTCACTCACTCTTTCCAGCTCGTCGGGAAAAGCTACGGGATTACCAGCTTGTGGTGGGAGAGGAGCGAGGGGCAACCCAACCCTATACTTTAAGACGTCCGATGATGGTCAGCGCCATGAGCTACGGTGCCTTGGGGGAAAACGCGGTGCGGGCCCTGGCTCGTGGAGCGGCCCGGGCCGGTGTCCTCATGAATACCGGAGAGGGTGGTTATCCGAAATACCACTTGATGGAGGAGGCCGACCTCATATTTCAGCTGGGAACAGCCAAATTTGGAGTTCGGGATGAGGAGGGGCATTTGGACCCGGACTTACTGCTGGAGGTTGCTAATAAGCCGCAGGTAAAAATGCTGGAAATTAAATTTTCTCAAGGAGCGAAGCCCGGAAAAGGGGGACTCTTACCCAAGGAAAAAATCACCGAGGAAATCGCTGAACTTCGAAAGATTCCCCTGGGTAAAGACGCCATTTCTCCGCCTTACCATGAGGAGTGCGTGGATTTCCCTTCCACCGTATCCTTTATCAAAAAGATTCAAGACCTGGTAGCGATCCCGGTGGGGATCAAGTTGTGCGTGGGTTCCTTTGATGAACTGCGAAGCTTCATCAAAGAGATGAGGCGCCAGGAAACTTTTCCGGATTGGATCAGTGTGGACGGTGGTGAAGGAGGAACCGGTGCAGCTCCCAGTGCCTTTCTGGACAGCGTAGGCATGCCGCTCTTTCCGGCACTCCACGGGCTGGTGCAGATTCTTAAAGAGCTTGGGGTCCGGGATCGGACCAAAGTCTTTGCAGCAGGAAAATTGATCGATGCCGGTCGGCAGACGATCGCTTTTGCCCTGGGAGCAGATGCCTGCTATACGGCGCGAGGTTTTATGTTTTCCCTGGGCTGCATTCAGGCTCGGGAATGCGGTAAAAATACCTGCCCGGTGGGTATCACCACACAGGATGCTCACCTGCAGGCTGGGTTGGTTCCTGAGGAAAAGGCCCGTCGGGTGGAGCATTACGTTCATAACACCTTGCATGAATTAGAGGAACTTACGGTGGCCATGGGAAAATCTTGCCCCAGCCAACTGACGGTGGACGATCTATATATTCCTACCGGAAGTAACCTCTGGCGAATGGTAGTAGAGGACCCTTTTCTGAAGCGCTCTCTGATAAAAGAGGATCGGGACGTATACCGCGACAATGATTCTCACCCCTCTCATGAAAAATAAACTCCTAATCAGTTGGGTTCTTCAAATCGTAGTGGCGACGGTTTTGTCTGCATCAGCTATTGCCAAGTTCCAAGGCCACCCAACCAGCTTGGATTTATTTGAAATTCTGGGGATGGAGCCCGAGGGGCGCTACTTGATCGCCAGCTTGGAAGTTTTTGCTGCTCTGTTGCTGATTATTCCTCAAAGTGTTCCTTGGGGAGCGATTTTGGGATGGGGGGTAATGAGTGGGGCGTTGATTGCCCATGGGACAAAGATCGGGATACACGGTGTTTTCCTTCCGGTTACGGTGATGGCGCTCATCAATTGGTTTGGTTGCCTGTCTATTCTGTTTTTGCGCAAGCACCAGATCGTCTTCATTGCGCAAATGTTTGAGTCCCGATAGCGATAGCGACTTGGAAGCCCGATTGTAAATGCGCTGGCTATTCAGGACCAACCGTTCAGGAATGAGGATTGGCTTCGTTGAGGTGTCGGAGGGCGTAGTGGTAGCCGCTGAAGCCGAGGCCGCTGATGATGCCGAGGCAGGCGGGGGCGGTGTAGGAATGGGCACGGAAGGGTTCGCGGGCGTGGATATTGGAAATATGGACCTCGATAGCGGGGAGGCCGGAGCCAGCGATGGCGTCGCGGAGGGCGACACTGGAATGGGTAAATCCGCCGAGGTTGAGGATGAGGCCGTTATAGCCGGCATCGGCCCAGGCGGCGATCTTATCGATGAGGGCACCTTCGTGGTTGGACTGAAAGCAATCGATATCGACCTTAAGCTCGGTGGCGAGCCGGGCCAGCTCGCGCTCAAGGTCCTGGAGGGTGGCGGTGCCGTAGACTTCTGGCTCGCGTTTTCCGAGGCGGTTGAGGTTGGGGCCGTTGAGAATGCCGATGGTTTTCATTCCGGAATTAGAGGGGGCAGGCGGTGTCGATGAATTCCCACGGAATATTGAAGGATTGGGAGACTTTGCGGGCAAGCGCTTTCACACCGAAAACCTCGGTGGCATAGTGTCCGCCGAGGAGGAGGTTCAGGCCGTTTTCCTGGGCGAGGTTGAAATGGTGCTGCTTCAGCTCGCCGGTAATGAGGGTATCGACGCCAACGGGAAGGGCATCGACGGCGGAGGCCCCGCTTCCGGTGAGGATGGCGACACGGGCGGGGCGAGGGGAGCCGAAGGTGATCATGGTATGGGTGTGGGGAAAGAGCTGTTTCAAGCGGGTTTTGAGGTCTTCGAGGGCAAGGCCTTCGGTGAGAAGGCCGATGGGCGTCCCCTCGTAGGGGAGGAAGGAATCGATGACGGGCAGATCGAGGGCGCGGGCGAGGAGGGCGTTGTTTCCGATTTCCGGATGGGCGTCGAGCGGCAGGTGCGAGCTGTAGAGCGCGAGGCCGCCCTCAACGGCTGAAGCGATCTTCCGGTAGGCGGGCCCGACGAGGGGGATGGGTGGGTTCCAGAAGAGGCCGTGGTGGCAGATGAGGAGGTCGATATTTCGCTCGAGGGCTTCGCGGATGGGGACGAGGCCGGCATCGACGGCGGCCCCGATCTTGGTGACGGTTCCGGCGTTTTCCAGTTGGAGGCCATTCTCGGCGCCGGGGAAGTCGGCGATCTCGGAACGGCGGGTCCACTGGTCACAGGCGGCTACGATCTCAGATAATGCGGGCATGACTCAAAGTAAGGGGTCGTGGGTCATTTGAAAAGTCGACAGGAGTGGGCGCTGAACCCGGCGCCGAAGGAGACGAGCCAGAGGTCATCGACTCCGGAGGGCAAATCCGGGTTTTGGTCGAGGTAGGCTTCGAGGGCAAAGAGGACGGAGGGGCTGCTCATGTTGCCGTAGCGGCGGAGGACTTCGCGGGAGGGCCCGAGGTCCTCGCCAGGGAAGCGTTTTTCAAGGGCATCGAGAACATCGCGGCCGCCGCTGTGTGCGATGATGGCGGAATGGCCGTCGGGTTTGTGTCGACGGTTATAAAGGGTTTCGACGGCGCACGCGGCCCGGCCAGGCACGGAGCGGTGGAGCCGGTTTTTCAATTTCCCGTCGCTGTTGAGGAAGCGGAGGATTTCCCGGTCCTTAGGGACGTGGAGGGTGTCGAAGCCGCCGGTCTGGAGGCCGGTCGGGCCGGGTTGGTTGGACCAAAGGGTAGCGGCGGCTCCATCGGAAAAAATGCAGGCGCTGATGAGGACACCGGGATCGTCCTCGAGGAAAAAGGCAGCGGAGCAGATTTCCACGGCGATGACGGCGATCCGGAGGGGGGATTTCGTTTCCCCGCGGGCCATGTAATGGGCACTGCGAAGGGTGGGGATGGCGGCCCCGCAGCCGAGGCCGACAAGGTCCTGGAGGACTGCATGAGCGGGGAGGCCCAGCCTCTCGGCCACGTGGCTACTGATTCCCGGGCAGAGGTAACCGGTGCAGGTGCAGATGAAGAGACCGTCGAGAGAATCCGCGGACCAGCCCGCGCGTTCGAGGGCGGGTTGGAGGGCCTGAGCGGCCAGGGCGGGTGCTTCCTCTTCGAAGGCGCGGTTGAGTTCGCCGGCGGAAAGCTCGAAGAGGTCGGGCATCCCGCTGAGGGAAAAGTATCGCCGTTCGATGCCGGAGTCGCCGAGGAGGACCTTCTCGATGAGTCCGACGGATTTCGAGTCAAGGCGTTCGCGGGTGGGGGAGTTTTTAAAGACCTCCCAGCACTGCCGCTGGGTGAAGGAAGACTCCGGGGTGGCGGTGGCGATGGCGTGTAAAAACATGCGGAAAGAACCCGTTTTAGTGAGTCAGGAGAAAAAGGCGTTGAAAGGGGAGGAGCCGTGTCCGGGCGAGGAGGGCAAGGAAGTTCTGGCCGGGGCGGTGGTAAATAAGGGGGTGGAGGGCGCGGGCGGTAAGGAGGCGTTTGCCGGTATGGCGTTTCATGCGGGATTGAACGAGGCGCAGGGTCTCCTCCCAGCTGCGCTCCCTGCGGCTCCACTCGACGATGGGGTCGACGGCGAGTTCCGCACTCTCCATGGCGATGGACATGCCGTTGCCGGTAAAGGGCGGGATGGCGGAGAAGTGGTCGCCGATAAAGCAGCGATCCGGCTGGTCGAAGGTGCGGTCAAAAAGAACGGAGGAGACACCGAGAGCGGATTCGGGATGAGGGCGGGCCTGCCGTAGACGCCCGGCGAGGGCGGAGAGGCCGACATTTTCGAGGTAGGCAAAGAGCAACTCCTGCTTCCGTGCCCGGATGGCGGGGTTTTTTCGGAAGAGGCCGCAGACGTTATGGCGGCCGCCTTCGACGGCAGAGATTCCGGTGTAGCCCTGGCGACCGAGGTGGAGCTGGAGGCCGTCCACCTCATCGAGCCCGGAGAAATGCATCTTGAGCCCGAGCCAGGGGCTTTTCCGGACTTGCCGACCGGCGGCCCACACCCAGCCGGGCTCGGATTTTCCGGCGGGATCGACCTTTTGTCCGGACTCAAGCCGACCGCCCCGTTGGCGAAAATCTTCGGCAAGCCGGAAATCAAGGGTATGGCGGGAAATGCCGTAGGCGTCCCGGGGAAGGGTGGTTTTGAGGGCAGAGCGACCCTGGAAGAAAAACTCGATATTGCGGTGTCGGCAGGCGTCCTCGAAATGGGGCTCGATGTGGAGCCTGCGAAGGGAGGCCGGTTCAATCCCGCAAATGAATTCGCCGCAGACGCGATGGCGCGGGTATTTTCCGGCATCCCAGAGGGTGACGGGGATGTCAGCCTCGCGGAGCGCGATGCCGAGGCTGAGTCCGGCGAGGCCGCCTCCGATGATGTTGACCGGCTGCCGTATCATGACTTTCGCTGAGCGACCATGCGGTAGCTGCCCGTCAGGGTGGTCTCGAGGGTCCAGGACCATGCATCGGGGGGCAGGTTGAGCATGCGGGGGAGCTCGTCGCCCCGGAAGCCGGCGCGGACGCTGGCGGAGCCGTCGTGCCGGGAGATCGGGTGCATGCCGATGAGAAAGGACGCCTGCATCAGGAACAAGGGGAAGGCATGGCGGGTGGGTTCGTTGAAGACGAGGAGGCGGGCGTGGCGGGCCCAACGCGTCCCGAGGTCGCGAAGCTCGGACGGTTCGAATTGGTGGAGGATGAGGTTTCCGACAATAACGGGGTAATCCCCATAGCGGGAGAAGGTTGTAAGGTCCTCGACGATCCAATCCCAGTTGGCGGGCCATGCGGGTGGGCGGGACCAGGTATCGAGGCCGCTCCAGTGAAGATTTGTGCCGTGCCGTTCCCGATTGAGGAAAAGGGCGAGGTCTCCGGCACCGGCACCGATCTCAAGGATTGATTCCCCGGGGCGGAGATGGGCGTCCATCCGACGGCGGAACCACCGGAAGTTTCCCATGATCCGGTTGATGAGGAGGATATCCCGCCGGTTGCGGATGGCTCCGGGATGATCCTCCGGCAGGGAATCAAGGATTTCGGGCTGAACGGTTCTTTCCAAGACAGTGGATTTGTTATGGGCCGGACGGCTGATGGCGAGTAGAAAGGGATCTTGTGCGGGGCGTTGAACTCGAAAGATTAACTGGTATGCTCTGCCGATAATGGATTTTGACGCAATCATAGTCGGTTCGGGTCACAACGGAATGATCACGGCGGCCTATCTGGCCCGTGAAGGCTACCGGGTGGGGGTGTTCGAACGCCGGGACCGGACTGGGGGGGCGGTTTGCACGCATGACGACATCTTTGAGGGATACCGGATCGACGTTGGAAGTTCCGCCCATGTGATGATCCACTCCACACCGGTTCTGCAGGATCTGGAACTGAGCCGGTTTGGTCTGGAGTATCTTGAAATGGACCCGTGGGCGGTCTACCCAGAGACGCGCGACCTGGGGAACGGGGAATTTGAGCCGACCGGGCGCTGGCTGCGATTTTACAAAGACGTCGAAAAGACCTGCGCAAGCATCGCGGAGTTTTCGGCAGCGGATGCGGAGGCCTACCGGACGTTTGTGAAGCACTGGGGTGAGTTGAACGAGGGAGTTTTCGAGGTCTTTCTGAAGGCCCCGACCCCCTGGAATCTCGTCCGAACGATGATGGGGCGCCAATTGGGAGGGAGCAACCGGGTAGACATGGTGCGCAAGCTGATGGGGAGTTACGGGCAACTCGTGTCGGAAAGCTTTGAGAACGAATCCCTCCGAACCGCGATCCTTTGGCTGGCGGCGCAGAGCGGTCCTCCGCCTTCCGAGATGGCAAGCGGAGATTTCGCCGGCTGGCACTCAATGTATCATCGAAGCGGGATGAAACGAGCGAAGGGAGGAAGCGGGGCTCTGACGGATGCACTGCAGGCACGAATCGAGGCGGACGGCGGGAAGGTTTTTACGGATGCGCCGATCCGGAAGATATTGCTGGAGGGGGGGGATAAGCGCGCCTGCGGGGTCGAGCTTGAAAACGGAGAACGCTACACCGCCGGTGCGGTGGTAGCGGCTTGCCACATCAAGACGACGCTAGACCGGCTGCTGGGGGAGGCGACGCTGCCCGGATCGATCCGGACGAAGAGCCGACACCTTCGCGTGGGGAACGGGTTCGGGATGATTGTGCGCTGCGCAATGAGCGGGCTCCCCGAATACCCGGGGATCGAATTGGATTCGCGCGGGGCGGCCCCGGAGCACCATGGCCTGCAGTTGCTGTGCCCGAGTCGGTCCTACCTGGATGCTGCCTACGCCGATTTTCTCGGGGGACGGCCGCCGACGAATCCGGTGCCTTTGGCAATGACGTTTTCTTCTCTGGATCCGACGCTGGCCCCGGAGGGTAAGCATGTGCTTTTTGTGTGGGGCCAGTATCACCCCTATGAACTGAGCAACGGGGAGGATTGGGACGCGATCGAGGAACGGGAGGCGGATAAATTGTTGCAAGTGGTGGACCGCTATGCACCGGGAACCCTGGACAAGGTGGAGAGCCGATACATCCAGACCCCGCTCGGGATCGAACGCTTGCACGGGCTCCTGCGGGGAAATGTCATGCACCTGGAAATGGGCTTCGACCAGATGTTTCTATTCCGGCCGATGTCGGAACTGGCCGGTTACCGCTTTCCGGGAATTCGCGGGCTCTACCTGACCGGGGCGAGCACGCACCCGGGAGGCGGGGTCTGGGGGGCGAGCGGGCACAACACGGCCAAGGTCATGTTGAAGGAGCGCAAGCGGTGGTCGGGCACGGGTTTTTCCAAAAAACCGGGATAAGGTCATTGCTCGAGGAGGGTGTTGAAGTGTATCTTTGTGGTGATGCGTGAAACAACACCAGACATGACGACTCAATACGCAGGCCACCTTCTTGTCGCTCACCCCAACCTGAATGACCCGAATTTCCAGCGCTCGGTCATTCTAATCAGCGCTCATAGTGAAGACGAGGGATCCCTCGGGGTGATCTTGAATCGGCCTTTGCAAAAGAATTTGGGCGAACTGAACTTTGATTTCACCTACGGCTCACTGGCCTCAGTACCAGTTTATGCCGGGGGACCGGTCCAGCAGAATGAGCTGATTCTTACCGCCTGGTATTGGGAGCCCCAATCAGAAACTTTCCGGCTCTATTTCGGAATCGATGAAGAGAAAGCGAGGGAAATCCAGATGATGCACCCGGATTCGGAATTCCGGGCTTTTCTGGGGTATGCCGGATGGGGCGAAGGCCAGTTGGAGGAAGAACTCGAACAGGAGGCCTGGGTGGTGACCCCCATCGAGCAAACCGCCTTCTGCGATTCCGACGGTGAAATCTTCTGGAAGAAAGTGATTACCGGAATTGATCCGGAATTGGGATTCCTTGCAGATATTCCGGACGATCCTTCGTTGAATTGACCGGCCCCGGTGCCCGGCCCCGTCAAATTTGTGGCAATTGCCATTGACAGCGGAAGGTGGATTTTCTTTTCTATTTCTTTTCCCAAATCTGTCATGAAAGTCGTTTCCTCACTGAAATCTTTAAAAAACCGCCATCCGGATTGCCAAGTTGTGCGCCGCAAAGGCCGTATTTACGTGATCAACAAGACCAGTCCGCGTTTTAAAGCGCGTCAAGGCTAAGAGAACGTTGCGATGAGAACTGGAATTCATCCCCAACTGAACAACGTCTGCTTTGTGGACGTATCCTCCGGCAAGAAGTTTCTGACGAAGTCGGTTTTGAAATCGGGCCGGAAAGAAACGATCGACGGGGTGGAGTATGACGTCCTTGTGCGCGACATTACGTCCGACTCGCATCCCGTTTTTACCGGCGAGAAGCGCTTTGTGGACACGGCCGGCCGGGTGGAAAAATTCCAAAAGAAGTTCAGCCGCAGCCGGCGTGGCTGATCCTGGATAGACCACCCGAGCGATCCCTTTAATGGCCCCGGCTGAGAGCCGGGGCTTTTTTATGGATGGGAGGAGCGAACTTTGTCTTTTTCGGCCTCCATCTCCCGCTCATGGCGGTCCTTTTCATCGTTGATCTGCCGCTCAATTTTCTGCAGCTCCTCGAATTGTCCCTGACGGCGTGCGTGATCGAGCTGCTTTTTGAGGAAGATTTCGCGTTCAGCCTTTCTGGCTTTAAACTTGTTCTCGATCTCAGCGAGCTGTTTTTTTTGAGAATCGGAAAGGGGCTGGGGATCGGGGTCGGATTCCCGGAGCCGTTCCATGGCAAGTTCGTATGCAGATTTCATGTGAGAGTGAATTAAATCAAAAATATCGGAAGGAGGAGGAGGAAGGCAAGCGGCGGGGCGGCCAGCCAGCGATTTTGGTTTTCGGGTCGTCGGGAGCGGGCGCCCGCCCAAGCGAGAACGAAAAGAAGGAGGACGTAGCCAGCGGTGAGAACGGGGCCGGCTCCGCGGGCGGCCATCCAGCTTCCGGGGAGAGCTTCTCCGGACCGGATCATCCAGAGCATGACCTCGAGGATCCCGCAGGCGAGGACCTGTAGGGGGAGGAGGGTGATGGCGGGGGGGAGTTGGCCCAGGCTGATGCAGAGGATCCCGGAAAAGATTACGGGAAAGGCGAGGAGGACGAGGAAAAGGTTGAGGGGGACACTAACGGGGGTGAAGATCCCAAAATAGAAGAGGGTGATTGGCTGGCTGATGAGGAATGCGGAAAGGCTGATGGCGAGGCTGTCCCAGAATCCTTTGACGAGGCGTTCCACGCCGCGTTGGGTGGGCCCGAGGAGGTCGCGGGGAACCTGACGGAAAGGGATGAGGCGTTCGTTGAGGAATTGGGCGAGGGGCAGGCCGTAGAGGAGGATCATGGCGACGACCGCATAGCTGAGTTGAAAAGCGGGATTGGCGAGCTGCTGGGGATCGAGGAGGAGAACGAAGAGGGCGGAGGCGGACCATGCGGCGAAGGGGGCTGGCTTACGGGAAAAGCAGAGGGCCGACCAGAAGAAGCCGACCATGACGAGGGCGCGGACGGCGGAGGGGGCATTGCCAGTGATCTGGACGAAAAGGAAGAGGATAGGGAGGCCGACGAGAGGGGTGAGGCGAAGGGGAATCGCGATCCTTCGGAGGAAGCCGGCGAGAATGGTCGCGATGATGCCAATGTGAAGCCCGCTGATGGCGAAGAGGTGCATCGTTCCGGTGTGGCGGAAGCTGGATTTCGTCTCCGGGGAGAGGAAGCCGGTTTCGCCGAGCATCATGGCCTTCCAAATCGAGGTGGCGCGGGCGAAGGCCTTGGGGCTGTAGTCCAGAATGGTGATGAATGCATGGTTTTGACGGGCACACCAGAGGCGAAAGGGGTGACCGGGGTAGGTCATTCGTTTACTGCCTCCGGTATCGAGCCGGAAGCGAATGCCCTGCTGGTTCAAGTAGGCATCGAAATCCCGCCTGGGGATGGCTCCTGCGTTCGAGGGGAGGGCGGTCAAGACCCCGCGTGCGATAATATGGGAGGAGGGGACGAGGGTCTGTTCACCGTGGTCGGGCCAGAGTTCGAAGTAGAGGGGTTGCCCGCGGAGGTGGCCGAGGTGCGGGTCGGCCCGGACGATGCGGGCGAGGCCGGAAGCGGGGCGTTTTCCCCCGGAGTGGTAGAGAGTCGTAATCTTCAGCTCGAAGTTGGCCTCGCGCGGCGGGCGCTCGAGCTGGGTTTGAATAGCGGTGCCGGGCAGGGGAAACCGCCACTCGCACCAGAGGAAGCCGAAGCCGACGACAGCCACAGAGAGGAGGATCGGAAGGAGGAGGCCTCTCTTCCCGGCCCGGACCGTTCGAAAAAGGGGGACCAGCGTAAGTGCGAGAAAGGAGAGGAGGAAGAGGAGGAAGAGGACGAGGAGAGGAGAGAAAGCATAGGAGAGGAGCAAGCCGATGCCGTATGGCAAAAGGATCCACAGGAGAGGGCCCTGTGGCGGCGGCCTGATTTCAGCGGACGCCATGGCTGATGAACCGCTCACCGGAGACCGTGAGCGGAGTTTTCAGCGTTAACTGCAGGTAGCGGTGGGCGGCCTCGACCGCTTCGGGGAGGCGGTGGCCCTTGGCCAGCTCGGCGGTGATGGCGGAGGCGAGGGTGCATCCGCTGCCGTGGGTATTGACGCCGGGTTGGAAAGGGGCCGAAAAGGTGTGGGAGCTGCCATCGGGGAGGAGGAGGATGTCCTCGATCCGTTCTGAATGGAGGTGTCCCCCCTTGACGAGAACGGCGCAGCCGTAGCGCTCAACGGCCTCCCGTCCCGCCTGCTTCATTTCTTTCGCGGATTCGGGGCGGCGACCGACCAGCACTTGCATTTCGTCGAGGTTCGGAGTAGCAAGGGTGGCCGCTTTAAGGAGCGCTTTCATAGCGTCGATGGCGTCTTCCTGCAGGAGGACGGCGCCGCTGGCGGCAACCATTACCGGATCGACCACCTTTGGGATGTCCTCCGCACCATGGAAAATGCGGGCGACCTGAGCGATAATCTCCGTGGAAAAGAGCATGCCGGTCTTGATCGCCCCGATGCGAAAGTAGCTCCGGATCTGCTTCCACTGCTCCTCGATAAAGGCTTCCGGCAAGGTGTGGATGGCGGAGACGGAGGAGGGATTCTGGGCGGTCAGAGCACAGAAGAGGGTGGTTCCGAAGACCCCACGCGCAGCGAAGGTGAGCAGGTCCGCTTGAAGACCGGCTCCTCCGCCGGAATCGGAGGTTGCAATGGAAAGGGCAACCGGCAGCTCTTCGTGTGGGCGGGGAGCATCGGTCATGGAAATATCGTTGTTTCAGATGGGAAGATGGGCAAGCATAACAGCTACCACCCGCGACTATGCAACCGTCAGAACAGAATGAGTTATTTGCCGGGGACAGGGGAGCGGAGGGAACCGCGCCCCAAACTGTGCCGGAGGCACGTGCGGACCGGAGGCGGCCCCTGGCGGTGCGGATGCGGCCGCGTCGGCTTGAGGAAATTAAAGGCCAGCCGCATCTGACGGGACCGGAATCCCTGCTACCTCGCCTGATCTCGAGCAACCAGTTCGGAAGCCTTCTCTTTTACGGACCTCCGGGGTGCGGGAAGACGACCCTGGCGGAGGTGATCGCGGCGGAAACGGGATCCAAGTGCGTGCAGATCAACGCGGTGTTGAGCAATGTAGCGGAGTTGCGGGATATCCTCCGGTTGGCGCGCTACCGCGAGGAGGGATCAACGATCCTCTTCATCGACGAGATTCACCGCTTCAACAAGGCGCAGCAGGACTTGTTGTTACCTGATGTGGAGGCGGGAAATCTGCGGCTGATCGGAGCGACCACGCATAATCCCGGGTTCTCTATCATTCCTCCGCTGGTGAGCCGTAGCCACCTGTTTCGACTGGAGCCGTTGCCCGAGGAGGTCATTGCGGAGGTGCTGGAGGCGGCCCTGGCCGATCCGGAGCGCGGGATGGGGGCGCATCGCTGCAGCGCGGACGGGGAGGTCTTTCGAGGATTGGCACGGTTGGGGGAGGGGGATCTGCGGCGGGCCTTAAATGCCTTGGAGACCCTGGTCCTGAGCCAGCCGGTCGGTTCGCAGATCGGGGCGGATGCGCTTGAGGCCTATTACCGTGAGCGCCAGATCCGTTACGACGCGAACGAGGATGAGCACTACGACACGGCGAGTGCGTTCATCAAAAGCATGCGGGGAGGCGACCCTGACGCGGCGCTCTACTGGATGTTCAAGATGCTGGAAGGTGGGGAGGATCCGCGTTTTATCGCGAGGCGGATGGTGATCCTCGCCAGTGAGGACGTGGGCCTGGCGGATTCCCGTGGGCTGCTGATTGCGAATGCAGCCTTCGATGCCTGTGAGCGGATCGGGCTCCCGGAGTGTGAATATGCCCTGGCACACGCCTGCCTTTTCCTGACGACCGCCCCGAAGAGCAACAGCGCGACGGAGGCTCTGATGCGGGTAAAAAAAGACCTGCGTGAGCAGCCGGTACAGGCGATTCCGCTGTGGATTCGGGACAAGCACGGGGTGGCCAACCGGCAGGCCGGACACGGAGTGGATTACCGCTACAGCCACGAGTTTAAGGAGGCGGTGAGCGGCCAGGATTACCTCCTTGAGCCGAAAACGTTTTTCCGTCCGAAAGAGGCGGGTGCCGAGCAGGCGATCGCGGAGCGCCTTGCCCGCTGGGCGGAATTGAAGGAAAAGCTCCGGAAGGACGGGGCGGATAAGGGGTGAACATCCCCGCTCTTGCAATGTCATGGGGTAAAACGTTAACTTCCGACTGTGATGAGAACTCCATTATTTCTGATTCCGGTGCTGCTCTTAGGCGGGGGAATGCTTTGTGGGCAGTCCGGAATGATTATCAGCCCCACCGACTCCGGAAAGGAGACGGGAGCCTCGACCGTCGAGATGAACCCTTCGACCTGGGATGGGCGAATCAGCCCGGACGGGCGGATTCCGGAATTCGGGCATACCCTTCAACGCGGCGAGGGTTACCTGCAACTGATTGTCTGGGAGGGCCGCCTTCGGGCTTACTTTCTCGATAAGGAGAAGGTGGTTATCGATCCGCCCTTCCAGTTGCTGACGGCGCGACTGACCATCCGAGGCCGGGATAATGAATTCATTCGGCTGACGCCGCGGGGGCAATTCCTCCAAGGCAACCTTTTTCTCCGTCCGCCTTTAATCTTTCACACCGTGCTCCGGCTCCATGAAGAAGGGGACGATTCGGAGGACGAAGTGCACGGGTTCATGTTCAACCAGGAGTTTATCAAATAGCCCGGATCTTTCCTCAGTAGCTTAAAATTGCCGGGTCGGCCCGTGTTCACGGCAGCTTGGCTTCTCTTGTGTTCTTTTTTTCTGTGCGTCACCCACTGGTCATTTTTTTATTCAAATGCCTCTTTATTGGCCTGGGCGTGGCAGCGGCAGCGGCCACGCATCCCGGAATCGAGGTGGCCACGTCCACGGACCTGGTTCTGGTCAGCCTTCTGGTGGGGTTTCTGAACGCCTTTTTACGGCCGCTCCTGATCCTCTTCACTTTGCCCTTCGTGCTCCTGACCCTTGGGCTGGGGCTGGTGGTGATCAATGCGCTGGTCGTCTGGCTGGCAAGTAGCCTGGTAGCGGGATTCGCCATCCCCGGATTCTGGGCGGCGGTATGGACGGCGATCCTCGTGAGCGTGGCGAGCATGATCGCAAACCGATTTTTCGGTCCGAAACCGGGGACAAAGCGGTCAGGGCGTTTTACCTACCGTGCGCGGGTGCGCGGATCGGACGGTCAATACCGGACCTATACGAACCGGGAGGAGGGCGAGGCCCCTAAGCGAATCCGGGCGCGGAAGGACGAGGACGTCATCGATATTTGAGGAGCGGCGATCCCGAAGAATGGGTTTGCGCGTTGCCGGTTCCTCAAATCTTCTCACACTTCTAACCAAATCCAGATTTTCTATGTCAGAGCAAAAAAAATACGATCTTGTTGTCATTGGGGGAGGCCCAGCCGGATATGCTGCGGCGATTCGGGCCGGCCAGCTCGGTAAGCAGGTCGCCTGCATTGAGGTGGAGCGGGCGGGGGGGACCTGTCTAAATTGGGGGTGCATTCCTTCAAAAGCGCTTCTGAAGAGCGCGGAGGTGTATCAGGAACTCTTGAACAGCGAGGTTTACGGCTTCTCGGCAGGAAAGCCGAAGGTGGACTGGTCGAAAGTGATGGGGCGTTCCCGCGACGTGGCGGAGAAGATGGCCGGCGGGATCGAGTTTTTATTCAAGAAGAACAAGGTGGATTACCTGCGTGGCCGCGGGAAAATCAATGTCCCGGGGATCATAGAAATTACGGAAGGGAAGGACAAGGGGAAGGTCATCATGGCGGACAACACGATGTTGGCGACCGGCTGTCGCAGCCGGGTGATCCCGGGGGTGGAGGTGGATGGCGAACGGGTCATGACCTCCCGGGAGGCGTTGGTTATGAAAAAGATGCCCAAGTCGATCCTCATCGTGGGCGCGGGGGCGATCGGGGTGGAGTTTGCCTACTTTCTGAATGCCTTCGGTTGCGAGGTGACACTGGTGGAGATGCTGGAGCGGGTGGTCCCGGTGGAGGATGAGGACCTTTCGAAGGCCCTGAGCCGGTCCTTCAAGAAGCAGGGCATCGCAATCCAAACGGGGACAAAGATAGAAAACATCGAGGTGCAGAAGACGCAGGTGAAAGCGGATCTCGTAAAAGGGGATAAAGTGGAAAAGGTGACGGCCGAATCCCTGCTGCTTTCGATCGGGGTCACGCCGAACGTGGAGGGCCTCCTCTCGCCGAAGGTGAAATTGAATTTCAGCGACCGCGGCTACATCGAAGTAGACGATCGTTACCAGACCAACGTGAAGAACGTCTATGCCTCGGGAGATATCATCGGTCCGCCCTGGTTGGCCCACGTGGCGACCTGGGAAGCGTTGCAGGCGGTGGACGGCCTATTCGGTGTATCAGAACCCATGCGGTTGAAAGAATTCCCGGCGTGCACCTACTGCCAGCCCCAAATTGCGAGTGTCGGGAAGACGGAGGCCGCCTTGAAGGAGGCGGGCGTGGACTACCAGGTCGGGCAATTCCCCTTTACGGCTTCTGGAAAAGCGGTGGCTTCGAACCACTCGGAAGGTTTTGTGAAGGTCCTCTCGGACAAGCAGTATGGAGAAATCCTCGGCGCGCACATCATTGGGCACGAGGCGACCGAATTGATTGCGGAATATGCACTCGCGATGAAGTCCGAGATTACGGTAAGTGAAATCCATCACACGATCCATGCGCACCCGACGCTTTCGGAAGCCTTGATGGAGGCTGCGGCGGACTCGATCGGCGCGGCGATCCACATTTAAAGGTGTCGGTTCGAGTGGAGCGGAGTCCCCTCCTGTCGGTTGAATCCCTGCGGGTGGAAAGGGATGGACACCTCCTCCTTGACGGCGTGGACTGGGAAGTGCTGCCGGAGCGGCACTGGGTGGTACTGGGGCCGAACGGCTCAGGAAAAACAACCTTACTGAAAATCCTTTCGGGGATGATGGCGCCGACGGGGGGCACCGTGCGTTTATTCGGCAAGCAATATGGGCGAACGGACTGGAATGTCCTGCGGCGCCGGATCGGCATGGTGAGCCACAGTCTTGGTTCCCGGATCGAGGGCCACGAAGAAGCCCGCGATGTTCTGGTAAGCGGGAAGTATGGACAGATTAATTTCTGGGGAAAGGCGAGCCGGGCCGACCGGCGACAGGCGGAACAGCTTCTGGAGGAAATCGGGTTGCTGGGGAAGGGCGGTCAGGTGTGGGAGACTCTCTCCCAAGGGGAGCGGCAACGGTTATTGATTGGTCGGGCACTGATGCGGAAGGTCAAGCTGCTGGTCCTGGATGAGCCCTGCGCGGGCTTGGACCCCATCGCCCGCGAGGCCTTTCTCGCCTTCCTCAGCCGGTTGTTGAAAGAGCAACGGACGTCAAACTGCATCCTCGTCACCCACCACGTGGAGGAGATTTTACCGGTATTCGACCAGGTGCTGTGTTTGAACGACGGAAAATCAGTGGCTGCGGGCAAGCGTTTGGACGTGATGAAATCCGCGGTGATGAGTCGGACCTATGGTTGCCGTGTCCGCTTAAAACGGGAAGGCGGTCGCTTCTGGATGAAGGTCTCCCCAAGACAGTCCAACCTGTTTCAGCCTTGACTCTTAACCGGACCTGAGCGGTTCTAAGGGGTCTTGCCGGAAGCCACCCGGCGTTTGATTGCTCCCGTAGTTCAATGGATAGAACGTCGGCCTCCGGAGCCGAAGATTTGGGTTCGAATCCCGGCGGGAGTACCAAATGGGAGGGATAGGGTTTCGAGTTGCCTACCCCGGGTTGCCCTTCGACCGGCTCAGGCAGAGGGGAGCGCATTTCAGGTTTCAAAAAATTAGAGGCGGAATGCCGCGACGCGAGGTCGTTCAGAGGAGGCCGGCCTCGGAGAAGCTGTAGAAGCCGCGTTGGCAGGGGTCATGGTCGGGGTCGCCGATGATGACATGATCGAGGAGGGGGATATCGAGGACTTCACCGGCTTTTTTCAACTGGCGGGTCACCTGGATATCGGCGGCGGAGGGAGCGGGGTCCCCGCTGGGGTGGTTATGGACGGCGATGATGGCGGTGGCGGAGACGCGGATGGCGTCACGGAAGACTTCGCGAGGATGGACGAGGCTGCTGGTGGCGGTGCCGGAAGTTACTTCATAATGGCGGATGAGGCGGTTTTTCCGGTTGAGGGCGCAGACCCAGAATTTTTCAACGTCGAGAGGCGCGATGGAGTGGCGGAAGCGTTCATAAACCTGTTCGGGGGACTCGAGAAGGGGAGGGCGGTTCTGGTCGGATTCCACGATGACGCGGCGCCCGAATTCCATAACGGTGATGAGTTGGAGGGCCTTGACTTTCCCGATCCCGGGGATGCGGCGGAAGTCATCACCATTCCAGCGGAGGAGGGCTTTCAGGGACCCGGCCTCCTTGAGGAGGAGGTTGGAAAGGCCGAGGACATCGAGGCGGGTTCCGCCGGTCCGGATGAGGAGGGCGAGGAGTTCGATTTCGCTGAGGGCGCTGGGGCCGAGCCGTTGGAGGCGTTCCTGAGGCCACTCCTTCGGGTCGAGGTCTTTAAGGCGGACGGGTGAGGGGCCCTCATCGAGCATAACTTTTATTGAATCATGAAGGGGTGGGCTGCCGAGGAATTTTTTCGAGAAAAGATTGGAAGGGCCGGAGCGGGGACCTAGTTTGGATGCCATGAGTTCTGTGCAAGTCCTAGTATGGGGAGAAAACCTCCATGAACACAAAAACGAGAAAGTTGGGGCAATCTACCCGGACGGGATGCATACCGCGATCGCCGAAGGCATCAAGGCCTTCGGGGGCCTGGAAACCAGGACGTCTACCCTGCAGGAGCCCGAGCACGGGCTTACGGCGGAGCGCCTCGCGGAGACGGATGTCCTGATCTGGTGGGGGCATATGGCGCACGACGAGGTGGAGGACGCGGTGGTCGAACGGGTACAACACCGGGTCTGGGAAGGGATGGGATTGATCTGCCTGCATTCGGCGCATTTTTCGAAAATCTTCCGCCGGTTGATGGGGACGAGTTGTGCTTTGAAGTGGCGGGAAGCGGGAGAGCGGGAGCGCTTGTGGATCTGCAACCCAGGCCATCCGATCGTGGCAGGGATTGATGCCCCCTATATCGAATTGGCAGCAACGGAGATGTATGGTGAGCCTTTTGTCATTCCTCCGCCGGAGGAGCAGGTGTTCCTGTCCTGGTTTGAGGGAGGGGAGGTTTTCCGCTCCGGAAACATCTGGCGTCGGGGCAACGGAAAGATCTTTTATTTCCGTCCCGGGCATGAGACCTACCCCATCTATTTCAACGAGACGGTCCTGCGGATCATCGCGAATGCCTGTAAATGGGCGGCCCCGGAAGGTCATTGGTCCAAACCTGCCCATTGCCCGAACGTTCCGGCGGAGGAGGCGTTTGCGCTAAACCGGAAAGAGACGCACAAAGGAGAATAAGAGCAAGCGAACGAATATGCATCGGGAGCAGGTGGCCCGACCTAGCCCGATTTTGCGCAGGATCTAAAGGAAATATTTCACATACCCATCCGCGCGCAGGCGTTCGAGCCAGCGTTCGGTTGTAGATCTGGAGATATCGCTGATGATAAAGCGTTCAATGGTATCCCGGACCTCGGACAGGTTCTGGATTCCTTCGGGGCGGCGTTCCTCGATATAGAGAATGTAAATCTGGTTGTTGATGACGGTGGGTGCGCTCCACTTCTCTTCCTCGAGAGAAAAGGCGATATCCCCGAGTTCGGGGCGGATGTCGGAGCGTTTAATCCACCCCCAGTCGCCGCCGCGGTGAGCCATGTCATCCTGCGAATGGCGGCGGGCAATATCCTGGAAGCGCGCACCGTCTTCCAGCTCGCGGAGGATCTTTTTGGCGTTTTCGAGGAGGAGTTTTTCGCTCTCATCGGCATAGGGAACGAGCACGCATTGTCGGAGGCGGACCGACTCCTCTTGGTAAAAACGGATCTTGTTCTCGTTGTAAAATTCCTCGATCCGTTCCGGGCTGACCTCGGCTTGGGTCTGTCGGTTGCGTGAGCGCATTACCGAAATGATGATGTCTTCGCGAAGTTCCCGCTGGTAATCGCGGACGGTTTGGTTCTGGGAGCGAAGGTATTCGAGAAACGCCCCGCGGTCGCCGTCGAACTCGCGGACGATGGCATTTTCAAACTCGTTCTGAACCACAGAGGGTGGGATCTGCATTTCCTCAATGTCCTCGAAGGCCTTGACGATGAGAACGCGGTCGATCTCGTTTTGAAGGATTTCCCGGGCGACACTTTGAACCTGTGCCTGGAAGTGGGCTTGGTTGCGGGATTCACGGGCGACTTGAGGAATGATGGGGGCAAGTTTTCGCCGCAATTCCTGCATCGTGATGATGCGGCCTTCGACGATGGCGGCAATGCCGTGACGGAAGTTCAGGTCCCAACCTTCCAGCTCGATATTTTGAGCACTCAGAGGTTGCAACCCGACAACGAAGATGAGGGATAGGAGAGCGAAAGGATTTTTCATGACTGGGGGGGGATGCGCAGTAAGACCGAGCGGATTTCCTTCAGGCGGTTGATCGGATCTCTTTGAGACAGCCGGGGAAACCGCGGTCCAACTTTAACAAAACGGTCACTTTTGACACATGCAATTTTCAGTTTCAATCGATTTCCTTCGGACTCGACCAAAAGGATGCCCTTTTGTTCCGCGGAAACCCGGATCTCGTTGACGAGGAGGAGGCCCAAGGCGGGCTTGGGGAGGGGGCCGAAGCGGTCCTCAAGGGCCTCGTGGATTCCGGCAAGGTCCTCGGGGGAGTCGGCGCGGGCGAGGTCGCGGTAGAAATCGATCCGCAGGCGGGTTTCGGCGATGTAGGAGGCGGGGAAAGTAACGGAGAGCGGGGGGATTCGCTCGTCCTTGAGGTCATCGTCCTTGAGGACACTGTAACCGCCTTTCTCGGCGGCGCGGGCGGCGGGGTCGAGGATGTTATCGGATTCGCCCATACGGATAAAGTCGAGGCGGATGCCGGCGCGGATGGCATCGGCCCCGGACTCGCCTTTGAGGCGGGAAATACTCTGGCGGAGGAGTTGGCAATAAAGGTCAAATCCGACTCCGGCGATGTGGCCGCTCTGCTCAGCCCCGAGGAGGTTTCCGGCACCGCGGAGTTCAAGATCCCGCATGGCGATGCGGAAACCGGCCCCCAACTGGTTGTATTGGCGAATGGAAAAGAGGCGTTTACGGGCGTCGTCTTTAAGGTGTGTCTTCTGATGGAGGAGAAGGTAGCAATACGCCTGCCGTTTGAATCGCCCGACCCGTCCCCGAAGCTGGTAGAGTTGGGCGAGGCCGAAGCGGTCGGCTCCTTCAATAATCATCGTATTGCAATTGGGGATATCGATCCCGCTTTCGATAATGGTCGTGCAGACAAGGACATCAAATTCTCCGGCGACGAAGCGGGTCATAATGCGTTCGAGGAGGGCTTCATCCATCTGGCCATGGCCGACAGCGATGCGCAGGTCGGGGAACGAGGATTCAAGGCGGGCGGCGACGCGGTTGATGGTCTGGACGCGGTTGTGCAGGTAAAAAACCTGTCCACCGCGGTCCATCTCCTGCCGGATGGCGCGGTGAATGAGTTCGGGGTCGTAGCTTTTAACGACGGTGTGGATGGGGAGCCGGTCTCGGGGGGGTGTTTCGATGACGCTCATTTCGCGGGCACCGACGAGGGCGAGATAAAGGGTCCTGGGAATGGGAGTGGCGCTGAGCGAGAGGACATCGACCTGTGCCTTGAGGGATTTGAGGGATTCCTTCTGGCGGACTCCGAAACGCTGCTCCTCATCGATGACGAGGAGGCCGAGGTTGTGAAAAGCCACGTCCTCGCTGAGGATGCGGTGGGTGCCGATAAGGATGTCCACTTTTCCCTCACGCGCCTGCCGGAGGATCTGACGATTTTGCGCGGGGGTCCGGAACCGGCTGACCATTTCGACGATGACGGGGTAGTCGGCCATGCGTTCGGAAAAGGTATTGAAGTGTTGCTGGCAAAGCACGGTGGTGGGAACGAGAACGGCCACCTGTTTTCCGTTGAGGACGGCGAGAAAGGCGGCCCGAAGGGCGACCTCGGTCTTGCCGAACCCGACATCCCCGCAGATGAGCCGGTCCATGGGGCGTTCCCCGGACATATCATTCTTAGTTTCCCGGATGGCGGACATCTGATCGGGGGTTTCCTTGAAAACAAAGCTGTTCTCGAACTCGTGGAGCCATTGGTGCTCGAGGGAAAAGGCATGCCCGGTAGCGCTGTCGCGACGAGCCTGGAGGTTGAGCAACTCGGAGGCAAAATCGAGAGTGGCCTTCTCGGCAGCGGCGCGTGTCTTTTCCCAGTTACGGGATCCGAGCTTGGCCAGCTTGGGCGCGCTTTTCGTGAGGCCGACATAGCGGGTAAGGAGATGGGATTCGTGCAGTGGCACATGGAGCATGGCTCCATCGGCAAACTCGAGGGAGATGACTTCCTTGGTCTTCCCATTGACCTGCATGGGGGTGAGGCCGCGAAAGAGGCAGATACCGTTCTGGAGGTGGACGATCGGGTCACCGTCCGCCAACTCAGAAAAATCGAGGAGTTGGTCGACCTGGGATTGCTCCGGCAGCTTGCGGGATTGGAGCCGGGCGAGCCGCCGTCGGGTGCGGCCGAAGATCTCGTGGTCGGTGGCGAGAACGAGGCCAGAGGGGGGGAGGGTTCCGGAGAGAAAGCGGCTGGAGGGAAGGGAGCGAATGAGGAAGCCCTCCTGTAATTCCCCGAGAAGGTAGCGGGGATTGAGCTTTTTAAGGACGGGGTCCTGCTCGAGGGTCTCCTTCAGGCGGGATTCGGTGGCTTCATTGCGGGTGACCAACCAGACAGGGAAGCCCTCGCGTTGCCAGTCGAGGAGCTGCAGGAGAAATTGGTTGCGTGCCGCCTGTTCGGATTCGAAGCGATCGAGCCCGATATCAGCAATTTCGGGAAAGCGGCGGTAATCGGCGAGTGGCTCGGTTTGGAGGGGGAGCTGAACGGGTGGATTGTCAAAAAAGGTAGTGCCGGTATCGATTTCGCAGAGGCCAAACCATTGGTCGGCATCCCCGCCGGGGCGGGCCTTTGCGTTCTCAAAGCCGATGGTTCGGTATCCGGGCTTTTCGGGGATCTGGAAAAAGGGAGGGAAGCGGTGCTCAAGGTCATCCGGCTCGTTGATAATCCAGAGGACGGAATCCGGGAAGTAATCGAGGAGGGCACCGGGCCGGGAAGCTTCGGAATCCTGACGGCTGGACAGGACCTGGATCTGCTCGATGGAGCCGGTGGTGCGTTGGGTGGTCGGATCAAAAGTGCGGATGGACTCGATCTCATCATCAAAAAAATCGACGCGGAAGGGTTGATCCGCATTCAAGGGGTAGAGGTCGACAAGGCCACCGCGAACAGCGAACTGACCGGGCTGCTCGCAAACCGCTTCGGAATCGTAGTCGAAGGTCTCAGTGAGCTTGCGGACGAGGGCGTTCAATCCGATGCGATCTCCCGATCGGAGGTTCAGGGAGCCACTGGATTGCTCATCGGGGGGTAAAACGGCGGAGAAGAGGGCATCGGGCGTGAGGGCGAGGAGGAGAGACGGTCGCGATTCCTCGCTTCGAAGGCGGAGAAGGGCGGCCTGCACGGCGAGGCGGTCGCAGAGGACTTCAAAGATGCGGGGGTCCTCGTCGGATTCGGTATCGGGCAGGCCGGGGTAGACGAAGGACTCCCAGGAAGCGGGTTCGCCATCCTGACTGGCGAAAAAGCGGGTATCGACCGCCCATTGCTCGGCGGACTTGAGGTCCTGATCGATAAGGATGGCGAGGCGCCAACCCGAAATACTGCGGAGGAGGGAGGCGGTGACAACCGGGACGGCGGGTGAGGCGACCCCGGAAACCAAGGCGGACCGGGGATCGGCGTTGAGGGAAAATCTCAGCATCCGCGGTCTTCGACGATGAGCGCCTCCAAGCCCTGGCGGGCGGCGAGGGTTTCCGCCTCCTTCCGGGAGGAGGCGGTGCCGGAGCCGATTTTCCGGCCCTGGAAGAAGAGAGAAACCGAGAACTCCCGGAGATGATCGGGGCCGGATGCGGAAACGATCCGGTATTCGATGTCTTCGGTGGTCCAGCCCTGTTGCTGGATCCATTCCTGGAGGCGTCCCTTGGCATTATCCTCGGACAGAGCCGGTTTGAGACGTTGATCGAGGTCTCCGATGAGGCAGGTGATCACGGAACGGGCGGCCTCGATGCCACCGTCGAGAAATACGGCCCCGAGGAGGGCTTCAAGGGCGTCCTCCATTCGAGATTTTCGGCCGCGCTCGGAATTGGCCCGCTCGGATTTCCCGATCCGGATAAAGGGTTCCAATTCGATTTCCCCGGCGATCCGGTGGAGGAGTTTCCCCTTGACGAGGGCGGAGCGGTAGCGGGTGAGGATGCCCTCCGGGTGATCGGGATACCGGCGAAAGAGCAATTCACTGATGACGAGATTGAGGACGGAATCCCCAAGGAATTCGAGGCGCTGATTGGAGTGGCTTTCCTCCCGCGGACGATCCTGGTTCCAGGAGGGGTGGGTGAGGGCGAGGACGAGGAGGTCGATCCGCTTGAAGGAATAGCCCAAGCGGTCTTCGAGGATGGGAGTGGCGTGATCTTTGGATTCCAAAAGCGGGACTTTTCAGGAAAAGATGCCTGTATTTAATCCCGTTTCAAGTTGAAGCACTCGGTGAATTCCTTGGCGAAAGCCTCATAGGCTTGGGAACCGGCACTGTTGGGATCATATTGAAAAATCGATTGTCCGAAACTGGGAGCTTCGCTCAGGCGAACCGACCGCGGGATGACGGTATCAAAGACATCCTGCCCGAAATGAGACCTGACCTCCTCAACGACCTGCCGGGAGAGATTGGTGCGGGCGTCAAACATCGTCATAAGGATGCCGCCGAGGCTGAGGTTGGGGTTGACCCCGCTAGTGCGGATCTGGTCCATTACTTTGAGGATTTGGCCGAGACCTTCCATCGCGAGGTATTCGCACTGGAGGGCGATGATGAGGTGATCGGCGGCGGCGAGGCCGTTCATGGAGATCATCCCGAGCGAAGGGGGACAATCGAGGATAATGGCGTCGAATTGGTGACTCTCGTGGAGGGATTGCAGGCAGCGCTTCAGCTGGACGAGGTAATTCGTGCGTTGGCTGAGCTCAATTTCGATCGCGGCAAGGTCGACCTCCGAGGGGATGAGGGAGAGACGGGGAAGCCCGGATTCGAGGATCCGGTCGGCGGCTTCTCCATCGCCCTGGAGCGGGCCATAAAGGCTGCCTCCCTCCGCCTTTTCAAAGCCGAGGCCGCTGGTGGCGTTGGCCTGGGGATCAAGGTCGACCAAAAGGGTGCGGACGCCGAGAACCCCCAGTCCCACGCTGAGGTTTATCGCGGTGGTGGTCTTGCCGACTCCCCCCTTCTGGTTGGCTATGGTAAAGGTAGTAGCGGCCATTCGTGAAAGTCTCTCCGAATCAAGCTTCGGAAGTCACGATGATTTTTGGAAGGATTCTGAATAGGGTGGACCTCTTCGTAAAAAACTGCTTGCTTCTCCTTTCTGTTCTCAAAGGTTGTTAGGTTTGAACGGGATGGCGCGGTAGCCAAGTGGTAAGGCCGGGGACTGCAAATCCTCTATCGCCGGTTCGATTCCGGCCCGCGCCTCCACCCATTTTCCCGGCGGCTCTGCCGCAGCTGGAAAATGGAGTGTCGCGCCGTAGCCCTTCGGGCGTAGGCGGACGGGCGCGTTCCGTTGCGCTGCGCGCAAGCGCCCTGTTCGGGCGCGAACCGCTCGATGTTTCGCCCCTGTTGGGGCTCGAGCACTCACCACTGCCCGGTCCAAACGAAGGTGGAGAGCCCTGATGGCTTGTTTACCTTTTGCAAGGTTGCAATGGATTCGAGCTTTTTTTATTGCTGAGCAAAGAGGAACTCGTGAGCACTCATGTAAGCGGGTATCATTCTTTAAAAATGCCGAATTGATTGAATATGGAAACCCGGGCCTACCCCTGGCTGCAGAACATTTTTTATAGAGCAGAATAACCCATGTCCTTTTTATCTCATCGATTCGCGCACCTCGGCCAGCACGGCCTGGGTATCGCCACCCCGTCATGATCGGGGAGAACCCGGAAAGGATCCGCGAGCGCCTCGTCGCGTTCCAGGACCACCTGCAGGGGGTGGTGCTCTCCAGCATGAACCGGCTGGGAGCGGAGGAACGTTCGGCGGCGGTAGAAGAGACTTTGGCGGATACGTCCTTTGGCATCGATGTGGCGGTGGAGGGTCCGGCACTGGATTGGCTGCACACTCACTGGCCGGCGGAATACCCCGCGATTCTCGTCATGGAGGGGATCGATGACCCTGGCTTCCGGGTTCCCGG
>CAYQKH010000018.1:0-31023 GCA_964417945.1 uncultured Opitutales bacterium
TCGAATTTCTGCGCCGGACCCTCCGGCTTCTTTGCCTTCGGTTTGGCCTTCTTTTCCCAGGGCGCGGGACCGGCGACTGCGCTTTCCGGGTCGCCGCCCCCCTGCTTCCGTTCAACCTCCGCCTTCAGCGCATCAATTTCCGGTTGCAGCTTACGGTTGATCAGGAATTGCTGCAGCATCGTCAGGAGGGCGTTCGTGGTGAAGTAGACAAAGAGCGCCGCCGCGAAATTATAGAGCCAGATCACCAGCATGAGCGGGAGGAACCGCATCATCTTGAACGTCAGTTGCTGGGTTTCGTCCGCCGTTTCCGGCATCGGGGTCATCCGCATCTGAAAATAAACCACTGCGCCGTAAATCAAGGGCAGCAGGTTCAGCGGAAACGCCCCCAACATCGCGATCGTGTCCGGGTAGGCCAACTGGTCGATCCACAGCAAACTCGAAAAACGAAACTCCGGGGCCACCCGTAACATCCCGTAGAGCCCGATGAAAATCGGAATCTGCACCAGCATCGGCAGGCACCCGCCCATCATCGCGGCCGGGTTGATGTCGTGCTTCTTGTAGAGGTCCATCATCGCCTTCTGGCGGGCCTGCGGGTTGTCCTTGTAGCGCTCGTTCAAGCGCTTCATCTCTGCCTGCAGCGGCTGCATCTTCACCGCGTTCAGCTTCTGCGCGCGCATCCCGCGTGAAGTGAAGGGCCAGAAAAAGAGTTTGATCGACAGCGTCAGGATGATGATCGCCAATCCCCAGCTCGGGACCACCTTGTGGATCCCGTGCATCAACAACGTCATCGCCTGGCTGATAAAGTCCGGCCCCCAATACTGCATCAGCTTCTCTTCGCTCTGACCGAGTGCCTGCAGCCGAATAAACTCTTTCGGGCCTATGTAGAACTCCGTTCCCAGGGTTGCCGTGTCCCCCGGCTCAAGGGTGCCCAGGCGGTAGCCGACTGACCCGGTGATCCCCAGCTGCTTCCAGATTGGGCCCCCCATCCCTTGTAACTCCGAAGCTTTCACCACGAGGTCTTCCGCCTGGGAGTCCAGCGCGGACTCCGCCTCGCCTTCCCGCAGAATTCCTACAAAAAACTGGTTTTTGATCCCCGCCCAGCTCAGCGTCTCCAGGTCTAGACTCTGCCGGAAATCCGGCACCGGATCCTTGCTCCAAAAACCGAAGATGCCGTTGCTCCCGATGAATTTACGCCCTTTCAAATAACGCATTTTGTTGCCGTCGTAGTAGCTTATATTAAGGTATTCCCCCACGCTCATGCGGTCGAAGGCGAGCGAACCAGTGGTCCCCATCCGCAGGTAGGTCAGGGGCAGCGTCACCGCCTCACCGGACTGGTTCTCAATCAATAAATCCTGCTTCAGGACGTAGGGATCCTCCTCCGCGGCCGTCTCCGCCAGCCGGTAAGTCCGGGTGAACACCATTCCACGTGCATCCACGAAGCGGAACGAGACTCGCTCCGAGGTGTGATCCAGGATCTCAAAGGCTGGAAGGAAGGGCACCAGTCCGCCGTTCCGCCCCGGAAATTCCAGTGCGTGCGAGGGAATGGGATCCTTTTCGTTAAAGACATACGGATCCAAGCCCGTCTCGGTTTCTTCCGTCAGGAATTCCACCTTTTCAATCCCCGCTCCGAGGTTTGTAAAGGTCACCCGGATCCGCTCATTCGACAGGATCACGCGCTCCACCGCCGCCGGATCGGGTGCCGCCTCGGGGACCGGTGCCAAAACCTTCTCGGCCGTGTCCAACGGTATCCCCTCGATCGCCTGCGGGGGGGGGCTCCCATCCTCAGACCCGTCCGTGATCGGGTCGGGCAGGACCTCCTGGATTCCCGACTCTTCCGCCTTCAGTTGCTCCTGGCGGGTCCGTTCGGCCTCCATCGCTTCCTCGTATTCCTGCATCTGGCGGGCCTGCCAGAAAAATAGCGCAAAGGCCGCCATCAGAAACAGCAGCCCGAATACCGTGTTCTTTTTATCCATGAGGCGTTTCCGCTTGTTTTGGGTTGATCGTTGCCGCACGCGGACCCCTGTCCTTTTGTCGGCGTCCGAAGGCCGTCAGCCAGCACTCTTCCGGCACCGGGTCGATCCCCCCGCGGCTCCAGGGGCCGCAGCGTAGTAAACGCCAACCGGTAAGAAGCGTCCCGCGCACAAACCCGAAGCGACGATAGGCCTCAAGGCTATACTCCGAGCAGCAGGGATAGTAGCGGCAGCCCGCGAATGGGCCACCAAGGATGTGCAGGACCGGGGAGAGTGTCAGGCGGTAAAGCCGGACCAACCCTATTGCCACTACCGCCGGAATGCGGGAAAGGCGGCTATCAGTCGAGCGTTTCATGCAATTTCTCTTGTTGAAGCAGCCGTCGACACCCTTTTTCAAACCGGGTTTCAAGGCTTTGAAAAGTTTCACGGGTGTAGGTCGAGCGCACGATAATCATAAGGTCAAGGTCGTTCGGCAGCGCGTCCTGTCTCGTGCGGAAGATTTCCCGCATCAGGCGCCGGGCACGGACGCGGACTACCGCCTTCCCCACCCGTTTCGAGGTAACCACCGCTAAACGGGCACCCGGCCTGCAATCTACCTTTCGAATCGCCCCTACGAGAATGAACGCTCCGCAGTGAACGCGGACTCCCTTTTCCCGCAAATGCTGGAAATCCGATTTTCGTCGGAGGCGCTGCTCTACGGTAAACCGTTTCAACGGTGGCGGGTCCCGATGGGAAGGCCCGCCGCTCAGGCCGACAAACGTTTGCGCCCTTTCGCCCGGCGGCTCGCCAGAACTTTACGTCCACCTTTTGTGGAGTTCCGCTTGCGAAATCCAAATTTGCGGGCGCGACGAATTTTAGAAGGTCGATAGGTGGGTTTCATGGAAAGGCTTTGAGGAAAAAATATCAAAAAACCGTTCGTTCGCCCCCTTGTCAAGTCAATCCAAATCCCCCGCCGCCAGCGCTCGCGTGTAAACGAAGGGACTGCCCTCAAACTCGATTCCGATCTCGGCGTCCGTCACCCCGATATATTCCCCTGGCAGCGGCCGGTCTTCCAACCCCAGATCCAGCTGGAAGCCGCAATTCCCCGTCGGATGCACACCGGCCTCCTTCAGGTCCGGTCGGGGCAGGTCCGCCCAGGCCCTTCGCACCGGACCGGACTCAAAGCGAAACTCCAGTTCTCGAACCCGCTCCGGATCCGCACGCAGAAACGACCAGCCGCGGATTTCTCCCCCATCGCAGGAATCGATGCATCCCGCGAGACCCGCGCTCCGGGCTTTCCGTTTCGCTTCGCTGTCCCGTTTTCGGTAAACCGAAGGAGACGGCTGCACCACCCCCGTGACCCGGGCAAGCAGTTCGGGTTTTCGGATCCCCGTGAACCGTCCCATCCCCTCCGCCAAAAGGTCTGGACGCAACAACAGCTTCTCGTAAGAGAGGACGAGTGCCGGGAAGGGGCTTTCCTCGAGCAGCTCCAGCATCCTCTGGTGATAGCGGAGCGCTCCTTGCGCCTCGTCACGAAAAGCGGTGGCATTCGCCTGCGTTCCCCGGATCGCCGTTGCCGCCACATCCCGGAATACCAGCAGCAGCCGCGTCGATGAAGGCAGGAGCGAATACGCCTCCCCGTGATGAAGGAACTGCGGAAACTTCCAACCCGTTCGGGCACAGTTGTCCACCCGGTTTCGGAGGGCCGGACCGAGCTGCTCCCAATCCCTTTCCAGGACCATATTTGCCAAAAAGGGGTCCTCCACCGTGAACGGCAACTTCTCCCCCATGAAAACGCCGAGCCGGGCCAACGCAAGCGCCACCAAGGTCGTCCCGCCGCGGGGTGCCCCGAGGACGAGGTAAAAGCCCGCCCCACCCGGGTCCGGGGCTTCCCGCAGGATCGCATATCCGGCATGGTCTCCCGACGCCATCAGCTCAAGCCGGTCGGATCGGCGGTTGCGGTCAGGCGCTCGTAGGCCGTTCGGTAGCGCTCCCGAGTCCCCTCGATAATCTCCGCAGTGAGCGGAGGGGGAGGAGGCTGCTTGTCCCAAACACAACCTTCCAGAAAATCCCGGACATACTGCTTGTCGAAGCTGGGCTGGCTCCGCCCCGGGCGGTAGCGATCGACCGGCCAATAACGGGAGGAATCTGGGGTGAAAATCTCATCCATCAGGAAGATGGCTCCGTCAGGGGTTTTCCCGAACTCGAACTTCGTGTCCGCCAACAAAATCCCCGCTTTTCGCGCGACCTTCTGCGCCTCCGCATACAATTTTAGACTGGTTTCTTTAAGAAAGTGGAATGTGTCCGACCCTACCAAGACTTCCGCCTCACGATGGCTCAGCGCTTCATCGTGACCCGACTCCGCCTTCGAGGACGGGGTGAAGAGGGCCTCCGGGAGCGCGTCCGCTTCGCTCAGACCAGCCGGCACCTCGCGGTCGAAGAGTCGCCCTGTTTTCCGATAGGCTTTCCATCCGCTGCCCGCGAGGTAGCCGCGGACGACCGCCTCCATTGGGATCGGCTCCAGCTTTCGAACCAGCATGCTTCTCCACCAGTACTCCTCCCGTCCCTGCAGCACTTCCGCCAGCGCCTCATCCTGATTCGGAACCAGGTGATCGGGCACCAGCCCCCAGGATCCCGCCATCCAGAACCAGAATCGGCTTAATTGCGTCAGGATTACGCCTTTCCCTGGAATCCCTTGCCCCATGATCACGTCGAACGCCGAGATCCGGTCCGACGCCACGATCAGTAGGGTTTCACCCAGGTCGAATACCTCCCGAACTTTTCCGCTCCGCCAACGCGGATAAGGAAGGTTTATCTCCAGCACTGTGCTTTCCAGGTGGCCCTCAATTTGATCCCGCCAATAAGCTCCGTTACACATCGAAATAGCATGCCACACCGGCCCTCCCCTGCAAAGTCAAACCTTGGCTACGAACCTATCCAAAGAATTAAAAAAAGGCTTGCTACCCCCAAGTCTCCGGCTAGGTTGTAGCGTCTTGTTGCAGTCCCGTTCGTCTAGCCAGGCCTAGGACACTGGGTTTTCATCCCAGCAACAGGGGTTCGAATCCCCTACGGGACGCCATCCTGCCCCACCAGCCCAAAAAAGCCAAAAGCTCCCCTCCACCCATTCAACGTTCCGGGGATGAGAACCCCTCAAGGGGTTCGACGGCGAGCCTTCGCGATAGCGAATTGCCGCGAGCCGATGGGGCGGCCTTCCAAGGCCGATTCGAAGAATTCCGGCTTCAGCCGGACCCAATCCCCTACGGGACGCCATCCTCCCCCATCGGCCGAAAAAAGCCAGACGCTCCCCTCCACCCATTCAACGTTCCGGGGATGAGAACCCCTCAAGGGGTTCGACGGCGAGCCTTCGCGATAGCGAATTGCCGCGAGCCGATGGGGCGGCCTTCCAAGGCCGATTCGAAGAATTCCGGCTTCAGCCGGACCCAATCCCCTACGGGACGCCATCCTGCCCCACCAGCCCAAAAAAGCCAGACGCTCCCCTCCAACCATTCAACGTTCCGGGGATGAGAACCCCTCAAGGGGTTCGACGGTGGAACCGCCGGGCGTTGACAGCGCTGACGGAAACGCATCCTTTCATCAGGAATGACGTCTCCTTTGAAGAGTTCCCGCGTCCGCTGCGGTGTCGCCTGCTTTATCACCAATGAAGCGGATTTTCTTCGGGAGTGGATTGAATTCCACCGGCTTGTCGGATTCGAGGGATTCCTCATTTACGACAACGGCAGTGGGGACGGCCCGGAGGAAGTCCTCCGGCCTTACCTTCGGACCGGCGTCGCGGATTACCTCCCCTGGCCCAATCCGCGGGGTCCGGAAAATTTTCATCTCGCTCAGCTCGCCGCCTACGAGGATGCCATCGCGAAAGCCCGAGGCCGCTTTGACTGGTTGGCCATTCTCGACTGCGATGAATTTCTTTTTGCCCCCGATCGCAGGCCGGTCCCCGAAGTCCTCCTATCCTATTCCGATTACCCCGCCGTCGGGGTCAACTGGCAGGTCTTCGGCACCTCGGGTGTCCACGATCTCCACCCCGGGGAGTGCCTCATCGAAAAACTCACCTGGAAACGCCACTCCGCCCACCCCGGCAATGCCCACATCAAATCGATCGTTCAACCAGAGGAAGTCGTTCGCGTGGAAACCCAACACAATTGCGCCTACCGGGACGGCCGCCTCGCCGTGAACACCGATCACCAACCCATCACCGGCCCGCATTCGGCGCCCCCGCGCTGGGATGTCCTTCGCATCAACCATTACATGTTCCGCACAGAGCGCTTCTTTCGGAAACGAAAAATTCCCATGATGCAACAGTCCGGTCGCTATCAGAAGCGGGCGCAAACCCTCGAAAATGAGGGCGCCTTCCGGGAGGAAAAAGACGTCGTTATCCATGCTTACCTTCACAAGCTCAAATCGCGTATCAGGCCGATTCTCCACTAACCTTTGGCTTTGACAGTTGGGTTCTACTTTAGAAAATTAGAATCCTTCCGGTTTGAAACTTTTTCCCTTTTACCCCGTTTAAACCAACAGCCAATGAAACCACGCAACCTCTCCCTAATTCTGGCCTTGGCTGGATTTCTAACACTTTCCCTTTCCCTTCGCGCTCAGGAGCCGGATTTCACACCAGACCCCCCACCCTCCGAAACCCCTCCCAGTGAACCGCCGGATACCACTCCGGATTCCCCTCCGGATACCGATCCCGGTGAAGCCCCGGAAACTTGGGCTATTTTCCAGAACATTTCCACTCGCGCCCTCATCGACAACGAGAACTACGTCCTCAATGAGCAGAACTTCGGTATTATCAATGCCAGCGTGATTATTGCGGGCTCCGATGCCGAGTCCCAAACCGTGGTCTGGCGCGGACGCGGACCCTCACTAAATGTTGTTGAAGGCGTGCCCAAAGTAACTGACCCCCTCCTCGAGGTCGTTCAGCCCGGTATCGGCATCCTCAAAAGCAATGAAAACTACGAGGAGGACGACCAGTCCGACCTCATCGACGGCACTTTCCTTGTCCCGAACAACATCCAAGCCAACGAAGCCATTGCCACCACCCTCGACCTTGTTCCCGGACCTTTCTCCGCACGCGTCCGCAGCGACACTGATTCCCGTGGCGTCGGCCAAGTGGAGGCCTTCGCCTACTTTGAAGACGCTGCCTCCGAGCCCGATACCGAACCTGCCATCGAGCTGTCCAATATCTCCACCCGCGGCCCTGTCGGCTCCGGGACGCAGGAATCCATGAACACCAACTTTATTATTGTTGGCCCCGGATTCACCTCCATCGTCTGTCGTGGGCGCGGGCCCTCCATCAATCTTCCAGACGGGGTCACCAAGCTCCCCGATCCCTTTATCGAGCTAGTTCAGATCGGAACCGGCGTCATCGCCTCCAACGACAGCTACCAGCAAACGGAAAACCTCGACCTGATCACCGGCACCTCCTTTATTCCCGCCGGTATTCAGGACAACGAGGCCATCATCGTCGCCTTGAATCTTGAGCCCGGTGCCTACACTGTCCGCTTGAGAAATTCCGACTCGGATCCCGACGGCGAGGGGATCGGCATCGCCGAGGCCTTTATCGCCGATTTTTAGAGGCCTTCCCTCCGTAACCTTGCACTACTGGGCACCGAGGCGGTTGCTCTTCCCCCCATGGTTATCGGAAAAGCCTTCGTAATCGGCCATCCCGGGAAGACCGGCGGGGATGCCATTCTCCATCTTTGTGGACACCTAGGACCGTCTCACCGCCTCCATATCGATTCCCCCCAAGACGGTCGGAAACACCACTACTTTCACCGGAGGGAAACCGAGGAGCCGGAGTTGAACCTTCGCCAAAAGGCCGCCCTTATTTCATTCCGGAGGCTCGGATCCTGGCTTGTCAGCTACCATGCCCATTTTTACCGACAGATCGGCCTCACCGTCGACGAGAAACAACTCAGGCGGGGATTGATCCCTTTTTTCGCCCTCAACTCCGAGAAGACCCGTTGGTCCTATGAGCCCGGGGATGCCCTCCTCCGCGAATTTCTCGATCGCATCATCGAGGGCTGGATCCGGATGGAATTCCTGAAGCCGGACCTGCTCGCCTCCCTTTCCCGATATCTGGAACTGAAACCGTCGGAAATCGCCGCAATTGAAGGAGACCCCTTCTTTAAGACCTCCCTACCCGTGCCCGATTGGAATCCAACCTTCGACGACACCGAGATCAAGACGATCCGCCGCAATAACCCGCTTTGGTCCCACTACGAAAAACGGCTTTACCCGGCCTCCTGATCGGCACCCCCTTGCTGCCGTTGAATCCGTTCCCTCCTTCGCTGCTGTAAATCCGCCAGGTAGTCTACGCTTGTCTTGCGTGAAATCGGACGCCGGTCCGGGTCGTAGTCCGTCGCATAGCCCCACTCCCGCAGGTAATCCGAAACCGCTTCCGAAAAGAAGGCGTGGTCCTCCGGCGTGAACCATTTGCGCCATTCTCCCGATCCCTTCGTGCGGACCACTCGCTCGTGCGCGCCCTCCACCTCCGCCGCACCCTCCAGGGGAAAATCAAAGAACCTCTCGAGCGGCTCCAGCTCACCCTTCACCAGCCCCTCATAGCGAATCGGAACCACATCCGGCAGCTCCTCCAGAAAACGGTTCTGCCACCCACAGCCATCCAAGATTAACTGCCGGACCCGGCCCTCAGGAGGATATTCGGCATCCCTCGCCCGTTCGGGGAACATCCCCCGCAGCATCGCGCGCGCAATCTCCCGGAACCGGACCGAAGACGGATCCTCCACCTTGCGCTCCACCAATTCCAGGTAGGTTTTTAAATCCCCGGGCGACGTCTCCGCCGGAAATTCAAAAAAGTTATACAACACCGCGCTCACGAGGGCGTCCCGCGGGTCACGAACGATCAGAAACTTCGGACTGAATTCGGCGAAAGATCGAAAGTCCGCATAGCCGGGCGGACCCACCAACACCTTGACAAGGAAATCCTGCTTCAAGTCCCGTCCCACTGGATCCCACTCCCGGGGTTCGAACAGGACCCGTAGCCGACGTCCCTCCGGCCAGGAGTTGCGCAGCAGATACAGCAGAGCCGTCGTTCCCGATTTCGCCAACCCGAACACCCCCACCTTGCGAGCTACATCCATCCACGAATGTTGGGAGCCCTTCCGCACAAAAGGCAAAAAAAAAGCCCCCCCGCCGAAGCGGGAGGACTTTTGAAGTTTTTTACAAACGGGAACTGTTAGGGCTTAGTTGCGAACCGCAAAAGCCTCTACGATTCCGATTCCCGTGTCCGTTGTGTCACTACCTTCCAAACGAACGGAGTAGGCACCCGGAGCCAAGTCAATTCCGATGAAGAGCGCTTCCTCGGGAGCCATTCCATCTTCGCCAACATTGGCGGGATCAAGGTCGGTTCCCGTCAACAGATCAAGATTGGCCGCATCGGCGAAGTTGTCATTGCTGCCAATTTCACCTTCATCTACCTGCACGACGGTGATCCGGGGATCCGCTACTTTGTCTTCATCCACATTTACGGTCGTGGACCGCCCGCGGAAAACGACCGTTATCGGCTCCGTGCCACCAACGATCACACTGGCAACCGCGCGGCTGCCAAAAGTCGTATCACTGACAAAAACACGCGTCGAAATATTCAACAGCTCGTTGTCTTCAAGCTCCATCATCTCTACCAGAATGCCTTGTTCTTCAAGGACTGACCAGCCGCTCAGCCAAGTTGGACCTTCCGGAGCAAAAGCTCCAAGATAAGAGGTCTGCATTAACTCCGGTCGGTCTTCAGGCAGGGCACGTGCTCCGAAGGAAGCAGCAGAGCCGGCAGCAGGCCGCGGGTCTAAGCCATTGCTGTTCTTTTCCCGAGCAATGCTAATAAGGCCGGGATTGACAATGCGGTTGTCGTAGGTGTCGCTGTCAAAAAACTGAGTCGCATCGAATAATCCGTCCGGACGACCGTTGAGTCCGTCAGCGTCGTTGTTCTCGGAAATGTGGCTCCAAAAAATGTTATTGAAAAAGCCAAATTCTTCCGGAAAAGACACCGTCGTGCCGAGGACCGTATCATCCCCTGATGTCGGACCAAAAATATCGTTCTCGATATCGTAGCCTTTCGCGAACTCGGTAAACACACTATTGTAAAGGCCAAGTTTTACCGTGTCGCGGATGTTCAGCGCGGTGTTGTCGCGACCCGCACTTTCGTCTGGTTGTAACGAATTGCCGATACCAATCATGGTGGCGTTGGCCACAACGTAGTCGGAAACCGGAGTGGCGTCCTTTGGCGAGGTTGCACCATCCCACTCACCGCCCTTGTCGGCACGGTCATCGGTAATATCGGCACCGATCACAAAAACATATTGAGCGGAGCCAACCCAGCCTTGGTCTAAGTCAAGGCCGTCATCGGCCCCGAACAAACCAGCAAAGTATTTTACATTCACCGTGCCACCGAAAATTTCCATGCCATCGTCTTTGTTGGCAAATACTTCAATAAATTCCACGGTGGTAGCATCACCAACGCCGCCGAGCGTGAGACCGTTAATTTCGTTGTCGCCACCGATACGGGCCCCGCCGTGTCGGATGGAGATGTAGCGCATCACGCCGGAATCGTCATTGGGTTCCGTGCCACCGAAGGTTGCCAACTCGGGGTCGATACCGCCCAGGGCGATCCCCTCAACTTGGTCTTCGGCAGGATCGCCAGCTGGCTCGCTGTCCGCCCGAGAATTAATGGGAGCGTTCCCGAGAACAACGACTCCTCCCCAGAGACCGACATCCTCAAACGACACCGCTCCGGTCAAATCATCGAGTTCGGAAGTGAAGATGATCGGCTGGCTTTTGGTGCCCTCCGCCATGATTTTGGAACCTCGCGTGATGATGAGAGCTGTGGCTTCATCTCCGGTCGATTCCCGACCCTTGATCACGGTGCCCGGCTCAATTGTAAGCGTGGCACCCTCTGTGACAAAGACCTTGGTTTCCAGAAAGTAGACGTTGTCATTCGTCCACGTCGTGTCTTCGGTGATGTTGGCGGAAACTTCGATATCAGCCGCGTGCAGCGACGCCGATAACAAACTCGCACCAGCAACAACCAGCATTAGGATTTTTTTCGTATTCATGTATTTGGCTACTGTTGATAGGGTATTTTGATTAGGTCTGATAAATCTTACCGTTAAATTTCATAGGAGAAGCTGAACCCAAAGGACCGCCCACTAGTCCTTCCTTCGTAGATAAAGGTCTTTCCGTTTGCTCCAAAAGACTCCTCGTAGTCGGGATCAAGCAAGTTTTTGGCGGAAAATTTTACGGTCCATGCATCCCCAAATTTTTTGCTGAAGAAAAAATTCAACGTTTCCCGTGGCTGTTCAAAAACATCGGGTAATACACCCGTGGTGACGAGGGCAAGACGTTCGCCGAAGATATTGTAGGAGAGAGCGGTATTCGCATCCCAAAACGGCATCTCATAGGAAATATCGAAGTTGAACAGATAGGGAGATTGACCAAACAACTCTCGGGTGTCCTCTGCATCGGGATCAAATTGCCGAATTAGAGTCAGCTCGGATTCAGGGATGTCCACCTCCGACTCGGTCCAGGAAAAATTGGTCGACACCGAAACATTTTTCAACGCTTCGTGGATATAGTCGAGATAAGCGCGCGCTTCGAATTCGACTCCAAAAACGGTACCGCTCTCAAGATTTTGTGGCGCGTTGAACCCTTGGGAAAACGCAACTTCAATGGGATTCGTCAATTCTTTATAAAAGAGGCTCACCGCGAACAAATCCCCGGC
Source organism: uncultured Opitutales bacterium (assembly GCA_964417945.1). Lineage (GTDB taxonomy): Bacteria > Verrucomicrobiota > Verrucomicrobiia > Opitutales > JABSRG01 > CAYQKH01. Next base: position 11,698 of record CAYQKH010000018.1, read on the forward strand.
CTTCGGATACCATTCCCAACGAAAATCATAGTTGTTTATTTCGGAAATCTTGATCTGAGGATTGCCCGAGATGAACTCTTCCGTGAACGGTTCAAAGAGGTTGACGCCAGCCTGCTCGCGATAAGTCGGGCGGGCAATGGTTTTTCCGTAAGCCAGCCGGAAGTTCATCTTTTCCGTAGGCGAAAAAACCACACTGAGGGCGGGCAAGGAGTCGTCTTGATCAATCGATCCAGTGAAATCAGGGTTGTCGATTTGGATAGGGTCTGTTTCCAGGAAGGTATGCTCCAGGCGCATGCCCCCGACCACCCGCCAACGCGAATTGATCTTCCAATCTACCATGCCGTAGGCGGCCCAAATTTCCTGCGTGCCGTCATAATTCAAACTGGCAGAAGTTTCCCTCATCCAAGTCCCGAAAGTGACACTGTCATCGGTTCGCTCGGTGATTCCAACAGGGTTGGGGACGGCAAGAATACGATCCAGCGTGGTAACGTTTCCAAAGTTTGTTTGAAACTGTCGCTCACGATTGACTCGACTGCCATCTGAGATCATTCCCCCGAACTTGAAGACAAAGTTTCCCTCTGGCCCGGATAATTGGTTGATATCCAGGTCGAAATCTATCCCAAATTCAGTGTTGTCTTCCTCCAGTGATCGGGAAAAACGGTTATTAAAAGTTCCAGAAGGATCGTAATCCTCAAGGACAAAGCTATACTTGAACTCAAGTGATCGAAAATCTGGCTGGTCCTGAGTACTCTTGCTGTAACCTAGCCGCCATTTCATCCCGAGATCATTCCCGTCAAATGAAAATTGACTTTGGCCCTCGAGTTGAGCGGAGGAAATTCCACGCTCGGTAAATAATTGGTCATGGGATTCACGAAATTCTCCTCCGCTGTCCGACCGCACTGCTTCCCCTACCCCCCGTTTCACACTGTCCTCCGCACTCTGGTTATGGAAAAAACGCCCCGTGATCTGATGCTGGGGATTAAATTTGAAGGCCAACTGCCCGAAGATGCTCCAATTTACAGAGTAAATCGTTCTGGTAACGCCAAATTCGGGTAAACCGCCGGGGGGCTCTGCTCCCGCTTCAATGAATTGGGAAAAATTATACTCTTCTGTGTTTGGGGTAAACAGACGGGTTAAATCAACAAAGTTGGGAGCGGTAATATCTACGCTCCCTTGGGAATACCGCCCAGTGATGCCGTCCGTAAAATGGGATTCGCTGCGGTTGTAGTTACCACTTAAGATATAGCCCAGCGATTGTTTCTCATTGAAAATGATTTGGTCGCCCACCGAGAAATTTGTCCCATAATCGAATCCACCCTCATCCTCAACAGGGTAAAAACCTTCGTTTTGAAAGGAGTTGGAGAAGGCGTCGAGTTCCTCCGCAACTGTGAAATCCCCTTGTCTGGCAAGGAGACGAGCCCTTGAAGCCGTGAGCGTGTTATTGATTTCCTCGGGAAAATCGTTCGGCAGGTCGCGATAGCCTCCATCCTCCCCCTTCCAGAAATCGCTCCCACTCGGAATGTTAAGAGTAGGTTCATTAAACACATTGGTATTCATCGAGACGGAGACGCCCGTTTTAAAAAAGAACTTATCCGGAAATGATTTGGTCTTCATATTCACGCTGCCCCCCGAAAACGCGCCGGGTTGATCCGGAGTGAACGATTTTGAGACCACAATACTTTCTAAAACATCAGATGGAAATTGATCCATTTGCACGGCGCGCCTGTCGGGATCCGCGCTCGCTACGCCGAAACCGTTTAAGAGCGTGTTCGTGTAGCGTTCGCCCAATCCTCGGATCACCATGTATTTGCCGTCCACAATCGAGGCACCGGTTACCTTGGTCATGGCTTCGGCCGCATCGCCCAAACCGAATCTGGAAAAACTGTCCTCTCCAATGGCGTCGCTCAGGGTGGACGATTCCTGGCGATCTGCTAACAGAAGAAGATCACCTGTCTGCACATCGTCGAATGAAACGACAAAGGCCTCAAGTTCCTGTAGGGACGCATTTTCTATTCCTAGTCCGATTTCAACTTCCGACAGCTCCCCGGACAGAAGCACAACCTCTTCGATGATCGTTGTCTGGAATCCGGAGCATTCCACCCGAATCGTGTATTCCCCTTCCGGGATGTCTCGAATGGTGAAGTCCCCATTGAGATCTGAGAAGGCGATAAAGTTAGTATTTTCGATCCGTATTATCGCTCCGTTGATACGCTTTCCGAGGGCGGGATCAACAACCACACCGCTGAGGATTGCCGGATCCTTGTAAAACTCCTCTTCGAGTGAAGATGAGACTTCCTCCGGCTCATCAACGGATGTGTCCTCATTCTGTGCTGGGGCTGCTATTACAAAACAAGCCCAGAATAGTAACCAACCCAGAAAGAATCTGAGTCTAATCGGTCTAAAAAAAATCATAAGTCAATCAGCAAACACCCTCACGGAAAGAGATCCATTCTCCATCAGCAATGAAAATACCGGCCCTTCACGGAGTTTTAACAAAATGGAGAAACTGTAACAATTGTTACAGTTTTGACGCATTTATTCTTCCCCGAAACATCTCCGTAAAAAACTCAACAAACTTGTGCCTTGGAGTTTGCTTCCTTTCAGGAATCATTTTCTTGAGGAAAATCGGGAATTTCCGGAATCACGATATTCGGAGGGGGCGTTGGCGGACCCTGCCCCGGCCGAATCCCCGGAATATCGGGAATCTGGATCCCCGGGAGCGGATTGGAGCCTCCGCCTGTGTTCCCGTCGCCGCCGGACCCGTTTCCGCCACCGGGGCCGGAGGAGGGGGACGGAGACACTGCGGGCAGTCCCCGCAGGCCGGAAGAGGGAGGTGCGGAGGGGGCGGATCCGGAAATTCCACCGACAAAACCGCCACTTTCAAGCGATTCCCGTTCCGCGATCATTTTTTCAAATCGTTCGAGGACCTCGGTTGGCACCTCGGGTGGCGGCCCCGGAGGAGGAGCGCTCAGTGGAGGAGGCGGCGGCGCGTTCTTCGGGGGCTTTACCGTAGGAGGGGGAGCCGGCGTGTCAAAATAATCGGAGGCCATCAGGTTGCCGCTCACCGGCTTGAGGAGGCCGCGGTTCGAAGTCGTGATCAATTCCAGGAGGGCCTCATGATCTCCCCACTGGATCCGCACCCGGTTTTCTCCGGGAAGGTACTCGATCAGCTGATAGTCCAGCTCGGCAGGCGAACGGTTGATCTCCATCCACCGGCTCGATTTCCGCTCCCGGTCGAAGATAGAAAAAAGGTATTCGCCCCCATACTCCATCAGGCCGCGGAACTCCAGTTGTTCGGTTATCGGGTTTTTCGTCGGCTTTCCCTTCATCGGACGCTGGGAGGCCTGGGTCTGGGGTGGAAGAAAAGGGGAATTCTCGAGGAGGGACTCCACCATGACCGGCTGCCCATAGGTGGGCGTCATCCATCCGGCGAACAGAAAAAGGAGGCCGCTTGTCAAGAAGCGCGAGTGTGGTTGCCGGTGGCGGAGCATTACTTCTTTAAGTCTATATGTCCCTAAGTAGGGAGAACAAGAATCAAACTTCTTAAACCGCCCTCAACGGGAAAAGTTTCATTTCACCCATGAGCGCCGCCCGGTGAAAAAGAGTGATTCGTTCTCAGGAAACTGTATAGGAATCCAGCTCCCGCGACACCCGTTCTTTCATAAGCTCGCAGAATTTCGGGATTCCGTTATCGTAGGGGACCTCGACCTCACCCTGGATGAGGGGAAGTGCGTATTTTACATACTGGTAATTCATCGAAACCCCGTCCTCATTGATCCAACTTTCGGGAAGCGGCTTCACCCCGTTGGCGATATCCGAGAGTGGGGTGAGCCCAGTTTCGCAGGTGTAGAGATCGGAATCCCCGCGAATCAGGGTGACCATTTTATCCGTCTCCCCGTCGATCGCAGCGCGAACTGCCGACTGGCCCGCCAAGAAGGCTTCCTTGTTGTCGGCAAGCGAAGAGCAGTGGGCCGCCGCACGTTGGGCGTAGCCCAGCTTGTTCGTGCGCACTTTTACCTCAAGGCGCTCCTCAATCAGGGACTGCAGGTAGTCCGCCACGCCGCCCAGCTGGACGTGTCCAAAAGAATCGGTATTGCTGGCGGAGGTTACGTAGTTTCCGTCGCCGTCGACCAGTCCCTCACCCACGACAATGAGGCAGTAACGCTCCTTCTTCAGCACCCGGCGTATATCCTCGATCAGCTTTTCGGGGGAAAAGGCCACCTCCGGAAGGTAGATAAGGTGCGGCGGGTCGGACGGCATCTCCCGGCGCTTCGCAAGGGTCGCCCCTGCGGCAATCCAGCCTGCGCTCCGCCCCATTACCTCCACGATTTGTACGAGGTCGTGCTGGCCCATCCCTTCACTGTCGCAAGCGATCTCCCGGACCGTCGTCGCGATATACTTTACGACGCTTCCATAGCCCGGGCAGTGATCCGTCACGACCAGGTCGTTGTCGACGGTCTTCGGAATCCCGATCACCCGCAGATCATAGCCCACCTCCTGGGCGCGCTTGGAAATCGTGTCCGCCGTATCCTGCGAATCATTCCCTCCAATATAAAAAAAATACCGAATGTTGTGCGCCTTGAAGACCTCGAGAATGCGGTCAAAATCTTCCTGCTGCCGGAGCTTGTATCGGCAGGTCCCGAGGGCTGATCCCGGCGTGTGCCGCAGCGCGCGGATCGTTTGCTGGGACTCCTCCGCCAGATCGATCAGCTCTTCCTGCAATACGCCGAGGATCCCGTTTAGGCTGCCATAGATTTCTTCAATTTCTTCGTGGTTCAGCGCCTCCGTAATCACCCCAGCAAGGCTCGAATTAATAACTGCGGTGGGCCCCCCGGATTGGGCCACCAAGACGTTTCCTGCAAGTTTTTCTGGCATAGGTAGTTAACAAGATGAAACCATCACTTTTTGGTCGCGCCACGTTAAATGGCAACCCTAAAGCCAAAAATTTAAACTGGTGGCAGGCTCTGGAGTTCCCGATTAGAGAATGGCCCCAGGAAGGAAGTCTACCGCCTCAGGATACTGCTCGAAGAGGGGCTTGCAGCGCTTCCGGAAACGGTCCACCTGATCCCGTGCCGCCCCCACTGAAGAACGTGCTTCCGCCAGGATCTCCTCCAGGCGCTTCCGGCTCAACCCGAGGTCGGGATCCCCTGCGAGGCGTTCGATCAAGTTGTTGTCTCGAAGGCTTCCCGCGCGCCATTCGCGCACTGTCTCAAGAGCGTGGCGCTTGATCACCTCGTGGGCCGTCTCACGCCCGACTCCCGCTTTCACCGCCTCCATCAAGACCGCCGTCGTGATCAAGTAGGGGAAATTCTGCCGATTTTCCGCCTCGATCATCGCGGGATAAATCTCCATCTGCTCCAGCACCGTGATGAAGGTCTCAAACAGACCATCGATCGCGAAAAACGCATCGGGCAGGCAGACCCGCCGAACGACCGAGCAACTCACATCACCCTCGTTCCACTGGTCTCCCACGAGCCCTTCCGCCATCCCCAGATAGCCCTTCAGCACCGTGAGCAGGCCATTGATCCGCTCGCAGCTCCGGCTATTCATTTTATGCGGCATCGCACTGGACCCGACCTGGCCGGCGGCGAATCCCTCGCTGCCCAGTTCGTGCCCCGCCATCAGGCGGAGGGTTTTTGCAAAGCTCGACGGCCCGCTCCCCAGCTGAACGAGAGCAGACAGCACCTCGAAGTCCAAAGACCGGGGGTAGACTTGCCCCACCGCCTCCAGCATATCCGGCATCCCCAGGTGGTTCATCACATCCCGTTCCAGCTCCCGGGCACGGTCGGCATCCCCACCAAGCAGGCGGATCGGGTCCAACTGGGTCCCGACCGCCCCTTTCAAGCCCCGCACCGGGTAGCACGCTAATATCGCCTCCAGCGCCTCCAAGGCGCGCAAAAGCTCCTCTCCGAACATCGCTACCCGCTTTCCCATCGTTGTGGCTTGCGCCGGTACGTTATGGGTTCGACCCGCCAGCAAGACTTCCCGCCACTCTTGGGATCGTTCCGCCAGACGGTGAAGTGCCGCCACTCCCTTCAGACGGATCAACTGCAGGGAGCGGTAGACCTGCAACTGTTCCACATTTTCCGTCAAGTCCCTGCTTGTTAATCCTTTGTGAATTTCCTGGTGACCCGCCAGGTCGTTGTAGGACTCAATCCGGGCTTTCACATCATGCCGCGTCCGTCGCTCCCGTCGCTCGATGTCCTCCAGGTCGATCTTGTCCCGAGCGCGTTCATAGGCCGCGATCGATCCCTCCGGTATGTCGAGTCCAGCTATCTGCTGGGCCTTCAGGACCGCAATCCAGAAGTCGCGCTCCAGGCGAACCTTGCCTTCCGGGGACCAGATTGCCCGCATTGCCGGGGTGGCGTAGCGCTGTGCGAGAACATTGGGGATGACATCCATGCGTCAGGAAAAACCGCCATTTTGCCCCATGCCCCTGCTGAATTCCATGAAAAAATCAGCTCAGGCAACGCACAAAAATTTCGCGCATCACCCCTTCCTGGTCACGGGGCCGCTGCAGGCATTGCTCGAAGGCATCGAGAAAGGCCTCTTGATAATCGATCAGGCGTTTCAGCGACAAGCGCCCCGCCGCTCGAGACAACCGCGACAGATAGTAGGGATTCTGGGAGAAGATATTGAACCCCGTCTTTCCGTTGACCCCCGTGAACAGCTCCGAAAACTCTGCCTCCGCCCGCGATAACCGGTTCTTTTGGATGCGCTCCTCCAAGTGGCCCGCATCCAACAATACCCGCAGTTGGATCAGCAGGCGGTTCCGCCCCTGCAGACTCGAGATAAGGCCCCGCGCGTCGGAATTTGTGAAAAAATGCCGCTCCAGGGCATGCAGAGCCCGTCCAAGGTTCAACTGGTAGAAAACCTCCACCGCTTCGAAAAAATTCGCGTCGCCGTAATGCGGCACCAACGCGTTGACCATCTCCGGGGTGATCGCTCCCCCTTCGGACCCGACGTAGTTCGCCAGCTTCTCCGATTCAATCTGCACCATCCGTGCGGACCCGCTCACCCGCTCGATGAGGAGGTCCCGGGCCTCCGGCTCCATTTCCACTCGGGTGCTTTCTTCGACCCGCTGAATCAGGCTGTAAAGCACGGAAGGATCCTTTTCTCCCGCGCCCTTAAGGTATTCAAAGGTTCCCCGCTTTTGCAGCCATTTGAAAAAACTGCGCCGACGATCGACCGGAAAGGCGGTGAAAAGGACCTTTACGCCCCCCGCCTCCACTTGCTCCAGCAACGGCTTGAGCTGGTCTTCGAGCAGTTTCTGGGTTCCTTTCGCGCGCCCCGTGACCGTGTCACCGAGAAAGGAAACCTCTCGAAACCAGACTACCTTTTCCGTTCCGAACAAGGACAAGGTCTGGGTCGCCGCTTGAAACTGCTGCAACGTCGCCGCCAATTCTTCTTGGTTCCCGACCCGCCCGTCGATGACCTCCCGGGAATATTCATCCACCCCTGTTGAGTTCACCCACTCCGCGAAGAGGGCCTTCCCACGCTCCTGAACGAGGAACTCATCCTCCCCGCATATAACGGTCAGATTCGACATTCGGCTAAGCTGATCTGCTTCCTCCTGCAGGTCAAGTGCCCTGCGGTCAACCGGATCGCACCGTCGCCAGGAAGTCGTCGACCCGGTATTTCTGCAGGTTGCGCCGCATCCAGTCCAGCGCTGCGTTGACCGCGCGCTGCTTGATCGTTTCCCGCCCTCCCGTGAAGACCAATTTCCGGGACCAAACACCGACCTGCGAAAACAGTCCCAGGTAAATCGTTCCCACCGGATTCTCCGGCGTTCCCCCGCCCGGTCCCGCAAAACCCGTAATGCTCAGAGCGTAATCCGAACTGAAACGCTCCGCCGCACCCGTCACCATCGCCACCGCGCATTCCGCACTGACCGCCCCATGCTGCCGCAGAATCGATTCCGGGACGTCCAACATCTGGATCTTCGCGTCGTTGTTGTAACAGATCACGCCACCGGCAAAGATCTTCGAGGCCCCCGGGATGTTCGTGAAAGAATCCGATAGAAGCCCGCCCGTACAGGACTCCGCAAGCGCCAGAGTCTTCTCCAAACCCCGCATCTGGTCGAAGACGACCTTCGCCAGGGAATCGTGACCGAAGCAGACAAAGTCATCCCCTAACAACTCCCGGCACTGCTCCCCGAACTCCGTTACAATATCCGCGGAGGTCTCCGGATCCGATGGGCTCAGGCGCACATCCACCACCCCGTGATGAAAACAGAAGGACAGCCGGATGTCCGCCCGCGCGTCCACCAGCGGCCCCAGCTTTGCTTCAAGGGCGCTCTCGCCCAATCCAAAGGTCCGAATCTGGAGATACGCGTCCGCGTTCCGGAGGTTTCCCCGCGCCGCCAAGCGCGGCAGAACCACTTGCTCCCACATCGGGATCAGCTCCTGGCTCGGTCCCGGTAACATGATCAGCAGCTTGCCGTCCTTCTCCAGATAAATTCCGGGCGCCGTGCCAAGGGCGTTCTCGAGGATCTCCGCACCCTCCGGAAGGTAGCATTGCTTCAGGTTGTTATCCGTCATCACCCGTCCCATCCGGCGGAAACGGGCCTCGATCGCCGCTTTCACTTCCGGAACGAAAACCAGCCGCAACCCGAGGATTTCCGCCACCGTTTCCCGCGTTAAGTCATCCCGGGTCGGTCCTAGTCCGCCGGTCGTGATCACGATGTCGCTGCGCACCCACGATTCCGTGAAAAATTCCCGGATGTCATCCGGATGATCCCGGATCACCGTATTGCTCCGAATTTCCACCCCGAAGCGAGTCAGTTGGTCACCTAGATAGGCCAGGTGGCCGTTCTCCCGGATCCCCATCAACAGCTCGTCTCCAAGGTTAATAATTTCTAATTTGGGAGTTTTTTTCATTGTCTCGGAAAAACAAACAATCGACGAAACCCCTTGATTGCAAACCTCCCCCTGCAAGTTATCTTCAGTAACGTATTGCTTATGAGCACCGCCGTTTCCTCCCACATCAAAGAAAAGGTCCGGCAGCTCCCGCACACCCCGGGGGTCTACCTGATGAAGGATCGCCTCGGGTCCGTTCTCTACGTCGGGAAGGCCAAAAATCTGAAGAAGCGGGTCTCCACCTATTTTCAGCCCTCGCGTCGCTTCACCCTCGCTCAGCCCAAAGTGCAATCCATGATTCCCCTCATCCATGACTTTGCGACCATTGAGGTCAGGAGTGAGGCCGAAGCCCTCCTCCTTGAAGGCAAGCTCATCAAGCAATACAAGCCTCGCTACAATACCGATTTCACCGACGACAAACGCTTTCTTCTCGTCCGGGTCGACGTCCAGGCCGAGATGCCCACCTTCCGCCTTGTCCGGAATCGCAAGGACGATGGAGCCCGCTATTTCGGGCCGTTTGCCCGCAGCGGGCTCCTCCGAAAAACCCTTGCCCAGATGCGCAAGAAATTCGGGATCCTCCTCGGCGACTCGCACCCCGTCCCCAACCCCGACGGGTCCTACCAACTTTATGATGATATCCGCCAGGAGATTTACGGGCATCCCAATCGCGTCCCAAAGGAGGAGTATCATCACTGGGTCGAGGCCGCCTGCGCCTTCCTCGAGGGAAAAACCCGCGAGTGGATCGCCGACCTCGAATCCGAGATGCAGGAAGCCGCCGAAAACCGGCTCTACGAAAAGGCCGCCGAGCTGCGGGATGCCGTCCTCGCCCTCCGCAAAACAATCTCCCGGACGAGGAAGTTCACCCGGAATCATCCCGCCCCGATTTCCCACTCCGAACACCTCCTTGAATCACTCCAGGACTCCCTCTCCCTCCCCGCCCTCCCCCGCCATATCGAGTGCTTCGACATCTCCCACATCAGCGGCACCTATTGCGTCGCCTCCATGGTTCATTTCTCCAATGCCGTTCCGGATAAAAGGCTGTATCGCCGCTTCAAGATCCGCTCCTTCGTCGGAAATGATGATTTCCGGGCGATGGAGGAAGTCGTCGGCCGACGTTACCGGCGCCTCGCCGACGAGGGAAAACCCTTTCCCGGCCTCATCGTCATCGACGGAGGACGCGGACAGGTTTCCGCCGCCCTCAAGGCTTTTCTCGCCCTCGACCTACAACCGCCACCTCTTCTTGGCCTTGCCAAGAAACGCGAGACTCTCGTCTTCTCCGATGGACGGGAGGATCTCAACCTCAGCCACCACGATCCCGTCCTCCGCCTCCTCCAGCGCGTCCGCGACGAAGCCCACCGTTTTGCCAACTCTTTCAACGCTGAGCTGCGTTCAAGGAAGATCCGCGAATCCATCCTCGATGATTTTCAGGGCCTCGGTCCCACCCGCCGCAAGGCGCTGATGGACCATTTCAAATCGATCGAAAACCTGAAGAAGGCCACTCCCGAACAATTGCAGGATGTCGAGGGCATCGGCCCCAAGCTCGCCGCCTGCCTCCATGAATTCCTTGTCTCTCACTCCCGCTGAGAGGGGCGAGGGTCGTAAACATAGGGCGTTCCATAAAGCGAATCCATGCTCTTCGCGATCCGGATATCGATCACGTGGGGCTCTTCCTTACCCAACAGGTCCTCAACCGGCACCACGAAGGCATGCTTTCCTTTTCCAAAGCCGCGCGCTTTTAAGTCCTTGCGGAAAACGTCGGCCTTGAACGTCCGGATAAATTTCCCGTCTAACCAAAGCTCCAATTTTACCGCTCGTCGCCGCCGGGGATTCCGCGCCCAGCCGGTCAGCCGCCCTTGGGTTAACCCGTCGAGCTGCCCCATGACCTGCTCTCTTGAAAACATTTTCCGGTAGGCCGGGTTCGCCGGACGCACGGAGTGGATTGCGTTTCGCCGAAGGTTCCGCTTCGCCTTTAAATGTAGAAAACGGAGAATCATCTCCACCAGCAGGGCCGGGGACTGGATGGCCTTTTCATAGGATATCAGCAGGCAGGGCGTCGCGGTCTCCCGAATGAAATTTCCCGCATCCTGCATCGCGTGGGTCGCCCCGATCAGGGAATCGAAAAAATCCGCCTCCGCCGTAATGGTATTCCGCTTCGCCACCGAAACCGGATCCCGGAACAGGAAAATGAATCGAGGATTCCGCAGCAAGGGAGCAATCTTTTCCAGCTGATGGACCGCCTGCGGCCGCTTCCACCCCCACACCGCATACTGCTCGTTTCGTCGCGCTACTCCGTTTTTGAAGGTGGCCCAGTCTCCGGATTCCAACGGCTTGAACAATTCCATGTCCTCGTGCGTATGCCGCGTCAACTGGCTCCCCATCGGCACTCCGAGATGCCGCAAAACTCCCGCCACCATCGTCGTCCCCCCGCGGGCCGGACCGCAAACCAGGATGGTTTGGGTATCCGTTGCCGTCTCGATCGGATTGTGGAGGTAGAAACCGTTGTTCAGGGTCAGGTCATCCGATTTCTCCATACCGTTCTTCTATCTAGAAATTCGCAAAAGGAATTCACAAGGAGAAAGGTTCCGGGATAAACTCCACTCATGGAATTATCCAAAAGGCTTGATCGGTACCTCGGCACCCCTCCCAAAATCCATCCCGAGGCCTTTATTCACCCCGCCGCAACCGTTATCGGGGATGTCACCATCGGACCGAGAGCCTCCGTCTGGCCCAGAGCTGTCCTCCGCGGGGACATCAACTCCATCACCATCGGCGCAGGCTCGAATATCCAGGACGGTGCCGTCGTCCACCTCGCCGATGATTTCGGCGTTTCCATCGGTGATTACGTCACCATCGGCCATCTCGCCATGATTCATGCTTGCACTATTAGGGACCGGTGCCTGATCGGCATGCAGGCAACCCTTCTCGATGACTCCGTTATCGGTGAGGAATCCATTATCGGCGCCAACAGCCTCGTCACCAGGGGGACCGAGATCCCACCCGGTTCTCTCGCTTTCGGCAGTCCCGCAAAGGTTCGGCGTTCCCTTTCCCCAAAGGAACGCGCCGGCCTCCGGCGCTGGGCGGAAAAGTATGTCGAAGTGGCCGCCGCTCACCAGCGACGCTTCGCGAAATAATCCGCCGCCGACTTGAGTTTCCCCCCTACCACGCATCGTTTACTACATGAAATTCCTCCTTCCGGTAACGCTAGTCCTCATCCTTATGTCCTCCTTCGCGAATGCCGACCCCCTCGAGGTTGGCCAACCCGCCCCCGCTCTCCAAACGACCGACCAGGAGGGCAGGACCGTGAACTTCGGCCTTCAACTTTACGAAGACAAGGTTTTGGTCTTTTTCTACCCCAAGGCCGACACCCCGGGTTGCACCCGCCAGGCCTGCAGCCTTCGGGACGCTTATGCCGCCCTCCGGGAGCATGGAGTCCGCATCTTCGGCGTCAGTGGAGACGAGATGGCGAGCCAATCCGCGTTTGCACGCAAGTTCGATCTCCCTTATCCCCTTATCCCGGACCCGGAGGGCCGCGTCATGGGAGCCTTCGGTGTTCCCTCCCGGATCTCCGGATCCGCGCGTTTCGCCTCTCGCCAGGCTTTCCTTATTGAGGGTGGGGTTGTCGTCTGGAGGGATACTTCCGCTTCAACCGACCGGCAGGCCGAGGACGTGCTCAATTTTCTGGATAATCGCTGATCTCCTCCTCCAACAACTGGTATTCGGGTGCCATCCGGATTTCGGAAATCTCGTCGCGCATCCGCGCCGCATCCTCATACTGTTCCTTCCGAATCGCATTTTGCATTTCACGCTCAAGATAGTGTAAACGATTCCGCATCACGACACCCACCGGCTCCTGCGTCGGAACCTTTCCAACGTGCTGACGTCCACGATGGAACCTTTGCAGGATCGGAGGGAGCAGAAAATCAAATGTCGTGTAGCATTCCGGGCAACCCATCCGACCACGCCGCTCAAAATCCCGCTGCGAAAATCCACATCCGTTGCAGATCTGACCACGGTTGCGCATTGGCATCGTTTGGCTTTGCTTCGTCAGGTTGAATCCCGGTCCACTCAAGAGCATTTCCGTCTCCGCCTCCCCATAGCTCATCACCTCTGTGGCGACCTCCTCACCCGCCACATAGGTCACGTAAACTGGCGCATCCTCCCCTGCAGGCTCCCCCGTCTCTTCAATTGAATTCGATTTCATGCTCTTACTTAAAACGACCCGTCCCACAGTTTCAAGTTTCCCAAAAACCTTATCGGCTTTCACATTCAGCCAGCTTGCGACAAAATTTTCCTTTTTTTCTCCATTTCCGCTTGAATAAAAAAGGATACTTGTGAATCCTTGACTTCTGCTCCCTTATGGGAGTTTGGGGTAACAGAATAAAGTAGAAATAAAATGGCGCGCGACTTAGGGGTAGGTCGCGCGCCTTTTTTTATTCAGATTTTTTCGGAATGCAGGAATTAGAGATTGTCGTATTTGCCCTTCATGACTTTGGAAACGACGACATAACTGACTTCGAATTTCCTGGATGCGGCGTTCATCGAAGTCCCACCGTTTACCTCATTTTTAATTGCGTCACAAAGCTCCTTCGTGACCTTAGTCCGGGTGCGACGCTTCCCCTTGGTCGCCGGCCCCCGTTTGCCAACCCGAAGGTTATATTTCTCAATAAGGGCTTCCACGAGATCCTTCGGTGAGAAAAATCCGCTGGTTTGGACCAGGTTTTCCAGTTTAGCCTGCAGCGCTTCTTCCTCTTTCTGCTTCGTCAGGAGGTCGTTCTTCCGCTGGGCTAACTTAGCCTCTTCTTGTTCTATTGTTTTGAGTTCGCTTTCTATGTTCATACGTGATTACTGGTGATAAATCCACCGATCATTGGGTGGAAAATATTATTGAGAACCTTATTTTCATCATGAATCAATACCAAAGAATAAAAATTTCAGTAGTGAGTCCCCATGATCTACGCTCAACTGCCTTCCCTTCGCGATACAGCGGCAGTGGTGTTCGTAGAAGTTAATGACGCGACGGTTGAATGAATAGGAATACAGCGAAATCGATGGTGGCTGAATTGGCCGCTTCCCTCACACACCACCGGCTCACTCTTTGCACTGCGGAAAGCTGCACCGGAGGCCTCGTTGCCCACTGGTTGACCGAGGTTCCCGGCTCCAGCAGCTGGTTTCTTGGAGGCGTGGTCGCTTATTCGAACGCTCTCAAAGGCGAATTATTGGGAATCGACCTGGGCCTTCTTCAGGATGCCGGAGCCGTCTCCGAAGAAGTGGCCGAAGCCATGGCGAAAAATGCGGCCGACCGCCTCGGATCCGACCTCGCCTTAAGCACAACCGGCATCGCGGGCCCCGGGGGCGGCACCGCCAATAAACCGGTCGGTCTTGTCTATTTCGGTCTCTCCGGTTTCGAAAATTGCCGGGTCCGGAAAGCTCAGTGGCCGCATGGCCGAAGCGAGAACAAAGAAGCGTCCGCGCGCTTCGGAATAGAAATGATCGTTGACCTGTTGAGATCGGAATTCCCATCGTGAGACAAGATGTTTGAAAAGGAATTGGATCGTTCCCATACCGGGAGTTTAAAATGGGATAGATATGGCGATCGGGATGTCCTCCCCATGTGGGTCGCGGACATGGATTTTGCCTCCCCGGAACCCGTTCAACAGGCGTTGGCCGACCGGGTCGCGCACGGAGTTTACGGATATACCATCCCCTATCCTTCCCTCCTCGATTCGGTCCGTGCCTATCTCCGGGATATGCACCGGCTCGAGATCGCAGAAAAAGAGATCGTCTGGCTTCCCGGTCTCGTCCCCGCCCTGAACCTGGTCTGCCGAGCCTTTGAAGGCGAGGTCATGACCCATGTTCCGATCTATCCGCCCTTTCTCACCGCCCCCGTGCATGCCGACAGGGTGTTGCATAAGGTTCCCCTCCGCTGGACCGGCATCGAATGGGAGATCGACTGGGCGGCCATGGAAAAGGCGGTTACCGCGAATACGAAGGTTTTCTTCCTCTGCAACCCGCATAATCCGGTCGGCCGGGTCTTTCGAAAGAACGAGCTCCTTCGCTTGTTGGACTTTTGCCGGGCGCACGATCTCGTCGTTACCGCCGATGAGATCCACTGTGACCTGGTCCTGTCCGAGGACACCCGCCACGAACCCTTTCTCGGTCTCGGCGACGCCGCCCGGGAGTGCACCATCGCGCTCTATGCACCAAGCAAGACCTACAACCTCCCCGGGCTTGCCTGCGCCTTTGCCGTCATTCCCAGCCCGCAGCTCCGGGCTGCCTTCCGCCGCGCTGCACGTGGCATCATCACCGAAGTCAACGCCTTCGGATACGCCGCATGTGAGGCCGCCTACCGCAGCGGAGATCCCTGGCGACGGAAGCTCATCGCCCGGCTCCGCCGTAACCGGGAGATTCTTCAGGACTTTCTCCGCGCGGAGTGCCCCGATGTCGAAACCTACCCCATCGAGGCCACCTACCTCGCTTGGATCGATGTCCGCTCCCTCGGCCTTGACCACCCGGCCGCTCATTTTGAGGAGTTCGGGCTCGGCCTCAGCGACGGTTCCCAATTTGCTACCCCCGGCTTTCTTCGCCTCAATTTCGGTTGCCCGCAGGCCACCCTTGAAGAAGGGTTGAAACGATTCCAGTTGGCCTATGACCACGCGACAAGCACTTAACTTCTACGAGTATTCCCCATGTTCCATCTGCCGGAAGGCCCGGCAGTGGCTTGATCAGCGCGGGATCCCCTACGCCCGGATCCCTATCCGCGAAACACCCCCCACCCTCGAAGAGCTGCAGGACATGCTCGACGCCCTCGGAGGCCGGATCCGGAAAATGATCAATACCTCCAGCCAGGACTACCGGGAAGCCGGCCTGAAGGACCGCCTCGACAACATGGATCCTTCCGAAGTCTTCCTTCTCCTCCGGAAAAACGGCAATCTGGTCAAACGACCCTTCGTCCTCGGCCCCGGCGTCGCCCTCACCGGCTTTCGGCCTCCCGAATGGGAAGCCGCCTTTTCAAATCCGGCACCCTGAACGATCCAGGCTAAAGGGCAAACGCCTCCTTCGCTTCCCCGAAAGCCCCCACCACCCGGTCCAGATCCTCCCGGGTGTGCGCTGCCGATACCTGCGTCCGGATCCGCGCACTGCCCTCCGGCACGACCGGATAATAAAATCCGACGACATAGATGCCTTTTTCCATCAGAAAACCCGCAACTTTTTGGGAGAGCGCGGCATCGCCCAACATGACCGGGACGATCGGGTGGCTCCCTTCGAGTAGGTTCAGGCCCGTCTTCGCCAGCTCTGCCCGAAAATAGGCGGTATTGGCCATTAAACGGTCCCGGTAAGCGGTGTCCTTTTCCAGGATTTCAAAAACCTTCAGGGATCCCGCGACGATCGGCGGGGCGAGGGTATTCGAGAAAAGGTAGGGACGAGACCGTTGGCGGAGTAAATCCACCGCCTCTTTTCGGCCCGAAGTGAAACCACCACTGGCTCCCCCAAAGGCCTTTCCGAGGGTTCCGGTGATTAGGTCGATCCGCCCCATCACCCCGCAGTGCTCGTGGGTTCCCCGCCCGCCCTTGCCAAGGAAACCGCCTCCATGGCAATCGTCCACCATCACCAGGGCCCCGTAGCGGTCTGCGAGATCGCAAATCCCCTTCAAGTCCGCGATGATCCCATCCATTGAAAAAACGGCGTCGGTGGCAATCAACTTGAACCGCGCGCCCCCAGCCTCGGCCTCTTTCAGCTTCGCTTCCAAGTCCTCTAGGTCATTGTTCCGGTAGCGGAAACGACGGGCCTTGCACAGGCGGATCCCGTCAATGATGCTCGCATGGTTCAGGGCGTCGCTGATCACCGCGTCCTCCGCCGTCAAGAGCGTCTCAAAAAGCCCTCCGTTCGCATCAAAACACGAAGGATAAAGGATCGTCGACTCCGTCCCCAAAAACGAGGAAAGGGTCTCCTCGAGGGCGCGGTGCTGATCCTGGGTCCCGCAGATGAAACGAACGCTGGCCATTCCATAGCCGTGCGCCTCGAGAGATTCGCGCACCGCCTCCACGACTAAGGGGTGGTCTGCCAACCCGAGGTAATTGTTCGCGCAGAAATTCAAAACTTCCCGCCCGTCCTCCAGTCGGATATGCGCCCCTTGCCTACCGCTGATCGCGTGTTCTTCCTTGTAGAGCCCCGCCTCCCGGATTTCCGAAAGGGTCGTCTTTAGCGTCTCGTAAAATAAATCTTTCATGCGCGCCAGTTTATCCAACTTTTGATGCCGCGACAGAAATTTTTACCTTTTCTCGCCGTCCGGGAGCCAAACTTGGCCCATACTTTTTCTTTGCCACTTGCCTTTCAAGTCCCTTAAACATGTCTAAATTACTTGTTTCTACAGTGTTACGCCACTAAATAAGCACTTTTAACGCCGCTCTGCGTCTTCCCCACGTCACCCGAGGGCGATTTCATCACTACCATCCACAATGGCACGTAAGATCAGTTTCCTGAATTATAAGGGGGGTGTCGGTAAAACCTCACTCATTGTAAATGTTGCCGCTTGCCTCACCCGCCGGGGAAAGCGCGTTCTCCTTTTTGATCTGGATACGCAATCCAACTCCAGCATCTGGCTCCTTCGTCTCAACCGATGGAACGAAATCAACTCCTCTGGTAAGGGCGCTGTTTACTCCATCTTTGATCCGGGCCTACAAAGCTTGAAAGACATTATCGTCCGCGACGTCGTCCAGGATAAACTCGGCAAACCCATCCTTCCCGGCCTCGATCTCGTCCCCACCACTTTTAACCTCGTCGACATCGAGAGCGAATACCGGGACGACCCGAAATTTCCCCAATATGTCCTCTTCCGCCGCCAAGTTCAGGAAATCGAGCAACAATACGATTTTATCCTTTTCGACTGCCCCCCCAACATCCTCCGTGCCTCCCAATGTGGGGTGTTCTGCAGCCAGGAAATCCTCGTCCCCAGCAACCCGGACGCGCTCAGCCTTATTGGGTTCACCCTCCTGGTCGAAAAATTGATGCTTTTCAACCAGCGGAGCGCCAGCTTCCGCGAGAGCGGACAGGGTCCTGCCCCAAATGTCGCCGGCATCGTTTTCAACGCCATTCAGGCCGGGATGGACATCGAGGTTCCCAAAATGCGGATGCAACTCCGCCTCAATCAGTTCAAGAAGCAGAAACGGACCGCCCCCGGTGCCAAGATTTTCAACACCGTCATCCGCCGAGCCCCCGTCGTCCAGCGTGCCGTCACGCTCGGCATGCCCGTCGTCAATATCGCTGACCAGGGCGGGGCGCAGGAAACCCTGGATGTGGTGGCCGATTACATGAGCGTTGGCGATGAAATTATCCGCCACCGTCCGCTTGGACTTGATGATGACCTGGTCTGAACTTAGTCTGTCACCATAAACTATCTATCCACCACATAATGTCCGACAACCCTATCTCCACTGGCGACGGCCCCGACGCCGAACTCGCTGAACTCTGGGAACAGGTCCGCAAGAAGTTTGCGACCTCCAACATGGTCGAGCTCAAACTGAACAGCCTCGCCCAAAATGCCGAAGCCATGGATTGGCCGATTGAGGGCGAGGAAGAAACCCCCTCCAAATACATTGATTTCACCTACGATGAATTAAAGATGCTCCCGGAGCTGGCCCCCGACCAGTCCCGCATCCGCCTCCTCATCGAGATCCTTCATGAAACCCTCGTATTCGATACCGGTTTTGAGGATCTGGAAATCGGGGAGGAAACCACCGATCAGACGGTCCGCAAAAACCTCAAGGACCTCTGCATTCCGGAGGAATACCCTATCGACCTCACCAACCTTAACGACGAGGCCAAGGACCTCTGTCAGGCGGAGGGCATTGAAAATCTCGGCCAGTTTGCCGATTTTTCCCAGAATATGGCTCAGAATGTGGTCATTGGCGGGGATTTTCGCACCCTTATTAATGCCTTGACCCTCTCCGATGAGGAAGAGGTTGCCAACTTCCTCCCCTATCGTCCCGGGGATAAGGGGCTCCATATTGTCGAGGCCTTCGCGATGTTCATCCGGCCCCTCAGCGAGGACCACAAACACGCCTTCGCCAAGAAGGCCGGAATCAATTTTTCAGAGGAGGAGAAACTGAAATTCAGCACGCCCCCGCCTCATGAGATCTCCAAGCTGGAGAATCAAATTCTCGATAAATTGAAGCCCGTCCTCCTCTGGTTCGAAAAGGATCGCGACGCGCTCCAGAAAAAATTTGAGGACGGCCAAGATGTCCGCCGTGATCTCCTTGCCCTCAAGGACGAACAAACCGAAGCCATCGCCTTGTATTTTATGGAGGGGGTCTTTTCCAGTAAACGTCCCAAAGAGGTAAAAGCCTCGTCCAAAAAAAGCGGCGGATTTTTCAGCAAACTGTTCGGAGGAAAAAAGCGCGGTTAAGCCATGCTCCTGCCCTTCCGCCAATTGTTGCAAGCCGCTGATCGTCGGAGTTCGGGTGCCGGGACC
>CAYQKH010000019.1:0-30775 GCA_964417945.1 uncultured Opitutales bacterium
TCGGGATCATTCAACACAGCCGGAATTATGACCTCTTCAAGGAAGAACTTTTCCCCGCCCTCCCCGATAACAAGCAGGCCGCCATCGAGTGGCTGAAAAGCGATTTCGAAACCAGTGGGCGCAGCCGGGCCGGTTGGATCCGCGGCGAACCCAACGGCATCCAATCTGTCATCAAGGCCGCCTTCCAGATGGAGCCCGATCTCATCTTTCTCCTTTCCGATGCCTCCTACCAGCGCACCGGAGCTGTCAATAAGAATGAAAATGTCCCTTGGAACGAGCTTCAAAACGAGATCAGGGACCTTCAGCGGGAAATCCCGCGCCCTGCCGTCATCAATTTTATCGGCTTTGGTGTTCATCCCGAGGATGCACGCGAAATGAAAGGTCTCGTCCGCCTCAACGATGGCGATTATCGGGAGTTCGACCCCGACGACGCCTAGCGTATTCCGGATTTTATCGAGGTCTCCCCTTCCCTTCCGCCCCTATCCATCCAGCCGCGCCTGAGCGAAAAGATATTGCTGGGCCAATCCCGCCAGAGAACCAAAATGAAGGCGACTGAAGTGCTCGATCTGGCGTCGATTCCAACCGGCGAGGCCGTAATCGCGCTCCAGGATTTTCAGGATCCAGGTGTCGATCGGAAAAGCGTCTAATTTTCCGAAGCCAAACAGGAGGACACATTCGGCCACCTTGGGGCCCACCCCCGGCAACTGCATCAGCAGTTCCTTCGCCCTCGGAGTCGGCTCGAGGGAAACCTCCTCGAGAAACGTGGGACAGGCGGCGAGAAACGCCGCACAACCCAGGATATGTTTCGCCCGGTAGCCCATCCGGCAGGCCAGTAATTCGGGTTCCCTCACCCCGGCCAGCGTCTCCCAGGTGGGAAGCCGGTGTAGCGGGCTGCTCTTCCAGAGTGGTTCCCCGAGTCGCATCGCTAGCGCCTCCGTAATCTGCCGGATTTGCAGGATTTGTTTGTTGGAGCTGCAGAGGAAGCAAAGCAAGGTCTCCCCTCGCGGTTGCCGCAGCAGCCGCAACCCGGGAAACCCGGCCAGGCAACGCTCTAACTGAGGGTCCGAACGCCAGGGAAGGGAATCCGCGTAGGCCTCCCAGTCCGTCTTCATCGCAAGGTATCTGGCGAGGGTACCCCGTCTCACCTCCAACGCCTTCGGGGAGCGAAACTCCAATGCACCCGAACGAACCCGCACCTGCACACAGTTCGCCTCCCAGATTCCTTCAAATACCCCTCCCTCCACCTCTGACCAGCGGAACGCCTGCCCGCCCAGAAGGGTTTCCCTCAACCCGATATCTCCACCGGGCCAGCCACCTGCCAAGGGCTGCCAACTCCCCCAGCTTATCGTCTCCCCCATAGAAAACTGCGCTTCTCCGCCAAAGTCTCTCCTTCCAGTCCCATCATCCGGATCCTCCATGCGGTCGGATACGGTGCATCCGGATCGGACGGCCACGCCTCCCCCGTCAACCCCACCAGAAAGCGATCCTTTCTCCCGCCGCCACCGGGCAGCGAGAATTCGTGCCGCACCGGTTCCGGGTCCCCATCCGTCAGGATCGATAGCTCCACTTGGACCGCCTCTGGAAGACGTTCCAGAGACTCGTCCAGGACCACAAGATAGTAGAGCCCGTCAAGGTGATCCGGAGCGGTTCGAAGCGTCGGTATCGACGGCTCTGCCGGGCGACCCGTCAGGTATTCCGAGATCCGGATAAAAGACGAGGCCTCCCGATATTCTACAAGGACATCCCGAATACTCATCCCGCTCAAGCAGGACACCGCCAATACCAGGCCGATCCCCTGCCCAAGCATGCGTCGAAAGGTCGTTGTCATGCTTTCAACTTAGCGGCCCTTCCTCCGGACCCAAGTTTCTTTTCCATTCGATAATGCTGGATCTGCCCTTGCAGCAGGTAGCTGGTCCCCGCCAACCGATAGCCGCACCGCGCGTAAAATCCCACCGCCAACTCCCGGGCATGCAGAAATACCCCGAATACGTTTGCTCGGCGGGCCGCCGACTCCAGTTCGGAAAGCACCCGGCACCCGTAGCCCGAACCCCGCTTCTCGGGAACCACCGCCATCGAACGGACTTGCCCCAAGCCCGCGCCGACCAAAACCAGCCGCCCCGTCGCCCATACCTCCCCTTCCTCGGAAAACAACGCCAGGTGAAGGCCGCCTTTTTCGTCCTCGTCAATCACCTCCGGAATCCCCCATGGGCGGCGCAGATTGGCCCAGCGTACTTCATAGTAAGCCGCCCATTCCTCCTCGTTCGACGGGCTCCGGATTTCGCCTGCAACGGTTTCCTTCATCCGTCCTACCACGACGGACGGATCCGCACTGTTTCATAATAGGTTTCCGGCACCTCCCTCAGGAAACGGCTCGGGTTATTCCGCTGGGGCGGCCCTCCTCCCGAGGAAATCATTGGATACGTCAGGTAAAGCTCGTTTTGCGCCCGGGTTACCGAAACGTAAAACAGCCGACGCTCCTCCTCCAGGTCGTCCGCCTCGATCGCCCGGCGTAATGGGAAAAGCCCGTCCGCCAGGCCGATGACAAAGACCACCGGGAATTCCAACCCCTTCGCCTGGTGCACCGTCGTCAAACGCAGGGTGTCCTCCGGCTGGTCCATGCTGCGATCGCTCGTCTCCGAAGAGAGCAGGACCAGCTGCGCTAGCAGTTCATTCAGATCCTCGAAGCGGTTGGCGAACCCCACCAGCGCCTCGAGGTCCTCCATCCGCTGCGACCAATTCGGGTATTCACTCCTTAAATATAAACTATACCAGCCCTCCACCGCGACCCGCACCACCTCCGTGGGGCGCTGTTCCCGCGAGGCGATCCAGATGTCCTTCAACGAGGCCGCCACCGATTCCCAGAGGTCCCGCCCCCCTTTCGGAACTTTCGCCACAACCTCGGTATCCTCCAAAACCTCAAAAAAATTACGCTTCTGGTCCTCCGCCCGCCTCCGTGCATATTGATAGAGCTTCTCCGAGGAGGCCGGCCCCACTTTCGGCAGGAGGGTCACCACCCGGTGCCAGGCACTCAGGTCCGTCGGGTTGGCGACCAGCCGCAGGTGGGCCGATAGATCGCGGACATGGGCCTGCTCGAAGAAACGCACCCCGCTGGTGATCGTGTAGGGGATCTCCTGTCTCGACAGTTCCGTTTGCAGGTCCATCGCGTGATAATGAGCTCGGTAGAGCACCGCCATGTCCTTCAGGTTGTACCCCTGATCGTAGAGTTCCCGGACCCGTCCGCAGATGATCTGCGCCTGTTGCCGGGCATCCATTACCGGGAAAAGGATCGGGCGTTCACGGGACTCGCGCACCGGCCGCAACTCCTTCGTGTAGCCCATACCCGTCGGCTGGGCGGACAACACCCCGTTCGCGAAGGTCAGGATCTCAGGAGTGCTCCGGTAGTTCGTCTCGATTTTATGAATCTGGGTGCCCGGATGCCGCTCCGGGAAATTCATGATATTCTCGAAATCTGCCCCGCGCCAGGTGTAGATGCACTGGGCGTCGTCTCCCACCGCCATTACCTGATGGTGGGTGCCCAACAGGTCGATGATCCGGGCCTGCAGGGCGTTCGTATCCTGGTATTCATCCACCAGGATGTGGGAGAAACGCTCCTGGTAGCGGGCTGCCACCTCCGTGTCCGTTTTCAGCAATTCTAGCCAGTAGATCAGCAGGTCGTCGTAATCCACGACCGCCTGGTTTCGCTTCCGGTTCTGGTAGGCTTCGTGAAAGCGCTCGATTACCGGCCCCAGGTTTTCGAAAAACGGATAGCGCTCCTGAACCACCGTCTTCACCGGCTGCAGCGTGTTCCGGGCATAGCTGATCATGTCGCGGATAACCCGCGGCTTCGGGTTGTTCTTATTCTTCTGGAATCCCGGATCCGCCTCCTTCATCGCGTCTTTCAGGACCCCCTCCGCATCCCCCTCGTCGAGAATCGTGAAGGTCCCCGGCAGTCCCACGGAGTCCCCGTGCATCCGCAACATCCGCAAGCCGATCGAGTGGAAAGTCCCTCCCCAGAACTTCTGCCCCGGCACTCCCGTAAGATCTTCCACCCGCGAGAGCATTTCTTTCGCCGCCTTGTTCGTAAAGGTCAGCAGCAGGATCTTCCATGGAGGCACTCCCTTATGGAGCAGCCACGCCACGCGGTAGGTCAGCGTGCGAGTCTTTCCGCTGCCCGCGCCCGCCAGGACCAGCGCCGGCCCCGGCTCCGCCGTCACCGCCGCATATTGTTCATCGTTGAGGGCTTCTCGGAAATCCAGCGGGGCAAAGGCCGGGTCGAATACCCCACTTCCGGTCGGTTCATCAGGCTGCATCTCCCAAGAGCAATCCCAGGTTCGTCCATTCTCAAGGTTAATCCGGCAGGGGCACCCGGAGAATGCGGGGCGATTTGCCCTCCGGTACGATAAAAACCGCCCGTCCGTCGGCCGAAAAGTCGATCGCCTCCGTCTGCCCAAGCAGCGGGATGTCCACTGTTTCGGGCACTCCTGCCATCGCCTCGCTCCAGCTCTTCCCCTCCGCCCTCCGGAACAAGTGCAGGTCGTTGTAAGTGATGATCGCGGCCAGACGCCCCTCACCGTCCAGCGCCATGCCCGTCGGCTGGCCACTCCAGCGTCCCAGGCGCGGCTGCGCCGCCAGGGTCTCCGGACTCGGGGCCGGGATCCCTTTCACCTCACCGAGGAAAAGCGCCGTTTGCGCTTCCAGCGATTCCAGCGATTCCTTCGTCAGGGATTCCGGAAGGTTTACCCCGTAGAGCCGCGGCGGTCGGTCGCGCTTGCTCAAAAGCAGCAGCCGGTGATCCGCGGCGTCCCAGGCGAGGGATTCCGTGTCTCGGGGCCCGTCCGGGTAAAAGACCTCCAACGTTCCCCAGAATTTCCCTTCCAGCGGATCCTCCCGAATCTCAACGAAGTGGAGAGCGACCGAGGGATATTGCCCGCTGTTATCCCCCAACTCACCGATCACGACCAGTGAACCCCCTCCCGCCAGCGGGATCCGCGCAAGGTCTTCCCAGTCGCGGTTATCCAGTTCAGGAAAAACAATCCGCATTTTCGGTGTTCCTCCGGGTGTGGCTACGTAAAGGGCGGAATCCCCGTCATCGTTGTGGCTCATCAGAAAGCCCGTCTCCGGTAGCACCACCAGCCCGCTCGCCTCGTCGAGGCGGGGATCCTCCCATTCCGGCAACTCCGATACCTGCGGTTTCACCGTCACGCAGCCGTTAAAAATCAGCAGCGTCAGCAGGGAGGCGACGGTCAAACACACCCGCTTCATAACACCACCAAACCGTCCCGGTGGACGACTTCTAACGGTTTCTGGTCCGGGTATGCCGCCCGGATCTCCCGGTTCGACCAGCCCACCACTTGACGGAGCCGGTCCGAACTGTAGGAACAGACCCCCCGCGCAAATAAATGTCCATCGGCGCCCGCGATCTCCACCACCGCCTCGGTCCCGAAATCCCCTTCGGCGGAAAGCAGTCCCTTCGCCAGCAGGCTTTTTCCCTTCCCCTCCACCGCCTCGCGCGCACCCGGATCCACCACCAGACGGCCGGTCGGCCGGTGAAAAAACGCGATCCACCGCTGCTTGGAATTTAAGGCGGTTCCGTTCGGGATAAAAAACGTTCCGTTCGGCTCTCCGCAGAAGAGCGCGCCGAGGATGCCCGGATTTTCTCCGCTCCCGATAAAGACCCCGCATCCGCTTTGATTTGCGATCTGGGCCGCTTCCAGCTTTGTCACCATCCCGCCCCTTCCCATCGGGTCCGCCGTTCCCTCCGCCATCGCCAGGATCTCTGGCGTGAACTCCGTTACCAACGGAACCAGCTTCCCATCGCCCCGCAGGTTCACAAGCCCGGGGGCCCGCGAAAGAATGATCAGCGGATCTGCCTTTACCAGGCTCGCCACCAGTGCCGACAAGACATCATTGTCCCCGAATTGAATCTCCTCCGCGCTGATCGAATCGTTCTCATTCACGATCGGGATCACTCCCTTGGATAGCACCGACTCCAGCATCTGCAAGGCGGCTACATGGCGCCCGCGGCCCCGTAGGTCATCGCGGGTGTAAAGAACCTGCGCCACATGGAGCCCTTCCGGCTCGAAGCCACCTTGCCAGGTCTGGATCAACTGCGCCTGCCCAATCGCCGCACAGGACTGCAGACTCGCCAGGTCCGTCGGGCGCTTCGAGAGTCCCAGCTTTCCCATCCCCAGGGCGATCGCCCCTGAACTGACTACCACCACCTCCAGCCCTTGCCGGTGTAGCCGGGCGATCTCCCGGCAATAGTCGGCGATTCGCTCCGCGTTGAGCTGACCCACTCCTGAGGTCAGCACCCCCGTCCCCAGCTTCACCACGATCCTGCGGGTGTGCTCCAGTAAAAAGCCCATACATCCAGGTGGAAACCAGCCTCTTAGCGGAAACCCTTCGCCCGCTAAATCTGCAACAGCTCCTGCTCCTTGTGTTCGAGGTGGGTCGTGATCTCCCCGGCATACTGGTCAGTCAGCTTCTGCACCTCCTTCTCGTAGATTTTTAGTTCGTCTTCCGAGAGGTCCTTGCTGTCCTTTCCTTTCTTCAGTGAATTCATCGACTCCTGCCGGGCCGCCCGTACCCCAACCCGACCTTCTTCCGCCATGTTATGCGCCAGCTTCACGAGTTCCTGCCGACGCTCCTTGCTCAGCTCCGGGATATTGATCCGAATTACGTTGGAATCCACCGAAGGATTGAGCCCGAGGTTCGCTGTCTCGATCCCCCTCTTTACGTCGTTCATCACCGATTTATCCCAGGGCTGAATCACGATCGTCCGGTTGTCCGGCGTCGTGATCGCCGCCACATCCCGGATCTTCATGGAGGATCCGTAGGCTTCAATCTGGATTCCCTCCACCATCGACGGGTTCGCCTTTCCCGTGTGTAAGGTGGAAAATTCGTGCAGGGCGTGATCCACCGAACGTTTCATCTGCGCTTCGGTCTTTTCGAGGAGGACGTCTGGGTCAATGTTCATAGTTTTGAAATTAAGTGGGTTAAACGCTTTACTTCAGGACAACCGGCCATGGAATTCAAGTTCAACTGTGGACCAGGGTTCCTACTTTCTCCCCGCACAGGGCCCGCATTAACGTGCCCTTCTCCTTCATGCTGAATACCATGATCGGCATCTCGTTATCCATGCAGAGTGAAAAAGCCGTCGAATCCATCACGTTCAGGCGGTCCCGGAGTGCATCGAGGTAGGTGATCTCGTCGTATTTTGCTGCATCCGCGTGTTTTGCCGGATCCTTGTCGTAAATGCCGTCCACCTTCGTCGCCTTCATGATCACCTCCGCGTCGATCTCGCTCGCTCGGAGCGCCGCCGTTGTATCCGTCGAAAAATACGGTTTCCCCGTCCCCGCCACGAAGATCACCAGACGGCCTCGCTCCAGATGCCGCGTCGCACGGCGCAGGATGAATGGCTCCGCCAGCCGCTCCATCGGTATCGCGCTTTGCAGGCGCACCACTACCCCCATCTTTTCCAAACAATCCATGAACGCCAACCCGTTGATCACCGTCGCCAGCATCCCCATATAGTCTCCTGTCGTCCGGTCTACCCCACGGTGCTGCGCGGCCAACCCCCGAAAGATGTTTCCCCCGCCGATCACCAAACCAATCTCCACCCCGAGGTCTACCACCTCCTTCAAGGAACGGCAGACATTCTCCAGCACATCCGGATCGATCGGGTCACCCGACGCCTTGTCTTTCAGGAATTCACCGCTCAATTTTAGAACGATGCGCTTATATTTCGGGGTGAGGGGATCGGAAGATTCCGCGGACGCTGTCATTAAGGGCTTCATTTAGGGTTCGGTGGCCCAAGCCGTCAACCCGCTTCATCGATGATGCCCTTCATATCCGGCCCCATTCGCAATCCATACTTGACGAATCTTCCCCGCATCTTAGCTTGAAAATTCTTCCAACTCTCCCTGGTGGTGTAATGGTAGCACAAATGGTTTTGGTCCATTTAGTTGAGGTTCGAATCCTCACCGGGGATCCACGCTTCGCCCACAGAAAAAGGTTTGGCGGCCCACCAACCATATCGGTGAAAATGAGAAACGCTGGTTCGGCACCGCGAGGCCGCGTCGGCGGCTTTCTTCAGCGGAGATGGGGCACCCATCAGGTGTCGTGAAGCAACTGAAGCTACCAATCCCGGGATTGACTTCCACAAGTCAAATCCTCAATTTTTCGTTTTCCCTGCTGCTCAGGTGGTGGAATTGGCAGACACGCTACGTTCAGGTCGTAGTGCCCGCGAGGGCGTGAGGGTTCGAATCCCTCCCTGAGTACCACCTCCTTTCCCGGCTGCTTCTGAGACCGGCTCCTTCAAGGAGTGCGACTGACATTCCCGGATGGTTCAAACCCCTTGCGAAAACGCAGATGCCAAAAGTCCTTCCGCATCTTTTTTCGCCCTCATGAACGGGCCAAAGCCATCCGGAAAACGATCCCAACCCGAACCCGAAAATCGGTAGAAATCCTTCCTGCCCTTCTGCTACAGTATTTGCTCGTGGAAACCCCTGCCTTAAATCCCGATCGATGCGATCAAGCCGTCCTCCAGCGTGACCTGAAGACCGATCATCGATTCGTCGCCGCCATCCGGACCACCGGAATTTTCTGCCGCCCCAGTTGCCCCGCCCCAAAACCCAAACGCGAAAACGTCGAGTTCTATCCAACCCCCGCACGTGCCCTCGAAGCCGGATACCGCCCATGCTCCCACTGCCGCCCGATGGAGAGCGATAATCACCCGCCGAAGTGGCTCGTCCCCCTCTTTCGCGCCATCGATGGGGATCCCTCCCGTCGATGGACCGAACAGGACCTCGCTGACTTCGGCATCGACCCCAAGCGGGTTCGGCAATGGTTCCTCCAAACCCACGGAATGACCCTCCTCGCCTACCTTCGGCACCGGCGTCTCGGCGCCGCCTTTTCCCGGATTGAGGAGGGACGCCCCGTCGCCGAGTCCGCCCTCGAGAGCGGATTCGAGTCCCTCAGCGGCTTTTGCGAAGCCGTGCGCCGAAGCACCGGTCTCCCGCCGAAGCGTCTCGCAAAAATCACCCCCCTCTTTGCCGAAACCATCGACACCCCTCTCGGTCCCATCTGGGCCGCCGCCGACAAATCTTATATATACCTCTGCGAATTTTGGGACCGCCGGAATTTGAAAAAGCAGTTTGAAACGTTGGGGCGCCTCACCCGTCGACCCGCCTTCCCTGGGTCCAACCCCTTGCTGCTCGATTTGAAATCCCAACTCGACGACTATTTCAAAGGTCTTCGAAGGTCCTTTTCGCTCCCTTGGTATTGCCCGGGAACTGTTCACCAGGAGACCGTCTGGAAAGCAATTGAATCCATTCCTTACGGCCAGACCCTCTCCTACGAGGAGCTAGCCGATAGAGTCGGGAAGATCCGCGCCAGTCGTGCGGTTGCGACCGCCGTAGGCGACAACCGGATCGCCATCCTCATTCCCTGCCATCGAATTGTCAGGAAATCCGGAAAGATCACCGGTTACGGAGGAGGGATCTGGAGAAAAAACTACCTTCTAAAACTGGAAAGCGCGGCCTCCAAAACAGAAAAGGATCCTCGATAAACGGGAGCCACTCCCTTAACCACCTGCCCTTTTCCGGTTGAGAAAGACCTTACAGGCACCTTTCATCCGCGTCAGGACATAGTAGACGGTTTGGCTCCGCTGCCGGACCAAAGCCCCTCCCACGATCTTCGGGACGAAATCGGAGTTCAGGTTCAGAATCGTTTCACAGGAGCTCCCTTCCAACCCTTGACAAAGCACCGTCGTCATCGCGCGGGTCAAGGTCTGGACCTGCGCACCGAGACTTACACGGAAATGCGCCCCGTCTTTCTCGTCGACACGTAGGAAAATCCCCACCGTATCAGTGCACTCCTCGTCTTTCCGCACGTCTTCAAGGTCAAACTTTTCCCCCTCTACAGGCTCCTGCTGTTTCGCCTGGTCCGCATATGCGATCAGGTTCTCCCGTTTTTCTTGATCTGGTAAAAACTCAAATAGATCGATGATTTCCTGAAGAGCTTTGGGATGATCCATGGCTTCGTTTTTAGTGCTTTGTCTTGAATGCTAGAGTGAAGTGTAAAGCGCCGAGAGGCCCAAAAAGAAACCGACGCCTTTATCTGGGAAAGAAAATTCCCGACCAGTTGGCTAAGATTTTTCGATCGGTGCCCTTACCATGTTGCCCCATTCTGTCCACGATCCATCGTAATTCCGAACCTTCTCGTAACCGAGAAGATAAGTGAGGACAAACCAGGTGTGGCTCGAACGCTCCCCAATCCGACAGTAAACCACCACGTCGTCGCTCGCCTGCAGCCCGATCTCCTTTTCGTAAATTTCGCGGAGCCCTTCCGGTGATTTGAAAGTTCCATCGTCATTGGCCGCGCGCTTCCAGGGCACACTTCGCGCTCCAGGGACATGGCCTCCACGCAGCACCCCCTCCTGCGGATACTCCGGCATGTGCGTAATTTCTCCGCTGTATTCACCGGGGGAACGGACATCGATCAAGGGAAGTTCTACTTTACTGTGCTCCAGGGTGTCCTGGAAAAAAGCTCGGATCCCATCGTCGTCCCGTTTCGCCGGAAGCGGGTATTCCGTCTCCGCATACTGCGGGACTTCGCGCGTCAGAGGCCTTTCCTCTGCCACCCACTTGTCCCGGCCACCGTTCAGGATCATCAGCTTCTTGTGCCCAAACAGCCGGAAAACCCAAAATGCATAGCAAGCCCACCAATTGGACTTGTCTCCGTAAAAAACGCACGTCGTCTCCGAAGTGATCCCGTTACGCCTGCAGACTCGGGCGAAACCCGCTTCGTCGATATAATCCCTTACTTCGTTATCCTGCAGGTCCGCCCGCCAATCAATGTGGACCGCTCCCGGGATGTGGCCAGTATCATAGAGGAGCACGTCCTCATTGCTCTCGATGATTCGGAGGGTGGGATCGTCCAGTCGGTCGACCAGTTCATCGGTCGATATTAATACTTCCGGGTGTGCGTAAGTTTCAGTCATAGAATACTAAGATTTATAACAAGATAGCGGCCACCCGCTGTTTATCAACCCCATCCATTCGTCCGTTCTTCCGAGAGTTCCCTTTGACCGGGACCAAATAACTCCCATCGTTTGCATTATGGATCATTCCTCCTCGGACCGCATCCTCCTTTTTGACGGCGTCTGCAACCTTTGCCACGGCGCTGTCCAATTCATCATTCCCCGTGACCCGCAGAAGCGCCTGAAGTTTGCTTCCCTTCAGTCGGATGCAGGACAATCCCTCCTTCGTCAACACGGGCTCGATCCCGCCTACAGTGACAGCCTCGTCCTCATTGCTTCAGGTAAGGCCCATCTCAAGGGTAAGGCCGTTCTCCGAATTGCCGGCTTCCTCAAGTTTCCCTGGCCGGTTTTCTCTCCCCTTCATTTCCTTCCTTCCTTCCTCCTCGATCCCCTCTACAACGGGATCGCCCGAAATCGTTACCGCTGGTTCGGCAAAAAAGATGCCTGCCCCCTCCCCAATCCCAACCATGCCGACCGCTTCCTTCAATAAAAGGGGTCAAACGCAAAATTTAAAGATTTCACCCTGCGCAAGAATCTTAACATTTTGCGTTTGACTCCTTTTGCTTCAACTGAAGCGCGTTGGAAACCAAGTGTAGTCTGACGTATCGATTTTATCGCTTTTTTTCGCCCATGGTACCCCCAGCTCCGAAAAAAGCATATTGGATTCGCAGGCCTCCTGCAGAATTTTTTCGATTCCCTTGATGCTGTGGTGGTCTTCACCGCCGACATTACTGACTTCGATGGAGTCTTCAGGAATCGTTTGAATCGTTCCGGCGGAATCAAATGCACCGTTTACCGTCACCGTGAACGGCCTGATCATCTCCAGAGTGCTGAGATAAGGTTCACCAGTGCGAAACGCCCGGCAAAGGCTCTGGATCATTTCGATTCGATTTTCCTGAAAGGATTCCGTTTCTTCGGTTGTCCCGTCAGTGAACTCGATTTTGATCTTTTCAAAGTTCTTAAAGGTAATAACCGCTTTTTCGGTCTCAATGATCGTGCACGGAGGAATTTCCGCTTGAGGACTGAGGGAGAGGAAACTCATGACGTCCACCCCGTTTGCCGTTTCTATTCGCAAGCAACTATTATCCTCGCTCTCAATCGGATTGCACCGATAAAGCTCGGCTTCGACAGATAAGGGCTGCGCCAACTGGTGATGGTCGGCTGCGGCAAAAAACAGATTATTGCAGAGGACATGGGCGAAAGGATTGTTGATGTCACCGTCCAGGATCCAGTCCGTTCCCAGCTTCAGGCGACCGGCCCAGGAGTTCCGGTTGAAATAGGCACGGGTCCGAATCCATCCTCCGATTCCCTTCACATCAAGTACCCGCCCGAAACGTCCTTCCAACAGCTCTTTTTTCAGGTTTTGGGCTAAGTAGGAGAAAAGCGTATTGAAACACACCGCAATCGGCTTGCCGACCGACTCCGCCAAAGCCTGTAATTCGTCCAACTCCTGAATCGTTGCCACCGGGGGCTTCTCCAGCCAAACTGGGAATCCGGCTGACAAGCATTTCCGGGTAATGGGAAAGTGCATGTGGATAGGAGGTGGATTTAAGACCACCTCGAATTTTCCGTAGTCCAAAATCTCGTCGATCGTCTGAAAAACCGGGATTCCCCGGTCCTTGCAAAATCGAGCGCCCGGGCTGCTGAGATCCCGAGAGGTCACCGCCGCTACCTCCCCGCTATACGGCACGGTCAAAATTCTCTGGATCAAGGCCATCGAGTAACCGCCACATCCAACTACTCCTATTTTTACTGGTTCTAAAATCATAGCAGAAGGAAATGATCGGAAAGTGCCATTTCTAGAGCAATAGGCATTTTTAAGAAAAAGGAATTTGACCAAAGATTTTTCCGCGTTGCGCAAGGTTCCTTCCGGTAAGGCTTTCCCGTTGACCGCGGAAGGGATTTATATGCCCTTTCCGGGCGAACACTCTCCTGCTGATAAATGAAAGCGGGGAGCCCGCATTGGGCTCCCCGCTGTTTGTTTTCTACTTTTAGGTCAGTCGTGTCAGTTAGGCCAAGCTAGGTCAGTTTGAGCCAGATCCAAGTACGAACCATTGAAAACGAGCAAGATCGTCTCTGGTTCGCGCTACAGTTCCTTTAGACTGCACTTTTTTCTGGTCTGCCGAAGCTTTGGCAGATTGTTCTTTAATGCAGAGCAATTCCTCCTCGAAAGAAGACATCGGCGCGGGCTCTTGCCTGCGGCGAAGTAACTCTGCGGTGAGAACGCTTGTTGTGTAGTCCATGGTGTATTTTAGGTTTTGCCCTGAATTGGACAAAGACAGAAAATTAGGAAAGAACGATGCACCTAAATTAACAGAGGTTTTCCCGAAATCAAGTTTGGATCCTAAAGGGAAATCCCCTACTCCTAATCTTCGTATGTGGATATCGCCTCTCCGGCATCCGTCAGCCCTTTCGGTCGGTTAGGATTGCCAAGGCGGGAATTCCCGCAATGGTTTCGCTCAATATGAAAAATCCATCGATTCTCGGCATCATCGTCGGCCTCCTTTTAATCCTCCTAGGTCTTGCAGGCTATTTCGCCGGAGGCCGGGCCAGTGTGACCGCCCTAATACCCGCATTCTTCGGCATTCCCCTTGCCCTCACCGCCGCCCTCGGTCTTAAGTCCAGCCTACAAAAAAACGCCATGCACGCGGCTTCGATTTTCGGCCTCCTCGGTTTCATCGCTCCGCTGGGGCGGATCATCCCCCAAGCCGCCAAGGGTGAGATGACCTTCAACCTCGCAACCATCAGCATGATCCTGATGTGCGTTCTCTGCGGGATCTTCTTCGTCGCCTGCTTCAAGTATTTTATCGATGCGAGGAAAGCCCGCAACAGCAACCAACCGGCCTCCTCATGATCGCATCCGAAGGGCAGTGGAAATCAAGCTGATCTCCAAAAAAGCTTGAGTTGGGGTTGATCAAATTCCTCGCAGGCCTTTTTCGATTTCCGTCGCAATCCGTTCATGCACTTCCTCGAAGGAGCCCCGGCCGTCAATCTTCGTGACCCCTTTTAGCTCATTGTACTTTCGGATGACCGGGATGGTCATCTCTTCGTGTTCCTGGATCCGTTTCACGATCCTCGCTGTGCTCGTGTCGTAAGGCATGCAACGGTCCGTTTTGGCTCGCGCATCCAAACGGGAAATTAGCTCGAGGACCGGCACCTCGATTTCGATGATTCGCGAGATGAAGGAGTCATGCTTCTGCAACAGCCCATCGAGAATGTAGGACTGCACCAGCGTTCGGGGGATACCTTTGAAAATAAAGCCTTTCACCCCGCTGTTTTGTGCCAGCTTCTTTTCCATGAGGGGGACGACGATCTCGTCCGATACTAGTCGGCCACTCGCGTAGAGGTCCCGGATGCGATTCCCCAATTCCGTCCCCGCCGCGATCTCCTCCTCGAGCATCCGCCCCGTCGCCACATATTCCAAACCGAAGTGTTCAGCTAGGGCCCTTCCCTGGGAACCCCGACCGGATCCGGGATAACCGAAGAGCACGAGGTTGTAGAGCTTCTTGCTCATCTCCTCCCGCACGACCCTGCTGACCCCCCGGCTGACCTCCTCGATTGAAGCGGTCGCATCGACGTCGAATTGAACCCTCTTGTCCTGGTAAAAATTTAAGACCGGCAAGGTCTTTTCGCTATACTCCCGCAAGCGGTTCCGGATCACCCTCTCGTTGTCGTCCAGCCGACCCGAGGATTTTCCACGCTCCAGCAAGCGCTCAACCGAAACGGTCTCGGGCACCTGCAGGTTGATCAGGCAGGTCAACGAGGTGTTCAGCTTTATCATCAACCCCTCCAGGATATACGCTTGGATGATCGTCCGGGGAAAACCGTCGAAAAGGAATCCATTCGCGCCTCTGTTTTCCGTGATCGCCTTTTCGATAATCTGGACGATGATCTCGTCCGAAACCAGCCCACCTGAGGCGATGATCTCCTTTGCCTCAAGCCCGAGCGCAGTCTCTGCCATAAGTTCCCTACGCAACAAATCGCCGGTGGAAATGTAGACCAAGTTATATTTCTCTACCAGAAAACGCGATTGAGTTCCTTTCCCCGCACCCGGGGGTCCAAACAAGGCTAAATTCAACATTTCGGCTGATCCTGAAGGTGCCCGCTTACTCTTAAACGGGTAAAGATCCCAAACGCTCTCCTTTTGGAAATCCTCTGTCAATCCTCACCGCCCGAAGAACGGTCTTCTGATACGCAAGTCAATTCAAGCCGCGTCTTCGTGGCTGCCGTCGTTCGTAGCATTAGTCGGTTCCACCTTCCAGAACAGCTCGGGCGGATCCCCGCGCAGGTCGAAGACAACTGCGTTTCCTTCCGCTACGCTCCCCGAAATCAGGGCCTTTGCGAGGCGGGTTTCCACCTGCCGTTGCAGGAACCGTTTCAACGGCCGCGCGCCGTAGACTGGGTCATACCCGCGCTCCGCGACCCATTCCGACGCCTTTTCCGTGAAACGAATCGTGATCTCGCGGTCCGCCAGACGGCGGTTCAGGTCGGCCGTCAGCAGTTTCACGATCGAGGCAATCTGCTCGATTGAGAGCGGCGTGAACAGCAGCGTCTCATCAATTCGGTTCAGGAACTCCGGCCGGAACGCCTTCCGCAACTCCATCATCACGCTTTCCCGTACTCCATCCGGGATCCGGTCTTCGAGGACCCCCTCTTGAATATATTGGCTCCCAAGGTTGCTTGTCATGATAATGACCGTGTTCCGGAAATCCACCGTTCGTCCCTGGGAATCCGTGGCACGGCCGTCGTCCAGGATTTGTAATAAAATATTGAATACATCCGGGTGCGCTTTTTCGATTTCGTCGAAGAGGATGACGCTGTAAGGATTCCGCCGGACCGCCTCCGTCAACTGGCCGCCCTCTTCGTATCCGACGTAACCGGGAGGAGCCCCGATCAGCCGCGAAACCGCATGGCGCTCCATATACTCGGACATATCGACCCGGATCATCTTCTGCTCGCTGTCAAAGAGGGCCTCCGCCAGCGTCTTCGCCAGCTCGGTCTTCCCTACCCCCGTGGGACCGAGAAAGATAAAGGAACCGATCGGGCGCCGCGGATCCTTGATCCCGCTTCGCGAACGCAAGATCGCGTCGCAGACCAAGGTAACCGCCTCATCCTGCCCGATCACCCGTTCATGAAGGAGATCTTCCAGGCGAAGCAGCTTCTCCCGCTCGCTCTCGATCAGCCGGGTCAACGGAATCCCGCTCCAGCGTGCCACCACCTCGGCAATTTCCTCTGGGGTTACGGCCTCGCGCAATAGGCGATGCTCTCTCTCGCCGTTCTCCTGAGCGCGGAGGCGTGCTTCCAGTTCGGGAATCCGTCCGTGGCGGAGTTCCGCCACCTTCGAAAGGTCGTAATTCCGCTCCGCCAACTCCATTTCCTGTCGCGCCTTTTCCAGCTCGTCCCGGACGGTTTGCTCTGCTTCCAGCGATTGCCGCTCCTTTTCCCATTTCTGCTGCAGGGCCCGGAATGACTCGCGCAAGTCCGCCAACTCTTTCCGGAGCTGTTCCAATCGCTGTTTCGAGGCCGTGTCCTTTTCCATTTGGAGCGCCGCCTCCTCGATTTCCAACTGCATTACCTTGCGGCGAAGGTCATCCACCTCCGCCGGCATGCTCTCTAACTCCGTTCGGATCTGCGCGCAGGCCTCGTCGACGAGGTCAATCGCCTTATCCGGTAGGAAACGGTCCGTAATATACCGATCCGAAAGGACTGCCGCCTGGACCAGCGCCGCATCCTGGATCTTCACCCCATGATGCAATTCAAAGCGCTCGCGCAACCCTCGCAGTATCGAAATCGTGTCCTCCACTGCAGGAGCCAATACCTTTACCATCTGGAACCGGCGCTCGAGGGCCGCGTCCTTTTCGATATATTTACGATACTCATCCAGAGTTGTCGCTCCGATACAGTGCAACTCCCCACGGGCCAACATCGGCTTCAGCATGTTGCCCGCATCGATCGCCCCCTCCGCCTTACCCGCTCCGACGATTGTGTGCAGCTCGTCGATGAAAAGAATAATCCTCCCTTCGCTCTGCACGATCTCTTCCAGCACCGCTTTCAGCCGCTCCTCGAACTCGCCTCGATACTTCGCCCCCGCCAGCAGCGAGCCCATATCCAGCGCGAAGAGGGTCCGGTCTTTCAGGCTTTCGGGCACGTCACCGCGGACAATTCGCTGCGCCAACCCCTCCGCTATCGCCGTTTTCCCTACCCCCGGTTCGCCGATCAACACCGGATTGTTCTTTGTCTTTCGCGAAAGGATCCGGATAACCCGGCGAATCTCATCATCACGGCCGATGACCGGATCCATCTTCCCTGACCGGGCCAACTGGACCAGATCCACCCCGTATTTCTTCAACGCGCCAACCGTGTTCTCCGGGGTTTCCGTCTCCACCTTCTGACCGCCACGAAGCCCTTCCAGTGCCTGGTCCAATCCCTTCCGGGTGATCCCAAAACTGCGAAAATAACCCTCGTAACCCACCTCCTTTTTCCCCGCTTCAAAAAGGCCCAGAAATAAATGCTCCGTGCTCAGATACCCATCTCCTAAGCCGGTCTTTTCTTCCTCGGCTAACCGCAGGGACTTCGATAAAAACGGACTCATTTGCAATTGTCCCGGATCGACATCCCCGCTCACTTTCGGCAGCTTTTCCAATTCGCGCTGTGCCGAGAGCAAAAGCGCGCTCGGTCTCAGCTCCAGCTTTTCCAATAGCGCCGGCACCATTCCTCCCTCGTCCTCCAACAGAGAAACCAGTAAATGCCATCCCTCCAAGCGGGTGTGCCCCCCCAACAGGGCATGGTTTTGCGCCCCGCCAATGCTTAAACGTGCGCGTTCCGTCATTTGTTTTGGATCTAAGTGCATACCTCCTTCAGTGCAGCTCGCGTTCCACTTTTTCCTCTTTCTTTTGCTGGCAAAAAACTACTTTAATACTTTTCCATTCAATGATTTATAAATCTGTTAGACTGGTTAAACAAATATTTTAGGATGTCGTTCTGAGTCGGCAATGGGCATACCCCCGAACAAAAAGCGCCAAAATGACACATCCCCTCTCATCCAATTAACCGAAAACGGGCCACCCAAAAAGGGTGACCCGTTCCGATAGCACATAGAAAGCATTGAAACAATTCTAGGTGGATCCAGAATTGTCAACCGCACGACTCTCCTGTCACCGAACCTTTACGCTCTGGCGACCGCATTTTGACCTTTGATTTTTCAGCAGTTCATTGATTGACTATGAAAATGTATAAACCTTTGGTTACCGGGCTTCTGATTTTCGGCTTGGCGGTCACGGTCGGATGCGCGATTCCCTTGATCAGCAAGAAAGACCGGGTGGAGATCGAGTGCGAGTATCGTGAAGTCTTTTCCGTAGCCACGGTTGAAAAAGTGGAAGGACCGACCATAAGCTTCGTTATAACGGGCCATCGCAACGTTGAACGGAAACGATCCGACCTTCCGGAAACGATGACTTTTGCTGAGGGGGAGGAATTCAATGTCCGGCAACGCTTTCTAAAAAGGGGAAACTGCGAACCCTACATTTTTCAGGTGCTCCGACAGCGCTGACCGAACGAGCCATGAAAAGAGGGGTGCTTAAAGTCATCTTCGGCGGGCTAATGCTTCTCACCGGAGGAGTAATCGGCCCCCTGCTCGTTCTTCTCCTTCCGCTCTTTACAACGGAGAACCTGGCCCGCCTTGCCGCCCCCGGGCGAGTCGACTTCAGGCTTGAGGAATCCGTTTCGCTCACCCTCTGGTATGACCAGGTTATTTTTTTTGACGGAACCCGCTACGACAGTGGCCCACTCCGTTCCAATTGGAACTTTCTTCTGATTGAAAAATCCACTGGGGAAGAGCGTTTCCCGCAGTCTGCCCTCAAAATGACGAAAAGCTATCCTGACCACGAAGCCCTCGCAATTGGTCGTTTTCAGAATGTGCGCCCCGGAGAATATACCCTTCAGGTCTCGGGAGAGGGTGGCCAACGCGTCTTTTCTCTTTCCACCGCCCCCTATGACCGAAAGATGCGTCCGATGCTGATCGGCGGAGGCCTCTCCACTTTCGTGGCCGTCCTCGGCGGGGCCGTCCTGATCTTGGGCATCGTTCAACTGACCCGGAAATCCCCCTGATCAGGCCTTTTTCACCTTTTTCGCACGTTTCCGCCCCGCATTGAACACCTTGCAAAGCCCGCATCCGTGGGCCTCCCCATCACAGACCCGCCGCGCCTGGCAGTGCTCCCGACCGTAAAAAATAATCTGCAGGTGCAGTGTATTCCATTTGCTCTCCGGGAAGAGCCGCTTCAAATCCCGCTCCGTCTGCGCCACGCTTTTTCCCGAAGTCAGGCCCCAGCGCTGCGCCAACCGGTGAATGTGGGTATCCACCGGAAAGGAAGGGACACCAAAAGCCTGGGCCATCACCACTTGGGCGGTCTTATGCCCGACCCCAGGTAGCGCTTCCAGGGATTCAAGGTTCGCGGGGACCTCTCCTCCATCCCGCTCAAGGAGCAGTTCGGAGAGAGCCCGAATGTGCTTGGCCTTCGCCGGCGCCAACCCGCAGGGCCGGATAATCTGCTCGATCTCTCCCACCGGAATCGCCGCCATTTCCAAAGGAGTTGCTGCCCTCGCAAACAGTAGCGGTGTCACCTGGTTGACCCGCTTGTCCGTGCATTGCGCGGAAAGAAGGACCGCCACCAACAGGGTGTAAGCGTCGCGGTGGTCCAGCGGAACCGGCGGGTCCGGATAGTGACCTTCCAACGTATCCAAGATGATTCCAACCCGTTCCAATTTCCGCATAAGCCTCTTTTCTAATCCAATAAACCCGTTGATCCATCACTTTCCTGTCGCTAGTATGATAAGCTCTTAAAAATAAAGCGAAAAACGACCATTTGTTGCATGATTCAACCGGCCGAAGAACTCCCCCCACTCGACTATCAACCGGAATTCCTCCCAAGAGAAAAGAAGCGTCACTACATCTCCGCTTCGGAGCAGGAAACGGCTTCCATGCTGAAAGCCTTGGGCTTGGTAACTCTCTCCGATCTTTTTTCCCACCTCGACGAGCAGGATCGCTTTTCCGGCCCCCCTCCCTTGCCCGAGGAGCTGGATTATGAAGCCGCACGCCTCCGGCTCTTTCAGCTTTCCCTCAAAAATCGTCCCGTCCTCAGTTTTCTCGGCGACGGCCTGCCGGTCTGGAAGGTTCATCCCCTTGTCC
Source organism: uncultured Opitutales bacterium (assembly GCA_964417945.1). Lineage (GTDB taxonomy): Bacteria > Verrucomicrobiota > Verrucomicrobiia > Opitutales > JABSRG01 > CAYQKH01. The sequence continues at coordinate 20,226 of CAYQKH010000019.1, forward strand.
CGAAAATCGCCGGCATCCGCAATCTCTCCACCAGCTACACTCCCTACCAGCCCGAACGAAGCCAGGGAACCCTCATTACCCATTGGATTTTTCAGTGCGTGCTCTCTCACTTAACCGGTTTCGAAGCCATCAATTCCTCTCTCTACGACCGGGCCAGCGCCCTCTACGAGGCCTTTTGCTGCGCCCTTCGTCTGCGACGCAAATCCGACACCCTCCTCGTTTCGGAAGGAATCTACCCCGGCGACCTCGAAGTTCTTCAAACCTTGACTGGTGATACCGAGGTCCGTGTCGAAACCCTCCCTCTCGACCCCAAGACCGGCCATCTCGATCCGGAAACTGCCCGTCAGCACATCGCCGAGCTCGGCCCGGACCTCGCCGCCTTTGCCTTCCCCCAAGTTAATTACCTCGGGATCTTTGAACCGGTCGATGCCCTTACCGATGCCTGCTCCGAAACCGGGGCCCGGAGCATTGCCATCATTGATCCCATGCATCTCGTAAATGGGGCCCTCAAGCCGCCCGTCGCTTTCGGCGAGCACGGGGCCGATATGATCGTCGGCGAGGGCCAGCACCTCGCTATCGGACCGAATTTCGGTGGACCCGGACTCGGGCTCTTCGGCGTCCGTTACCACGAGAAAGAAAAAAATGCCATTCGCCAAAGTCCCGGACGTTACATCGGCAAAGCCAGGGATCGCGAGGGTCGCGATTGCCGGGTCATGATTCTCAGCACCCGCGAGCAACACATCCGCAAGGATAAGGCCACCTCCAATATCTGCTCCAATCAGGCCTTTCTCGCCACCCTCGCCGGTGCCGCAACCCTCGCCAAAGGCGATCCGGGCCTCGCCGACGCCGCCCGCTCCGTCCGGCAAACGACAAAATCCACCCTCCAACGGCTGCTCCGACTCGACGGAGTTGACCTTGCCTACCCGCAGCAGCCCGTCTTGTTCGAGTGCTCCTTGCGGACCACTATTCCCCCGCAAGTCCTCATCCAACAGGCGCGCGATGAGGACCTCCTTCTCGGCCACCCTGTTCAGAACCCACAGGGGGAGCCCCTTTTGAAAATTTGCTTCTCCGACCTTCATAAGCCCGAAGATATTGATCGCCTGGTCGGTTTCTTTGAGGCCCGCTTCCAATCCTTGGCAGAAGCACCGGAAGGTTTTCCCGAGATTCCGGAATCTCAACTACGGAGAGCCCCTACCGGCCTTCCAGAGTTAAAACCGGAGGAAGTTGAAGAATACTACCAACGTCTTGGACGGCTCAATGTCGGCCCGGAGAATGCCTGCTATCCGTTGGGCTCCTGCACGATGAAATACAACCCCTATCTGAATGATTGGGCCGCCAATCTTCCGGGATTCACGGACGTCCATCCCCAGGCTCCCGAATCCCATGTTCAGGGCTGCCTTGAGGTGATCTACGAAACGCAGGAATGGTTCAAGGGGATCACGGGGCTCGCCGCCGTCACCACGCAACCCGTTGCGGGTGCCCAGGGAGAACTTGTCGGCATCAAAATGTTTCAGGCCTACCACCGTTCTCGGGGAGAATCGCATCGGGAGGTCATCCTGATTCCGCAAAGCGCCCATGGAACCAATTTTGCCACCGCCGTCATGGCGGGATACCCCACCCGCACGCGAAACGGCGTTCGATCCGGAATCGTCTACCTTGAGGCGGATGCTTCGGGTGGAATCGACCTGAACTATCTCGACGGAGTCCTCAAAGAATATCGCGGCCGGGTAGCGGGTATCATGATCACCAATCCTAACACCGGGGGAATTTTTGAGACCAGCTTTCGCGAAATTGCCCGGAAAATTCACAAGGAAGGCGGCCTGGTCTACATGGATGGCGCCAATATGAACGCCGTTGCCGGCTGGGTGGACCTCGGTGCGCTGGGAGTCGACGCCGTCCATAACAACACCCATAAAACCTGGACGATTCCGCACGGTGGAGGCGGCCCTGGCGATGCCTTTGTTGCCGTCAGCGAGAAACTCGTTTCTTTCCTCCCCGGTCGTCAGGTCGTCCGGGATTCGAACGGATCCTTCGCCACGGAGGTTCCTCCGCAGAGTATCGGCAGCTTCCACCGCCACTGGGGAAACTTTGCCCACAAGGTCCGTTGCTATGCATACCTCCTCCGCCTCGGAAAGAAGGGGGTTCCCCGGATGAGCGCCACCGCCGTCCTCGCCGCCCGCTACCTCCACCATCGCCTCCAACCTTATTTCCCGACCCTTCCTGCGGGGGCGGACGAGATTCCCCGCATGCATGAATTCATCATCACCCTGCGTCCGGAGGAATTTGACCGGATCGAGGCAGTCGGCATTCCCAAGGCTCAGGCCATCCCGAGGATGGGGAAACTCTTCCTCGACTATGGCTACCACGCCCCGACTGTCGCTTTCCCGGAAGTTTACGGGCTCATGATCGAGCCAACCGAGTCCTATCGCCAAGACGAGCTCGACCGGTTCGCCGATACCGTTATTGAAATCCGCAAGCTCGTTCTCGAAGTGCCCGAAGTCCTCGACGGGGTACCCTACTTCACCCCCATCGACCGGGTTGATGAAGTGGCCGCGAACCGCAGCCCGGTCACTTGGGAGGCTCTCGACCGCCTCCCTCCCATTCACGAAAACCGCATTGACCCCCTCGACTTGCTCGAAATGCCACTGGCGGAAGTTACCGAACGGATTCGGGAAGCCGCCGCCGGTAAGCCCGAGCCCGCCGAAGTCACCTGAGTAGTCGCCGAACCAGGGTCATACTTTGCGGCGGAAGCCGTAAGCCCAACTCCGGTCCGCCTTCCAGCGGCTTCGCCTCCGCGCTTCCCTCCTCCACCAAAGTGAACACTTCCCAGCGTGCCGCCTCTTCCCCTTCGACGACGACATCGAAGGCGGAATCCGGGTGATCGTTAACGAGGAGGAGACTCCATCCACCGGAGGGCCCCGCCGCACGCGACCCATAAAGGTAGCGGGGACGGGTTTCCGGGTCCGGGTCCAACGGAAAGACTTCCGCACCGGGTCGAAAGTGCTGCCCCAGCATCCGGTATAGCGAAAAGGCGGGTTCGCAAGGATGCCAATTCCCTTTCCCCACCTCCATTACCGCCCAATGCCCGTCGACATCATTCGTATTCATCAGAGACCAGATACAAAAGGTCGATATCCCGAGGTTTGCCGCCCGAAGAATCGCTTCGCTCACCGCCAGCACCGTGTCGAATTGGGAAACCCCCGCCGGGTTGAAGAACTTCCCCTCATAAAACGAGCCCATCTCCAGCGCCCAAAGCGGCTTGCCCCGCTCGCGGCAATAACGCAGGACCTCCGCGTCTTCGCGCTCGATCACCCCCGCGATGCCCACGTCGAAATACCCCGGCGTGGTGTCCGGCATCGCCTTCGGAGGGGAGTGGTCAAATCGTAAATTGTAGTGGTGCACCGAATACGCATCGACATAGGGATCGATGTCCACGCCGTGGGCGTGCATCGAAAAAAGCCGACGAAGGGGCTCGATCGTGTCCAGCCCAACCAATCCCAAACGGTCCCGAGTCAGGCCCACCCCGTCCAATGCCTCCCGCAACTCGCGGTAGAGCCCAGCGTAGTGTTCGATCGCGGGCGGACCATCCCCCGGAGTCTGGAAAACCCCGTATTCCATCGGCTCGTTAACTGGGTTGAAGAACCGGATCGCCTCCAGGCCCATCGTATCAACCAGCTCCTTGAGAAGGGGCGCCACGAACTCCCGGGCGTAACGCCGGTTGTCCTTTGGAGCCATGTTGATGAGCCAGTGGTGGGGTGTTTTTACCCCCTCCGGCAGGGGATACTCATAGCGGGCAGGGGTTGTAAAAAAATCCAGCAAGACAGGCTTTCCCCGCGAGGCAGCCCACTTGCAGACCCGCTTTAACCGCCCGACATGCACCGTCTCCGTAACCGGTTCACCCTCCGACCCAACGTGGGGGTTCGGCGGCATCCCGAAGCGGATCCAACCCGCTTCCAACCCATCAAGCCCTGCTTCAACCGCCTCCCAGCCCGCCTCGTCGTCCAGGTCCGGGTATAGCGGCGTCTTCAAGGGATAGTGCTCCCATCGTGCGTAGTATTCCCCGCACCCGAAATAATCAAACCAGTTGTAACCCATCCCAAGCTCGATCCGGGAGGGTATTTCCTGTGGCTTTTGTATCAGGCGAATCCCCTTCATCCCGCCAGATAAAGGGCTCTCTTCCGTCGGGGCGATAAAGAAATATCCATTGGTTTTCCATTGCCCGCCATCCGTCGTAGGAAGAAAAAAAGAGGGCTGATGCCTTCCCCGAAAACCCACCCCCTCGCCGTCGTCGGTCCCGGTCTGGATTGTCATCCTCTACGCTATTCTCGGCGCTTTCTTCATGCCCTTTCTTGCCGCCACCTTTGGTTGAATAACCGCTCCTCCCTTATCGGACGCCTGCGGAATTCCTGGGTCGAAAATCTGGGGCTCACCCTCAGTCTCCTCCTTTTCTCTGTTCTCGCGATCCTGGAGGTGCTCAAGCGCTTCCTCCCGGATGGCTGATCACGAGTCCAGATTCAGAAAAGACTGGCTGTCGAAGGGAAACGGGGCCTGTGTGCGGCGCTGGCACGCCAGCTCTTTTTCCAGGTTTGTGCACATGTGGGTAAGGCTGACCTCCAAAAGGCCTCCCATGTTCTTGCATCTCAGGAAGGACGGGTTCTTATGATGCTCCGCTAATTCTTCACGCAACTGAAGGAATTTGTCCTCGGGTGAAAGGACGTCCTTCTTCATGCAGAGCAGCAGGTTCTGGTAGCGATCCGAGCTGATCCGCATCCGCCGGTAAATCCCCGCGTGCTCTTCAAGCTCATACTGCCGCGCCGTCACCGGGTTGATCAGCTTCATCGTATACTGCACGAATGGAAGGTTTTCCTTGAAAAATTGCGGGAGGTAAAACTTCAGGCGCCCGCTGTAGGACTGCTGGTCGAAATCCATCGCCCGGATCCGGATTTGCGCTTCCTCGAAGTCCGGCGTCAGGTCCACCACGAAGTTGTAGCTCCGCATGTCCCCTAACAACCGAACGAAACAACGCTGGTTGAACTTCAAGAGCTCCTTGGCGAGGCGAACCGTTTTCACCATCCGGTTGTCCATCCACTCATCGATGAAGACATCCCCCGGAATTCCAACGATGTGCTCTTCGATCAGCGTGTCGTGGTCCGTCAAGAAATGGATCCGGTTCGGCGATAGAATGTCCTCCAGCTCCAAACCGTATATCCGCGAGGCGTCCGCCCTTTTGATATAGTAGTAATCCTGGTTGTCGTTCAGTGAATTGACGATCCGGATACGAAAGGGCTGCGAGTTCCCGAACGTGCAGAAATCGATCCGGTCGCAGTAGAGGTGCTCCATCACCGCCAGATTGCCTCCCGCCTTCAAGATTGCGTAAATCCGAGTCAGATCCTGCCGCAACCGCTCATTCTCATCCGCTGGATACATCGTACTCAACCACAGCGAGTCCTCTCCGCTCAAGTCATAGAGCGGGGCCGCTTCGCTGAATTGCAGCAGCCGGTCATACGAAACCGGCAAATCCATTTCCCGCCCGTTCCGCAACAGATACTCCGTCAGGAACGGGTTGATCGGATAAGTCGGCTTCTTTTTTGTCGCCAGCAGATGACTCGTGTCGTCGTCCACGGAGAAAAAGTTGGATGATTTTCTATTCTACGTCCAAGTTATTCGTCGCCGCTGCTCACACCGCCTCAACTCCGTTAGCTCCGATGAAAAAGTCCTTCACCAACGCCTTCCTCCTCGGCCTTCTCACCGGCCTCTGCGTTTACTTGGTCCTCGATTCCTGGGTCTTTCCCAAACTCTTAAGTCCACCCGGACAGGACCCCGGAAAAGACGAAGTCCACCGCTTCATCCTTGTTGAAATGACCGACCAGCTCGATCAATCCCGCGCCCGTATCGTCGAGCTGGAAAGCCAGCTCCAAGCCCTCCGCAAGGAGGCTGCATCTCCAGATCCCTCCGAAAACTGAAGTCGTCAGCCATAGGCCCCCTCCACACGGATCATCATGAACAAATCGGAAATCGTCGACGTCCTTGAATCCATTGCCACCCTTCTTGAATTGAAGGGGGAAAATCCATTTAAAATCCGGGCATACCAGAACGGAGCCCGGACCCTCGAAACCCTCGAGGAAGACCTCGCCACCCTTATTGAGGAAGAGCGCCTCGGATCCGTCAAAGGCATCGGGGATGCCCTCGTCCAAAAAATCGAGTCGCTCTACCATACCGGCGAGCTCGAGTTCTACAAAAAGCTTAAGGATTCCATCCCCAGCGGGCTCCTCGACCTCCTCGAAATCCCCGGTCTCGGGGGAAAAAAAATTAAAAAGCTCCATGATGAACTCGGCATTGAGTCCATCAACCAGCTTCAGGCCGCGGCCGAAGATGGACGCATCGCCGATCTTAAGGGATTTGGAAAAAAAACCGCCGAGAATCTCCTGCGGGGGATCGAGAACCGTAAAGCCTACAGCGCGCGCCATCTCTGGTGGAAGGTCGAAGCCGCCACCATTCCCATCCTTGAAAAACTCCGGAACTGCAGTGCTGTTCAAAAAGTGGAGGCCGCCGGCAGCTTCCGCCGCCGGCGGGAAACCGTCGGCGATCTCGATTTTATCGTCGCCTCCGAATACCCCGAACCCGTCATGGACTGTTTCACCTCCATGGAGCACGTCCGTGAGATCACCGCCAGGGGAAAAACGAAAAGCAGCGTCCGCCTCGAGGGAGGGCTCCAAGCCGATCTCCGCGTCGTCCCGCCCGCCCAATACCCCTTCGCCCTTCATCATTTCACCGGGTCCAAGGACCATAACGTCAAGATGCGCCAGCGCGCCCTCCAAAGGGGCCTTACCCTTAGCGAATGGGGCCTGAACCCCTCCGACGACAAAGACAGATCTTTACCCGCCCCGCCCGAGATCGATTCCGAACGCGACCTTTTCGCCGCCTTGGGCCTCGCTTACCTCCCCCCCGAACTCCGAGAGGGTTACGACGAAATCGAAGTCGCCGAAAAGGAAGATCCACCCCGTCTTGTCGAATATGCCGATCTCAAGGGCGTCTTTCACAATCACACCACTGCCAGCGATGGAAGAGCCTCCCTCGAAGAAATGGTCCGGGCCGCCTCCGACCGCGGCTGGGAATACCTCGGCATCGCCGACCATTCCAAGGCCAGCTTCCAGGCCAACGGTCTCGACGAGGAACGCCTCCTCAGCCAGATCCGGGCTATTCGCAAACTCAACGACTCCGGGAAATTTCAATGCCACGTCTTCGCCGGATGCGAAGTCGATATTCTTCCCGACGGTTCCCTCGACTTCGAGGACGACCTCCTCAAAGAACTCGATTACAGCGTCATCTCCATTCACTCATCCTTCAACCTCTCCGAGGCCGACCAGACCCGGCGCCTCATTAAGGCGATCGAAAACCCGCATTCCACCATCGTCGGCCACCTCACCGGAAGGCTCCTCCTCAAGCGGGAACCCTATGCCCTCAACATCAACAAGGTGATTGATGCCGCCGCCGCCAATCAGTCCGCCATCGAGATCAACGCCAACCCCCAGCGCCTCGACATGGATTGGCGACACTGGAAGCGCGCCGCCGAAAAAGGAGTTCTCTGCATCATTAATCCCGATGCCCACACCACCGACGGTCTCGACTTCACCCGCGCCGGTATTCATATTGCACGAAAAGGCTGGCTCACGAAGGAACACGTCATCAATTCACGCTCCACCGACGACATCCGGTCCTACCTTGGGCTTTCTTAATTGGGAGTTTTTTCTCCTTAATCCTGGCTCACCCTCGGAATGGCGGGTAAGTCGCCCCGCCGCGCTTCACCCGAAGAGCATCCGTCCCGTCAATCAACTTTTCCACTTCGCGGATATAGCGGACAAACAGTTCCTCGATGGCTTCGGGGGTCTCCCCGTGCCGGAGCGTCTCCACTTCCTCGTAAACCGAGGCGTCCACCGGAAGGTGAATTTTCAGGGACTCCAGGACTCCACGGTGGGTGCTCGGACAGACCGGCACATACATGCGCAGAGTCGCCCGCAGGAGCAGCCGTATGCCAGAGAGGGAATCGACCAGGGTCTTCCTCAACTGGGGACCTTTCCCGTGATTTTCAAGAAAACTTGAGCGAAGCGAGAGCAACTCCATCTTTAAATTCGAGGCTAGCTCTTGTTGAAAATGCGTCCGACGGACCTCCAGCTTGAGAATCGAATCCTCTCCGTAGAGGACACGCCGTGCCTCCTTCATGTCCAGTAGCTCCACCGGGAAGCTTTCGCTCGAATGCTTCAGGCGCTCACGGGTGAAGACAAGAGGCTTGGGATGCCCCGCCCCGCGCCATTGCTGGATCGGCCCCGCCAGCTTGCGCAGGGTCTCCAAACCCAGCTCCTCCGTAACGATCAGGATCGGATGCTCGATATCCTCGGGAAGCCGGGATTTCTCCTCTAGGGCCGTAGGTCCGTAAAGGGTAACCGATACCAGGTTGTCCCCGACGGCCTCTTTCAGCTCGGAGACCAGTTGCTTCAAAGACATGTCCGACATAAGCTTGAATCTAGGGATCAAATCCGGATTTTTCTTCGTCCTGATGAAAGATCCGGGCCGATCATTGGATGAACGTAATGAAAAGCTTGATACAATATTTTTGACCCAAAGACAAATGGAATCACAAGTCGCACATCCGCCCTTGGAAGCCGCGGGGATCGCGCTTCCCGGCGGCGTTTAGCGGGATTTCTTTCACCACGCGGATTCCCTTCGGCCGGAACTCCGGAGGTAGGTGGCGCTCCAACCCCTCCGCGATTGCCCGGGAATGCGCTGGGGTGCCGGGATTCAATACCACCGCAGCTTCGAGGCGCTCCCCCCAGAGCGGGTCTGGCACCCCGAAGGCAAGCGCCTCCACCACCCCCGATATCCTTCGAAGCGCGCTCTCTACGACCTCAAGGTCGATGTTCTCCCCGCCCGAAAGAATCACGCGATCAATCCGACCCAAAACATCCAGCCGTCCCGATACCAGCCGTCCGCGGTCCGAAGTCAAAAACCAACCGCCTTCCAACCCGAAGCTCCTACCCGCATATCCCGAGAATAGAGCCGTGCTGCGGATAGCGATCCGTCCCGTCCCGTCCCCCTCCCCGTCCTCAATGCGAACCTCCGCATGAGGGAGCGGTCGGCCCGCCGTCAGGTGCCCGGAAAGAAAATCTTCCGCCGACTGCAGGGTCACCATCGCCGCGGTTTCGGTCATCCCATAGGAAAGCAGGATCGGCAGCTCCGTTTCCCGACAGAGCGCCTGGCTGGCTTTGGACCGCCAGGGCCCGCCACCGAGGAAAATTCCACGGAAATCCTGCAAGAAGGAGAGACCTTCCCTCCCCGCTTTGAGAACCTGCTCCAACTGCGTCGGGACCAGGGACAGGGTCGTTTCCGCTGCCGGGAGCGCCTCCCTCTGAAACCCGCTCTCCCGTAACTGCCTCCAAGAAGAAGGAATCCATTGCCCACCCGTCACCACCGCCCGTACCGCCTGCATCCAGCCCGAGACATGCCACATCGGCAAAACACAAAAACTGCTGATGGGGCCTCCACCCAATCGGTCTTTCAGCCCATCCGCCGCACGGACGAAGGTCTCCCACCGGTGAACCGCCAACCGTAGAGATCCACTTGTGCCGCCCGTCGGAACAAGGATCGACCCGCCCACGGCCGACAGTTCCCGGCATTGGCTCCGCACTTGCTCCCGGTCCGCATCGCCCCAGTGCGGATTACCCAACACGATAGAATGTCCCCGCAAAACCAGCCCGCAAGCTTTGCCGAGAAAGGCCACCGGGTCCGTCTCGAGGATCAACTCCGGCCCCTCCTCCTGCCGTTCACCTTCCACGCAGGTTTCGAGTATCCGTCGAAACCGGTCCCGCTCGGCAGTCGGCAGGAATTCCCCGCCTTCCACTCGCCGCAGGATCGTTGCGCTTACAGGTCCTTCCATAGTGCTTCCATTTGCTCGATTCCCACCATCCCGGCCCTTAACTGCGGTCCTGCCGAGTGCAGTTGCAGGCCGTCCGCCGGGAAAAAACCGAAGGTCCCGAATCCAAGGGGCTGCACCCGCTCAGGTTTCGATACCCCCCCGATTAGTCGCAGGGCGTTTTCCGTTCCCACTCCCGTCTCGAAGACCGACGAAAAGAGGAAATCCCGCTCCCATCCGGCCTGCCACTGGACATACTGTAGCGGACTCCCTACGATCCCGGGCTTGACGACCAGCAGCCCCGTCCATCCCGACAGGAGTGCCTCAAGCAGGCTGTCCATCTGGCTGACCGTTTCATCCAATGCAACCTGGATTCCGGGGGTGCGTGCGGTCTCCTGGAGTCGGCTCCGGTGCTCCGGGCCTACCGGCTCCTCAAAAAAGTCAATTTGCGAGACGCCTTCCAACATATCCATCCAGGCCAGGAAATCTCCCCAATCCAGTCCGGCGTTCGCGTCCAGCCGCAACCGCCCTTGCGGCGGCAAGCCTTCCAGCAAGCGGTTGAACCATCCGAACTCCCGCTCCCGCGAATGAACCCCCACCTTCCACTTGAAGCAGCCGAATCCGTCCTCGCACATTCGGTCCA
>CAYQKH010000020.1:0-30191 GCA_964417945.1 uncultured Opitutales bacterium
ACCACCGGACCCGCCAGTGCCCCACGGCCCGCCTCGTCGACCCCGACTAATCCGATCCCCTCCCCCACGCGTTTCCGGTCATAATCCCAAGGTTTCATCGCTGGTCACCACGATCACAGAAGCCGAACCCGGACCCTAATCCTTTCGGTGGAACCGGTAGGCCGGCTTTGGCGGTTCCAATCCACGCGCCTCGTAGGCCGTCTTGAAATGCATTTTCGCCACCTGACGCAGTAGTTCTTCCCCGCCCCTTTCGAACAAGCGGACCGCCTGGGCCTTGACCCCCGCACCCGCACCCTTCAAGAGATCCTCGCCCGCCGTCTTCGCAAGCGCTTTACACTGGCGAACATACTCCGCCCGGGCCGCCACCGAGGCCGCCGCCACCACCGGGTCTTCCTCCGCCTTTGTCCGCATCTCCAATACAAAACCCGCGCGCTCTTTCACATACTTCTGGGTCAGGGGCTGCTTCGAAAACTGGTCCAGGAGTCCGCGCTCCACCCATTTCTTATCGAGGGCATTATTTAAGCTCTTGCCATGCAACCAGGCCAGAAGCTGGTTCAAATTCGCGCGGGGCTTCGACATCAGTTCGTTGTAGCGCTCCATGGAGCAATGGGCGGTTTCCACAACTGCTCCCCTCGTCCTGCGGATCAACTTGTCCAGCTGCAATATCCGGCTGTCCGTGATCCGCTTGGAGTCCTGGATTCCCGCCTCCCTCCACTCCCGGATCATCTCGTCGTCCGCGATAACAGTGGCCGAAACCAGCGGTCCGAAGAGATCGCCTTTGCCGCTTTCGTCGACTCCCGCATGCGGTTCAAACCACTCCGGGTTGTGGAATTCCTCGTAGCCGAGAAGCGGATTCCGCGTGACCTCGGGCTCCAGAAGATTGGTGACGAAATCCTCCGTGTTTTTCCCCTGCACGACCAACTTGCCGCTTTCATAGCCCACCACGTTGACCTGCTCTCCCCGAAAGCCAAATTGCGCATAATCCACCTCGTAAAACTCCCAGTCCCGGTCGTCCAGGATGGCCTCCAGGCGCTCCATCTGCTCCTCGGATAATTTCAGAGTATACGATGTGCGTTGCTTCGGCCCCTCCGCTTCTTTTTTTGATTTTCCGGACATTCTGTCTTCCACTAAATCCCTTTCCATTGCCGTGGCAACGAACAACCCGCCCGACCTTTCCTTTGATAACATTTTTCCAAGATCTGGATCCCCGCACGATCCGTCTCCCCCTTCTTGATTGGTACAAGACCCATCGAAGGGACCTCCCCTGGCGGAAGGCTCCTACCCTTTACAAGACTGTTGTCTCCGAGTTCATGCTCCAACAGACCCAGGTCGTCACCGTCCTGCCCTACTTCGAGCGCTGGATCCTCCGGTTCCCCGATTTCAGAGCCCTCGCCGAAGCGCCGGAGCCTGCGCTCCTCAAGGCCTGGGAAGGACTCGGTTATTACTCCCGCGTCCGGAATCTGCAAAAACTGGCTCGCGCCATCATCGAACGCCCCACCCCGCCCAGCACTTACCCGGAATGGATTGAACTCCCCGGGGTCGGCCCCTACACCGCCGCCGCCATCTCCAGTATCGCCTTCGATCGGCCCGAGGCCGTCGTCGACGGAAATGTCATCCGCGTCCTCGCCCGTCTCCTCGCCGATACCACGCAGTATCCAAGCGCAGGTGCCGCCACCAAAGCCTACCGCCCGCTCGCATCCGAAATTCTCGACCCTGATCGACCCGGCGATTCCAACCAAGCTCTCATGGAACTGGGGGCAACCGTCTGCCGCCCGCGCAACCCGACTTGCCTCCTCTGCCCGGTGCGCTTCGCCTGTCGCGCCGCCGCGGAGGGTCGGCCCGAATCTTTCCCCACCCCCAGGCCGAGAAAAACCACTCAGCGCATTGTCTGCCGCCTCGCCGTCAGCCGCCGGAGAGGCGCCAAACGGGATCTCCTCCTCCAGCGAATCCCCAAGGCATCCCGCCGCCTCGCCGGACAGTGGCAGCTCCCAGAGCTCTCCGCGGGTCAACTTCCAAAGGCCGCCCAATTGATCGCCCGAAAGTCACGGGGGATTTCCAATGAGCGCATTACCGAACTGCTTTATTCCATCAACCCCGATCCGCTTCCTGCCCTTCCAGATTGCCACTGGATACCGGAGGACCGGCTTTCCCAGCTCACCCTTCCCGGTCCACACCGGCGCTGGATTGAGGAAGTCCTGCTCTAGACAAGGCCGCCCCCCGCCGCCCATGATTTCTCTTTCATGCCCTCCTCATCCAACCCTTCCTCCGACCTCTGGGAGTCTGTCCTGACCAGGAAAGGACATCCTCGTTACGATTCTCGCCGAATTGGGCTCCACCCTCACCGCCGTTCTCGGGGCCGCCGGAGTGGCCACCATTGCCATCGGATTTGTCGCCCAAACCAGCCTCTCCAATTTCATCAAGCTTAAGAACAGCCTCATGATGGATATTAAAAAGCGCTTTAATGAGGAGGGTATCGAAATCCCCTTCCCTCACCTGACGGTCTACACCGGTTCCGTCACCGAGCCCTTCCCCTTCCAAGTCAAGGAACCCGACGGATCCCCGAAGAACTCCTAGCGCAGCAAATCCTCGAGGAAAGCCTTCGAAGCGATCACCTCCTCGCGCTTCACCCGGGGGTTCAGTTCCAGAATGTAAAGATGCTCCGGGCGCATATAGTCCCGCAGCAGAGACCAGTCGATCGTCCCGGTGCCCAGCGGATGGTGGTCCCGGCCCTCTGCCGAAACATCGTGTAGATGAAATCCGGCAAGGCGGTCCGCATTTTCGGAAAGATATGCCTCTTGGGTTTTTACCCCTTTCAGTTCTTTAATCTGGGCATGTCCGGTGTCGTGCCAGTAGCGCACCACTTCTGCCTCCCCCAAGGCCTCGACAAACTGCGGAATCCGCTCATCCATCGGAAATTCCAGGAGATCCTCCCGGTTCTCGATGCAAAGAAGAAGTTCCTTCTCCCGGGCTGCCGCCACCACCGGCTGGTAACTCTCCATGATCCTCGGGCCGGTCTTGGTCTCCTTTTTCCCAAGCCGCTTCAGCGCTTTCTTCAGGGCGGCTTGATAGCCGGGTTTGGAGGTCGGCGGTTCGCGCTCGTTTTCCTCCTCGGCCTCTGCTCCCAGCGCTTCCAACTTCTTTAGCGGATTGCCAAGGAAAAAAAACGCGCTCCCCGAATGCATAATGATGTGCCGGGCTCCCACCGCGGTGGCGAAATCCAGCGTTTTCAGCGAATAATTCACCCACAGGTTTCGCTCACCGTGGCTCGGCGAGGAGGGTTGGTAAAAATTCGGTGCGGCATGCTGGACTCCGGAGGGAAGCGGACAGAAATTATGCACACTTGATACTTGAATCCGCTTTTCCTCCAGCGCTTCCAGAATACCGGGGACGAGGGAAACCCGGATCCCGTGGCTCAACTCCATGTGGCTGAAACCCAGTTCCGCCAATTCTGCCACCATCGCATAGCCATCTGTGTGACGGGCGGAGTTCCAGCAGGTGCTGATCGAAATCTGGGGGACGTCCACGACAGAAAAGCGGGTCTGCTCCTAATCCCGGCTCCAAGTCCTCTCCTGCGGACCATGAGCGGTCCATCCCCTACATATTTTCGTAGCGCTGGCGGATCATGTTGTTGAATGCCGCCATTTTGTTCTTGCGGCGCTTCACTTCCGAGGGCTTCTCGAAATAACGTTTGGCCCGGACATCACGAATGACGCCTTCACGGTCCAGTCGTTTTTTCAGGCGCCGGAGTGCGCGTTCAACAGGCTCGCCTTTGCGGATATTGACTTCGATCGACATAATGGATGGTGAATGAAAGTTACAGAAAGTTTAAAATCACACGTTCTTTTCCTATACGTCAACCTCGAAACCTCCACCTTCTGATCAATCCGGGGAGAACGGTATTGCCCCGCCCCCTTTACACCGCCCAAAATCTTTCCATGAAAACTGTTGTTTTGGATGGCTACACGCTGAACCCCGGCGACCTCAGCTGGGAAGGTTTGGAAAAAATCGGCGGGGAGTTGATTCTCCACGACCGCACCCCTGCAGACGAGGTGGTCGCCCACGCTTCCGGCGCCGATGTCCTTTTTACCAACAAGACCCCTTTGCCCGCCGATGTTATCGGACAACTCCCCGACCTCAAATACATCGGCGTGCTCGCTACCGGGTTTAACGTGGTCGATATCGATGCGGCCGCAAAACGCGGAATTCCCGTAACCAACATCCCGACCTACGGAACCGATTCCGTCGCCCAAATGGTCTTCGCCCATGTTCTCAATTTTTCCCGGCACGTCCAATACCACGCTGACACGGTTCGGGAAAACCGCTGGGCCGAATGCGATGACTTCTGCTATTGGGACTTCCCCCAGATCGAGCTGAACGGCCTCACCCTCGGTCTCATCGGTCTCGGGCGCATCGGCACCGCCACCGCCCTCATCGGACTCGCCTTCGGGATGAAGGTTGTCGCTTTCGACCCTTATGCCCCCGACTCCATCCCCGAGGGAATCGAGCTGGCCGAACTCGACACCGTCCTCGCGTCCGCCGATTTTCTCAGCCTCCACTGCCCTCTGACTAGTGAGAACCACCATCTCATGAATGCCGCTCGCTTCGCCTGCATGAAAGATTCGGCTTTTCTTATCAATACCAGCCGGGGACCCCTCGTCGACGAAGGGGCCCTCCTCGAAGCGCTTCAATCCAAGCAGATTGCCGGCGCTGGTCTCGACGTCCTCGAGCAGGAACCCGCCCGCAAGGATCACCCCCTCTACGCCCAGCCCAATTGTTGGATTACTCCGCACATCTCCTGGGCGACCCGCTCTGCGCGAGCCCGCCTCATGCAGACTGCGGTCGATAACCTCCAAGTCTTTCTCAATGGCGGCCTGCAGAATTGCGTTAACGGAGTCCAGCGCTGAGCTGCGCTTCCTCTCCAGGATTCCTCGCCCCCCGAGGACGAACTCTCACCCCTCCGGATCCGGGTAGCCCACCCCCGTGCCCTCCCCGTAAAACGGTGCCGGTTCATTGATCGATCGCACCCCGTTTTCGGAGTCGACAAAAACCAGCTTCGGTCGATAGTCACCCAGCTCTTCCTCTCCATACTCCGCGTAATTGGCGATGATGACGCTATCCCCGGGCTGAACCAGCCGGGCAGCCGCACCGTTCAGGCAGACTTCCCCCGCCCCACCAAGGATGACGTAGGTAGAGAACCGCTCGCCGTTGGTGCAATTATAGATGTCCACCGCCTCGAACTCCATCAAACCGGCCGCTCCGATCAGGGCCGGATCCAGCGAGATCGAGCCCTCGTAGTGGAGGTTGGCTTCCGTCACCGTGGCCCGGTGAATTTTTGCCTTCAATAGTTTCCGTTTCATCGGGTTCAGGGATTGGAATTCAGCTCCGTCGCGCGGTGGATGCCGCGAAGGACCAGGTAGGGATCCACGGCATCAAAAAGTCCTTCCGTATCCAGCAGGCGGGCGTATCCGCCGGTCCCGAGGACCCGGCAGGTCGCACCTTCTCCAAAACCTTCCAGACGGAGGCGGGGCAAGAGCTCGCGGATCATCCCCACATGTCCGTAGAACAACCCGCTTTGGATATTGCTAATCGTATCTTTCCCCAACGCCCGCTCCGGAACTTCGATGTTCACCGCCGGAAGTTGGGCGGTCCGCCGACTCAAAGCCTCCATCGAAACCCGTAGCCCAGGGGCAATCACTCCTCCCAGAAACGCACCTCCCGCACTGATGACCTCGAAGGTTGTCGCCGTTCCAAGGTCCACAACGATCAGGTTCTCATTCGGAAAGGTCTCCATTGCTCCAATACAGCAAGCGATCCGGTCCGCCCCGACTTCCGCCGGGCTCTTCGTTCGAATCTGCAAGCCGGTTTTTTTTCCGGGACGCAGGATAAAAGGGTCCACCTGAAGGTATTTTTGGATTCCCGATGCGATCGCCATTGTCACGGAAGGCACCACTGATGCCAGGCCCACCGATGCCGGCTCCCCGGGCGCGCAATTCCACTCGTGCAGGATCTGCTTCAAGAATAGCCCGAACTCATCTTCCGTCGCCTCCGCAAAAGTGGAGCGACGGAAATCCGCCACCAACTCATCCCCGCGAAAGAGCCCGCCGTGGATCTGCGAGTTTCCTATATCCAGCACGAGGTTCATCGCCTCTCCTCCCGCCCACTGGCCGGTGATGCTTCCAGGTCGACCCCCTGATAGGGGAAATTATCGATCAGGCGCACCTTCCCGATCCGGACCGCTCCGAGGATGCGCCCTTCCCATACTTCGACATAGTCCACCCCGAATCCGCTCAGCAACAATTGCTCGCGGGCCTCCTCCGCGCTGCGCGCCCCCTTCAGGATCTGGGGAAACAACGCCGCGCGCTCCCGCTCCCGGGCATTCAGAAGCGCATTCCGCGAACTGAAGGCCAGGCCGTCGCCGTCACGGATCGTCACGCAGGCCACCACCTCGACTTCAAGGAAAAAAGCGTTCACCAAACGCTGCACAAGAAGCAGCTGCTGGTAGTCCTTTTTCCCGAAATACGCCCGGTTCGGACCCGTGATCAGGAGCAGTTTCATGACCACCGTCAAGACCCCTTCAAAATGCCCCGGTCGTTCCACCCCTTCCATCTCCCTCGATATCGCCTCCTCCACGATCCGATACTGGTAGCCGTCCGGGTAGAGAGCCTCCCGGGCAGGCGCGAAAACCACGTCGACTCCGCACTCCTGCGCAACCTCAAGATCCACTTCCTCCAAGTCGGGGTAGTTTTCAAGGTCATCCAGATCGTTGAACTGCGTTGGGTTCTTATAAAGACTGACGACGATTCGATCGTTTTCATCCCGCGCCCGATCCATGAGAAACCGGTGCCCCAGGTGCAGGGCACCAAGTGTCGGAACGAAACCGATACTCCGGCCCTTCCCCTCCTGCCGACGCCGCCACTCCCGGTAGGCCTCAATCTCTCGAAAGACCTTCATGACAGATAACTCTCGTCCAAGGTCGGATAAGCCCCTTCCCGGACATCCCTTGCAAAAGCTTCCAAGGCCCCGCCCACGAGGTCCGCTCCCTCCAGATACTTCCGCACGAACAACGGTTGAAAGCCCTGGTTCAACCCGAGCAAGTCTTGCAAGACCAAGACCTGTCCCGAAGTTCCTGCACCGGAACCGATCCCGATCGTCGGCAGGGTCAGTGCCTCCGTGATCTGCCGGGCCAGCATTTTCGGGATGCACTCCAGAACGATCCCGAAGCATCCTGCCGCCTCCAAGGCCTTCGCTTGATGGAGCAGCCGTCTTCCAGCTCCTTCCTCGCGGCCCTGAACCTTGTGGCCCCCCATCGAATGAACCGATTGCGGAGTCAAACCAAGGTGGCCCATAACCGGCACCCCCGACTCCACAATATGTCGGACCACCTCCAAGTGCCCGTCCGCACCCTCCAGCTTTACTGCCTGCGCACCCGCCCGGCAAAGAGCTTCCACCGCCTCCATCGCCGCCGGTATTCCCTTACGGTGGCTGAGGAACGGCATGTCCGCGATCAGGAGTTTCCGAGGGGCACCCCGCCGCACCGCCCGGACGTGCCCCACCATCATCTCAAGCGTTGCTCCCAGCGTTGTCGTTTCCCCGTGCATCACCATCGAGGCACTGTCTCCCACGAGGATGCAATCAATCGGGGCAGATTCGATCAATCGGGCCGACCAGAAATCATAGCTCGTCACCATTGTGATCGGATTTCCCTTCTCCCGTGCCGACTGAAATTCGAGAACCGACTTCATGCCGCACCCCCATTCCTGCTTGTTCGCGCTGCCGTCCGCAGCACCATTCCTTCGCGTTCCGCGAATCCTGTGAATAATCCGGTTTTCCCCCGGCTTCGTACCTGTCTCATAAGATCAAGTCGTCCTTTCGGAAGGTTCTAAGTATTAAATTTGTTTCAAAAAAATGGCACTTCTGTGGCGTCTTGGAAAAAGTACGCCCTTTATGACAGAAAGTTAACATGCCGGTCCTATTCCCGTGCGCAATCTCTTTTTCCGGCCCGTTGGGAATAACCTGTTGATATCCCGGGCTTGCAGGACCGGGCTCGGGATTGTGAGATAGTCCCTTCGTGGCCACCGCAAGCAAGGATTTCGTTCACCTCCACCTGCATACGGACTTCAGTCTGCTCGACGGTTGCTCCAAGGTCAACCGGCTCTTCGCCCGCGCCACCGAGTTGGGAATGAGCGCTGTCGCGATGACCGACCACGGCAACCTTTTCGGCGCCATTGATTTTTACCAGACCGCCCGAGAAGCCGGAATCAAACCCCTGATCGGCTGTGAAATCTACCTCGTGCACGACCATCGCATGCAGGAACGACCCAAGCGGGAACGGAAACGGAACGACGACATCGATGACGTCCCCGACGACTATATCCCCTCCCCGGAAGATTTCCCCCAACACCAGATTCATCATAAAGGTCTTATCGCGGCCAACTTTGAAGGCTATCAAAACCTCTCCAAGCTCATCTCACTGGCTCATACTGAAGGACACTACTACCGCCCCCGCGTCGGGATGGAAGAATTGGCCGCCCATGCGAAAGGCCTGATCGCTCTCTCCGGCTGCATGAACGGGGTCGCTTCACAATACCTTATCTACAACAATTACGAGAAAGCGCGGGAAGTCACCGGCCAGTTCATCGATATTTTCGGCGCGGAAAATTACTTTATCGAACTTCAGGATCATGGTCTGCCCTTCCAACAGCGGATCATCCCGGATCTGATCAAAATCGCCCGGGAATTCGACCTGCGCATCGTCTGCACCAATGATGTCCACTACGTCCGCCGAGAAGATGCCAACCCGCACGATGCCCTCCTCTGCATCCAGACGGGCAAGGTCCTCACCGATGAGAATCGGATGAAATACCCCTCCCGGGAATTCTACCTCAAATCCCGGGAAGAGATGGCGCAGATTTTCAGAGAGGTCCCGGAATCCCTCGACAACACTCTCCGGGTAGCGGAGCAGGTCGATCTTCAGATTCCCTTCGGCGAAAACCACTACCCCGTTTTCCGCAAGCCGGAAGACATCGTGATCCAGACCGACGGCGGCCATTTCGACCGGATTCTCGACGTTTACACGATCGAAAAAAACCGCGTCAACCGCCAGAACGATAAACCGGAGACCCCCCCTCTTACCGAAGATGAACGTGCCGTTTTCCGGGAGAATGGGCTCTTCCTCTTTGAACTTTGCAAAAAGGGCCTGTCCGAACGCTATGGTATTGATTACGATTCCATTCGGAAAATTTGTCCCACACCCAAAGTCGGCGAAATCAAGGCTGGGGCCGAACCGGGAAAAAGCCCCGAGGAAGACCCCCATTTCGACCTCCACGTCTGCAACAAACTCGACTACGAGCTCGCCATCATTACCGGCACCGGATTTGTCGACTACTTCCTCATCACCTGGGACTTTATCGACTGGGCACGGCGAAAAGAGATTCCCGTGGGCCCGGGCCGGGGATCTGGTGCCGGTTGCCTCGTGGCCTACCTTCTCAAGATCACCGACATCGACCCGCTCCGCTTCGGCCTCCTTTTTGAACGGATGCTCAGCCTCGAACGCGTCTCCCCTCCCGATTTCGATGTCGATTTTTGCATGCGCCGACGGGATGACGTCGTTAACTACGTCCGCCAGAAATATGGAGTCGACCGGGTCGCCAATATCATCACCTTCGGCACCTTTGGGGCCAAGATGATCGTCCGCGACCTCGCCCGCGTGAACGAAATCCCCTACACCGAGGCCGATCGCCTTGCCAAGATGGTCCCCGACGAGCTCAACATCTCCCTTGAGGACGCCGTCCGTAAGTCGGAGGAACTTCAGCAGGAGATCCGCTCCAGCCCTATTGCTCGCAAGATCATCGAAGAAGGGAAGGTTATCGAGGGCATGGTCCGTAATACCGGAAAACACGCCTGCGGCATTATCATTGGAGATCAGCCCCTGACCAGCCTCGTCCCCGTCACCCTCCAGGAAGGTGACCTGACCACCCAATACCCGAAAGGTCCCGTCGAGGCCCTTGGCATGCTGAAGGCGGACTTCCTCGGGCTCAAGACCCTGACCGTTATCTCCGACGCCCAGGACAATGTCCGCCGCACCCGCAACCTGCCTGACTTTGATATCGAAAAGGTCTCCCTCGAAAACGAGCCCACCTTCCAGCTTCTCAACAGCGGGAAAACGACCGGCGTCTTCCAGTTGGAATCCGGCGGCATGCAGGCGCTTTGTCGGCAAATCGGCCTCAGCAGCTTCGAGGAAATCATCGCCCTCATCGCCCTCTACCGGCCCGGCCCGATGCAGTTTATCCCCAACTTCATCGCCGGGAAAAAAGATCCCTCCAGCATCGATATCCCCCACCCCCTTCTCAAGGACTTGGTCACCGAAACCTACGGCGTTCTCGTCTACCAGGAGCAGGTCATGGAGGTCGCCCGCATCATCGCCGGCTACACCCTCGGTGATGCCGACCTTCTGCGACGCGCCATGGGCAAAAAAATAGCCAAGATCATGGCCCAGCAGAAGGAGGTCTTTGTCAACGGCGCCCAGAAACACCGAAACATCAACCGCCAGACCGCCACCCGTATTTTCGACATCCTCGAGAAGTTTGCCCAATACGGATTCAACAAGTCCCACAGCGCGGCCTACGCCATGCTCAGTTATCGTACTGCCTTCCTCAAAGCAAACTACCCGGTCGAGTTCATGGCCGCCGTTCTTTCCTCTGAGCTCGGGAACTCGGACAAGGTCTCCCGTTTTGTCGAAGAATGTGCTGCCATGGGGATTCCCGTCCTCGGGCCCGACATCAATGAATCCCGCGAAAATTTTACCCCTGTCGTTTCCGAGACACCCCCGGCTCCCGCCGGGAAGAAGGTCAACGGCGACGGCGAAATCCGGTTCGGGCTCTCCGCCATCAAGGGGGTCGGCTCCGCCGCCGAGCACATTCTTGCGGAGCGCGATGCCAACGGGCCTTTTCAGCGCTTCGAGGATTTCCTCGCCCGCATCGATATGAAGGCCATCAACAAGCGCACCATCGAGCACCTTGTCAAAGCTGGCGCCTTCGACGGCCTCGGCGAAGACCGCGGCCTCCTTCTCGACGACCTCGAGGCCGCCATCGGCAGGGCACAACAGGCACAAAAAGACCGTGAGGCTGGCCAGGAGGGTTTCTTTGATCTCCTCGACCCTCCAAAACCTGCGAACGAAGGCTCGCCCCGCGATGGTAACGGATCCCGCTCAACGCGCTTACCCAAAGTCTCCAAGCGGGAAATCCTCCAGATGGAAAAAGACCTGCTCGGCTTTTACCTCTCCGGCCATCCCCTCGATGAGTATGGCCTTCTCGCCGAGCGTTTAAACAGCTTCCTCGGCGAGGCTTCCGAGGAACTCCCCGACCGCGCTCCATTCCGCCTTTGCGGCGTTGTCGGCAACATCCAAAAGCGGCTTACCAAGCGCGATAACAAACCATGGGCGCAATTTTCCCTCGCCACCAAACGGTCGACCTACGCGATGACTCTTTTCAACGATGCCTATGAGAAATCCAGCCAGATGCTGAAGGAGAACGCCATCCTCATCGCCCATGGAAGCATCGCACGCCGGGATAGCGAAGTCACCCTTCGCGTCAACCAGTTGCTTTCCATCGACCAAGGGATCGCCTCCCTCATCCGAAAAATCACTTGGATCCTCGACCCCGATCAACCCGGCAAGGTAAACGCCTTCCTGCAGGATCTGCGAAAGTCCCTCGACTCCGATCGCGGCAATACCGAATTGGAATTCGGCTTCCCCCTACACCCCGATGAGGTCGCCCTCTCCGCCACCGCCAGTTCCCTGACCTGGCACCCGAGGCCCGCTCTTTTCGCCGCCTTTCGCAAACATCCCGCCGTCCTCGACACCTGGATCGAACCCCAGGAAGTACCCAACCTCGATTCCCGGCCCGCCTGGATGAAAAAGAAACGATTTAACTGATTTTTCAGGCATCCGAATTATTGATCTTGCCCTCTCACCCCGACGGAATTAGGTTAAGCTTTGCCGTGTATTCGTTGCCACAACTTAAAGCTGATCTCAACGAGAAAGAGATTGCTTGGATTGAAACAGATCTTCACGGCCGTATTCGAGAAACCAACCCCGCCTTTTTTGATCTCTGCGGTTGGGCATTTGAGGAAATCAACGGCCGCAAACCGAAAGATTTCCTGCGTGGACCGCTCTCCGAAAGCGGCCAGATCGAATTGCTATCCAGTTACCTCTGGAACCGACTTCCGATCTCTACGCGCCTCACCAACTACCACAAAAACGGCTCCTCCTACGAGGTCCACATGTCGATTTTTCCTATCCTCGGGAAGATGGAGAAACAGAAGCATGAGGGATTTTTTGCCGTTGAGTTCAATGTTACCGGTAAGCGGGACTTGCCGCGCGAGGACCGGAAGACGCTTTTCGAGGCCGCCCGCATCCTCCTTCGCCGGGAACCGACCCACAACCCCTTCGAAGCAAAGGTCTGAGGTTTAATCTCCTTCGGCTATTTGCCGTGCCGCTTCAAACTGCGCGCGGAAACCGTCATAGAGGGATTTACTTAGCCGCACCTCCTCGATTTTGTTGCGCGATCGCAAGGCCTCCTGGATCGGTCCCCCCGCCTGCTCGTAATCAATCGAGGACACGTCCGTCAAAAGCTCCAATGCCGATCCTGCCGCCTCCTGATTACCCCGCTCCCGGGCCTCGAGTATCGCCGACCAGGCTGCCCGCAACTCCTCGTGGGAATCGATCATCGCGACACGGATGATATAGCGGAGGGGAGAGAAGAGGGCCGCTGTCCATCCCGGCCGGTAGACGAATCCCTCGGCGGTCTCATAGTCGTTGACCTCGGGATCCGAACGGTATTCCCGATATTCCGGAACGTAGAGCTCCTTCCGCGCGGGCGAACGCCGTAAGGCATACTGGATCGGTCCGCCGGGGGTCCCCGGACGGAAGTTCCACAGCTTCTGCCCTTTCTCCGAAAGAACAAACTCGATAAAGGCTTGCGCGTATTCCGGATTTGGAGCACCCCGAAAAAGCCCGATCGGATCGACCGATACCGTCGTCCCTCCCATGGGTGCCACATAACCGAAGCGGTGCGCCCCCCCCCGACTGATATTGAATTCCGCCTGCTGCCGCCCGTAGAAGTCGATACTCATTCCTGCCACACAATCTCCCTGGCTCACATCAAGCGGAGGCTTCGTGGAGGAATCCGTGAAATACCGGGCATTCGCCGCGATCAGCAGGATCAGCTTCATCCCTGATTCCCAGCCTTCCCGGGCGGCGCGATCCGAGGCCTCACCCGCATCCAGGCCCTCCTCCAAAAGCTGGCGCTCCCGCATTTGCATCTCCTGTTGGACGATCATCTCGAAGGCCTTTGTGATCGACCCGCTCTTCGTCGGATCCGCCAGCGCTATTTCCCCGAAAAAGCGGGGATCCGCCAGATCCCGCCAAGCTGAGGGAATGCCCTCGTAGCCAACCCGCCTCAGGCCGTCCACATTATAAATAATGCCGAATGTCGAGAGAACCGCCCCGAACCAACGACCCTCCGGATCCCAATAGGGCTCTCCTGCATAGCTCTGCGGGAGGCTGTCCGTATCAAACCAATCGGGGTGGCGCTCCAGTAAATCGGAATCCACCAGGGATCCCGCCTCGCTCTGCCGGATAAAATCATAACTGCCCCCGCCAAAAAACACATCGATCCCGCAACTTACCTCCGATTGCAGGAAAAAACGACGCGCACGCTCCGGAAGCGAGTCGTCCTGGGGCGTGTTGTCCAGCTTCATCCGGCGGTTGAAAAACGCATTCTGGATCTCCTGGCTCCACTCGCGGCCTTCCTCCTCCACCCAATAGGTGCGGAAGGCGCTCAGGTAATCCCCCTCGATCTTGCGGACAATCTCGCTCGTGCCCCCGATCACCCGCCAGTCCACAATCACATCTTTTCCCGTCTGTTCCTTGTAGTGGTCACGAAAAGCCTGCCCGAATTCATATCGGATCGCCTCATTGTGCGGGGTGATCACCACCACCCGTCCATCCGGATTCAGGATCGATTCCCCCGACTTCCGGAGCAAAAACGGCAGACCGAGAATCAGTAGCAGCCCGATTAGCAAGGCGATGTATTTGCTATTCATCCCGGAAAAATCGTTCCCGCTCAGCCGTTCAACAGTACGACGTCCTCCGGATCCACTGTCGCATAAAGGTTTCCTTCCGCTCGTTCACCTAGGTGCCGGGGGTTTAATTCCGAAACCTGCAGGACGGTCCCGCCCGCCTCGAGCGTGTAGTGGGCGACCTCGCCGTAATAAACCGAGGTCCCGATTGTTCCACTGATCGCATTCTGCGAGGGGGAAGCCTCGCCCAGGCGGATACTCTCCGGCCGCACCGACACCGTCACCTCCGATCCCTGAGGTAAACCCGCATCCGGATCCGTGAACACTCCTTCCAACCGGCCCACTGGTGTCTCCACCAAACCGGATCCCGGTCGCGATTCCACCACCCGCCCCTTCAGGAAATTCGAATCCCCGATGAAATTCGCTACGAAACGGTTCCGTGGACGCTTGTAGACTTCCAGCGGGGATCCCACCTGCAGGATGTCCCCGCGGTCCATCACCGCCATCCGGTCGGCAATCGACAAGGCCTCCTTCTGGTCATGGGTTACATAGACCGTCGTTAACTGAAACTCTTTGCAAACCCGGCGGATCTCCGCCCGCATCTCGTGTCGCAGCTTTGCATCCAAGTTGGAAAGCGGTTCATCGAGCAAAAGGCAGCGCGGCCGGATCACGAGGGCTCGCGCCAGCGCGACCCGCTGTTGCTGCCCACCCGATAGCTGGTTCGGCTTCCGTTCCGCATACTCCAGCATTTTGACGCTCTCCAGTGCCGCTTCCGTGCGCTGCCGGACCTCCGCCTTCGGTGTCTTCTCCTGCTCAAGCCCAAAGGCCACGTTCTGACGGATCGTCATATGCGGCCAGAGCGCGTAACTTTGAAACATCATCCCCGTCTTGCGCTTGTGCGGTTCAAGGCGGGTCACGTTTTCTTTTCCAAATAGAATTTTTCCCTCCTCTGGAATGTAAAAACCCGCAAGGCTTCGCAGCAGCGTGGTCTTCCCGCAACCACTTGGACCCAAGAGGAAAAATAACTCCCCGGGCTCGATGCTCAGGTTGATATTATTCAGAGCCCGGGTTTCCCCGAAGTTTTTTACCAAATTCCGAACCTGGACCGAAATCATGCCCTTTTCTTCCCTCGCCCGATCTAAGCTGTCAAAGGGTTAATGTCCGATTCGTTTCGACTTCACCAAGATTTCACATGAAAACTCCACCTATCTTTTGCCCAATTCGCGGTTCAGGAACGAATCCTGCCCGATTGGCATTTACCCCGAATCCGAATCCCATGTAACCTTCAATCATTCCCATCTCATGACCAATCTTTCAGAAGACCTTGATAAAATCCTCGTTTCCGAGGAGGAGATCTATAAACGGATTCGGGAACTGGGTGAGGAAATCAATGCCCGTTACGAGCAGGATTCTCGCTGTGAATCCATCGCCGTGGTCGCGATCATCAACGGTGCCATCATCTTTACCGCGGACCTCGTCCGACAGCTCAGCATTAACATGGAGCTCGACTGCGTCCGGGTCTCCAGCTACCGCGACGCCACCTCTCCACAGGGTGAACCCGAAATCATCGACCGGATCCGCTTGAACGTCGAAGACCGGGATGTCCTCCTCATCGATGACATCCTCGATACCGGCTCCACCCTCTCCAAGGTCGTCAGCGAGCTGGAAAAGCGAAACCCACGCAGTATCCGCACCGCCGTCCTCCTCGATAAAAAGGCCCGCCGCACCGTCGAGTTTTCCGCGGACTTTGTCGGCTTCAATATCCCCGACGAATTTGTCGTCGGCTACGGCCTCGACTTCGCCGAGCGTTACCGCCACCTGCCCTGCATCGGCGTGCTCAAGCCCGAGTGCCAGAACCCCCCTACCTGGACTTGACCCGTCTTTTTCGCCCAACCGCGCCTTTGCGCGTGGGGCGCCGCGGAAGTTCCCGCGAACGCTTTAGTGCCCCACCTGCGCCATCCGCTCCGCTTTCGGCACGCGGTCTTGCGGGAAGAGCGTCAGGCCCCGCAGGTTCTTTCCATGAGCGGGCGTCACCATACTGACTAAGTAGCCCACGATCACGACCGTAAAAACGGCGACCGGAGTGATCATGAAGACGTGAACATCTCCCCATTGGCGAACCGCGAGGGCGGCGATTAAACTGGCAATGATTCCCACGATACAACCGGTCGCATTCGCCTTACGCGTCAGCATTCCGAGGGCGAAAACCCCCCCGAAGCCGCCGCCGATCAAGCCCGTCAGCAGGATCATCGTATCCCACAACGAAGGCAGGCTGAAGCGGGTCAGGACCAACGCCATGATCGTGCTGAAGACGCCCGCCAGGATCGTGATGATGCGCGCCAGTCGCAGGAGATTCGCATCCGAGGCATCCTCCTTGAAACGTTTATAGAAGTCTACTGTGATAATGGTCGACACACTGTTCATGCCGCTGTCCAACGTCGACATCGAGGCCGCGAACAACGCCGAGATGACCAGCCCCGCAATCCCCACCGGGAACTCATGCGCTACGAAGTGAGGAAAAGTCGCGTCAAATTGCAGGCTCGGATCCAGCCGATCCGGAAAGTTGGCGTAAAAAACCCACAGGGCCGTTCCCAGGGAAAAGAAGACAAGGTTTCCGGGAATCGTCATCAGCGCCATCGTCCAGATTGAATTCGTCGCCGCTTTCTCGTTCTTCGTGGAGAGCACGCGCTGCATCATGACCTGATCATTCGGGATCGTCATGATACCTGCCCCCGCCGCCAGGAAAAACACCCAAACCGTCGCCGCTTCCAAGGTCAGCCGCCAATCAAAAACCTTCAATTTTTCATAGGCGCCGGCCGTCTCGATGAACCCAACAAAGCCACCGTCCACGTGCACGATGACGTAGCCAAGACAGAAAAATGCACCGCCTAGAAGAATGATCACCTGCACGACATCCGTCCAGATCACCGCCTTGATCCCACCAAGGTAGGTATAAAGGGTAGCGATGAAACCCATTGCGAAGACACTCTCGACCACCCCGATCCCCGTAACCTTCGACAACGCCAGAGCCGGGAGAAAAAGCACCACCGCCATCCGGCTTCCCAGTTGGGTCAGAATACAGATCAAACTCCCCATCAGCCGGACCGAGACATGAAATCGCAACTCCAGATACTCATACGTCGAGGTAACATTCAGTCGCCGGATCAACGGCACCAGGATCACCGCGATGACCCCCGCCAACAGGAGGCCGAAAAAGACGCTCGTAAAGTAGAGCCAATCAGTGCTGTAAGTTCGCCCGGAGATCGCCATGAAGCTGATCGCGCTCGTCCCCGTCGCATAAAGGCTCAGGCCTACCGCCCACCACGGTACCTTCCGTCCGCCCACGAAGTAGTCCTCCGAATTCTTATCCTTGCGCGAGAAATAAAACCCCATCGCCACCAGGGCGATGATGTAGACCACGATGATCGAATAATCGATCCAGCCGAACGGTCGGCTCGCCATTCCCACTGTAAAGGTCGAGTATTCCGAGCCTGAACCATCTTTCAAAACCCCCGCAAGGTAGTTTTTGCCTCCTGCTTCCCCAAGAAACACGGCCCGGTGGTCGCCTTTGATGACCCCCGTCCGCGCCCAGCGGTCCGTGATTACATTATAACTAAGCAGGCTGTGCGAATTCCCGTCCACCGCATAGTCCGGATTCTTAAACGCGAACAAGATATTGGAGTGGCCGATGGAGACCCCGTTTCGGCTTGTCAAAGTAAAGGGGGCGGCCATCCGCTGTTCCCAATCCTTGTCGTCTATCTTATCGAGCCGGTAGATCGGCGAAGGCCGGTTATCCGGAGGAATACCCGATACGAACAGCTGGCTGTTCTGCACCCCAAAAAAGGGTTGTGAGAGATATTCACCCCAAAGTGGGAAGGCCTCCCAATCTGATTCCTCACTCTTCAATCTCATCCGGTAAAGGCGGTTTTCCCCAGGCTTATTTGTCGACTCGCCTGCGGCAAAGAGATACCCGTCATAAACCATCGCCGCCACCCCGGCAAGGGCCTCCGGCAGTGAGGCAAGTTGCGTGGTAGTTACCCCGCCGCTGTCATCCGACTCAAGGAGATAGACCTCCGCGGACAACCCTTCCGGACTCTCACCGCCAACGGCATAAAGCGACTTTCGGTCTGCCGCGACACCAGGGTCACCTAACGTGAACGGCAACTCGATCGTCTTCCAGCCTTCCCCTTCCGAAATGTAGAGTATTCCCGTTTCCGAAAAGGCGCTTCCCACCCGGCCACCAAAGGCCACCATTTGCCCGCCAATCGTCGAAAGGACCACTCCCTCGCCCGTATAGGGGATCTCCACGAAATTGTTCTGAGTCGCTTCCACGTCCACCCCGAGGACCGGGCTCACCGGAATCAGGCCGCCGAGGCAAATAATAAGACAGGAAAATACAATCTTCCGGATTGAATACATGATGGGGTTTTTTGGGTTAAATTCCGGAGACAGTGGGGGGAACCGGAATGGTCTTTTCAAAACAGATTGCGTCTTGGCTTGCCAAGCTAAAACACGACCAAACAAAAGATTACGCAAGGATTTCCCCGCTCGTAAAGCATTGCTTTTGCGGCGGAACCCGGGATTCAACTGGGGACAAGACCTATCCGTCCGCCGCTCGAGCTGGGGATCTTTTCAACTCGCTGAGACCAGCTTCGCGTGGCGTTCCAGCGAGGCCGCCCGGGCGTCCAGCAGGTGGGAATACTGGCGGCCGAATTCAGCGAAAGCCTCCGTATGGCAATGGGTGTGCAAGGTCATCCGCTTACGATAGGTTACGTAATTGCCAAGGTGCCAACCCACATTCCGGTAGATGCAAAAATCTCCGGGGTTCAGAACCAGTTGCACTGCGCCGGGCATGGTCTGGCAGTAACGCAGGCAGAACAGCTCCACTTCCTCGTCACTCTTCTCGTTGGATTCGTCCCGAAGCTCCTCCTGGTTGGTGGAGGAATACACCCGCATCTCCTCCTCCGTGTTGTGCACCCGTCTAAAGCTGCCGGGCACATACCAGGTCGACGTGTCCTCATAGAGCGGGCAATTTACCTGATTCCACATATTGAAATCGGTGGCGATCTCCTCCCACTTTTCATTCCCGATGTGCTCGTAAAAATACTTGTCTTCGATGTGGTCGCGCCAGTCCCGATGCCATTCGGTCGACCAGGGGCGGTCGTTCGGCCCGAAAAGCACGGTCGCCTCCTCCGTCGATTTCAGGTAGTGGTCATCCGTCAGAAGTGCTTTGATCGCTTCATTCAGCCCATCGATTTCATTGACCCGGCGAAACGGCGAGAGATCGATCTCCTCCGCGTAGGCATTGATCGGCTTCGAGATACGTTGGGCCTGCGGACCACGCTCACGGTATGCGATTTCCTGGAGTTTGGCCGCCTCTCGGCGGAGGTCGGTGAGCAGGGTATGCGGGAGGACCTGCGGAAAAATGTGGTAGCCTTCCTCGCGGTATTTCAGGCGATCGGTTTCCGTTACTTCGAGTTTCATCATTCAGGAGTTGGTTGGGGGTTTTGGGAAATGGGGAACGGCTTTTCCTTCAGCGGGAAATTCCCAATAGTGCACGGATCAATTGCACCCGTGCAAGCGTTTGTAGGTCCGATCCCGACTCATAGGGGCCAAACGTTGTTTTCAGGATAAAAGATTCTCCGTTTATAATGGGCTCGGTCACCGCAAATTCCTTTCTTTCTCCTTCTGCTGTTACCACTTCCAATACCAGTAGCGCGTAGGGATAAGGTCCGCGATTCGTCACCTCGACCTGCAGTTGGCCTTCCCGGGTTAAGTAGGGACGGAGGGTTATGAAGGCCGAAGGATTGCGCTTCATCTCCAGCGGGAGGAGGGCCTGCTGGGAGGCCTGGCCAGCCTTTGTATCGCCGAATCGGGCCGCCTCGGAGAGGTAGCGGTAGGCCAGGTCCGGATTCTCCGACTCCAGCGCCAAGAAACCGAGGGCCGCCTGTGACTCCGCCGTCGGCAACAGTCGGTTACTCATCTGAAAAGCCAATCGCGCCTGGTCGCTCCGCCCCATTTCACTCAACAATTGCCCTTCGATCATGTGAAAGGCAAAGTATTCTGGGTTTTTCCGGATCGCCTCCCGGATCGCGTCGAGGGCGGCGTCGTTTCGTCCCTTTTTCGAGTGCAGCCGAGCCTTCATCGCATCGAATAAGGCCTCTTGCGGAAGCATCAAGGCGGCCTCCCGCAGCAGTTCCATGCTGCGATCCACTTCTCCCGCCGCATAGGCTTTCCCCGCCTCCTCGTAAGTGTCATAAGCAGCCTGCGCCTTGAGCAGAGGACGCACCCGCTCCTTGTATTCGGCCTCGCCGATGAACCCTCCTGCCGGAAGCTCAGCCAAGGTCTGGCGGTTTCGCTCGACTCGTTGGGGGCTTGGAGGATGACTCAGGAAAAGGCCTTCCAGCCAGCTCGGGTTTTTCCCACGCGACAATTCAACGAATTTTTCCTGCAGGGTCACCGCCGCCTGCGGGTCGTATTCCGCTCTTGAGAGGTAGAGCATGCCATAGTAGTCAGCCTCCGTCTCTGCATCCCGGCTATACTCCGAATAAATCAGCTGCGAGCCCAGGACCGCCGAGGTGTGGGCTGCCCCCATCATCAGGTCGCGGTTCCGAGTATCCCCTATTGCCGCCCCGATCCCGATCACCGCCGCCGTCGTAATAGCGTTCCCCAGAGTCTGCCGTTCCATCCGTTGCGCGGAGTGCCGGGCCGCCGCGTGCACGATTTCATGCCCCAGCACCGCCGCCAGCTCCGCCTCGTTTTCCAATACCGCCAGCAGTCCGCGGTTGATGGCGATCTTTCCCCCCGGCAACGCCCAGGCATTCGGTGCCGGATTGTTCAATACTACGAACTCATAGGGTAGTTCCGGGCGGTCGCTTACCGCGGCAAGCTTTCGACCCACCTCGTTAACATACGCGGTCAAGTGCGGCATCGTCGCGTAGGGTCCGCCCTCCGTCTGAATCGTCGGGCCGTAGTTTGCTTCGCCGATTTGCACTTCCTGCGATTCCGAAACCAGCGAAAGCTCGTTCTTCCCTGTCACCGGATTGGTCGCACAACCGGTCAAACAAAATACAGAATATCCCGAAACTCCCAGCAGGAGCGTACCTTCGATTAATCTGCGCCCGATTCCCTTTCGATCGTTCATACCGGTTTTCCAATCTTTCGTGTCTTTCATCGCTTCGATCCCCTTCACCTCAATTCGGTTCCAACCGCGCCAGGATCCAGAATACTTTCCACTGCCCGTTTTCAAGAAGACCATACCACTGGCTCCGCCCTTTGGAAATTTGTTTCTTCCCATCTGGCCCGGTCAATCGAACCACCCAGGTCTCCCGCACCACTGCACGGTTCCCAAAACAGTCGTAATGGAACCGGTAATCCGAAATCCGCGGCTTCGCCTGCTGAAAGGTCAGCGTGTAATACTTCCGCACCTCTTCGATCCCCGTGAGTTCCGGCCCGAGCGGCGGCTGGTTGACGCAATTCTCGGCGAAAAACCGGCAGACACCCTCCACATTTCCCGCGTTGAAATGATCCAGGTATTCCCAGAGCGCCGCTTCCAACTCCGGGGCCCTTCTCTCCTTCGTTTCCAGCTTGTCTGAGGCGTTCATCTCACCTAGCGTTCTATGGATTCGCGGGATTCGCAAGCGGATCTCGACGACGCCACCTTAGCTCAGTTGGTAGAGCAGCTGTCTTGTAAACAGCAGGTCGTCAGTTCGAATCTGACAGGTGGCTAATCTTTTCCTTTCGCCGGAAAACGTTTTCGAAGCCGATTTGAACTTGGAGAATCCCTTCTCTCAAAAACATTAACTTATCCCGTTCTCGGTCAGCAGGGAATGAAATCCTTGCTCAACGCTTTCCGAAAAATATAGAAACAAATATGCATCGAAAGGAGAAACGTTTTCTACCCACGTTGAGCCAGGTCCAGGAAGCCGCCGACCAATTACCCGACCCGGAGCACTATAAGACCGATATCTATGAATCGGCCCCCGAGGGGTGGAAGGAGAAAATGAGCCTCACTTTTTCCAAGGTCACCTTCCGCACACGCGAAGGAAAAAAACTTCACCGCTGGGTTTATGAAGGAAAAATAATGGTCCGCTCCAAGAACGGCGACCACAGTTTTCAATAGGCGGAAAGGACCCGCAAATGGGCCGCCACGGATTCCGTCAGGCCCTCCAAGGAATACCCCCCCTCGAGGAAGGAGACAATTCGACCCTCGCAAACCTCGGCGGCAAAATCACAAACCCTTTCCGTCAACTGCCCGAAGTCCCCGCCGGTTAAGCGGATGCTGCTCAGGGGATCGAGTCGGTGGGCGTCGAAACCGGCGGAGATCAGGAGGAGGTCCGGTTTAAAACCCGCTATCGCCCCCCGAAGCGGACCCTCAAACGCCTCCGCGTAAACCCCGCAATCGCTTCCACTCGGAATCTCCACATTGCGGGTGGTGCCCGCCCCCGCCCCTCGGCCGATTTCGTCCTCCCGCCCGGAAAAGGGCCAGTGCGGGGATTCGTGGAGGGAAAAGAAAAAGACCGAAGGATCCGCGTAGAAGATCTCCTGCGTTCCGTTCCCGTGGTGCACGTCCCAATCCAGGATGAAGACGCGCTTCACCCCATGCGCGGCCTGGGCATGGCGCGCCGCGATTGCCACGTTTCCGAGCAGGCAAAACCCCATTGCCTCTCCGGGACGGGCATGGTGCCCGGGGGGACGCATCCCGATAAAGGCGCGTTTCGTCTCCCCGCTCAAAACCGCATCCACCGCCTCAAGGCCTGCTCCCGCACCAAGCCGGGCGACCCGCCAGGAGTCCCCGACCGCCCAGGTGTCCCCGCCGTCGAGCGCCTCCCGCTCCTCCCCGGCTTCTCCGCAATGCTTTTCCAGGCTTTCCAGATAACGGCCTTCGTGGACCAATTCCAATGCCGCCTCCGGGGCCTCCTCAGCCGTCCTCCAGTTCAGGTGTGAAAATTTCGGGTTGCCTTTGAAAAAGTGCTCCAGTGCCTCCACCCGTTCCACCCGTTCCGGATGACCCGGAGGCGTTCGGTGAAGGCGACAGTCGGGATGATGGTAGTAGTGCATCGAAGTCGAGATGCTCATCCGTCTTTCGCCCGGATTTCAATTCCGAACTGCAGGTTTCCTCTGCTTGTTTCCCATTGAAAACCCGTGAGGGCTTCCCCTGAAATTTCGCCTTTCCATAAAAGCTGCACTTTTTTATATTAAAGAAATGTATCTTGTTGTGATGACGGGCCTCGATCCGGACGCGGGAAAAATCCGGGCAGGATTGGACTCCGTGTCAAAGAGTATCGAATCCGGGGATGCACTGGACGATATCTTGAAAATCCTCCTCGAGGCCGAGATAATTGACGATGAGGTCACTGCAAAGCTCCTCATCCAGGGAAACGGGCAACAGGTCGAGATCTTCCGGGAAGGCGACGGTCTTATCCTGAATGATCGAAATAACCCCAATCGCCAAGGGGTCCCTGTCCAGCCCGGGTATTTCCATGGAGACGGTGAGACCTCGGCCAATGAACCATTTGAAAGCGATTCCACTGACCCGCCAGTAAAGGCAAAGAGCAAGTCCTCGCTCTGGCCCGTCCTCCTCGTTTCCGTCGCCCTTACTGCCGTCGTCCAAGTCTTCCTGCTCCGGCAGAGTGCTCCCGCTCTCGTTGCATCTGCTCCCCCCTCTGAAGTAACCGAGCCGGTATTGAATAGCTGGATCGAATCCTGGCAGGGCTTTTACCTGGTCGATTTTGACGTCGATTCCCTCGCCCTCCTCCTCCAACCCGATAGGACCTACCATCTTTTTCGGAAAACCGGCCCTCAGGAAAACTGGGAGCAGCTCGAATCCGGAACGATTACCGGCGTTCGTTCAAGAAATACGACCGGCTTCCTCCTCAATGGTGACCTTTACCTCGCCATGACCGGCCAGAACCAACTCGACTATTACGGCTTCTTGATGAATCGATCCACCATACCACCGGGCCTGAAAGACGAACTTCCCACCCTCCCCTGACTCATGAAGAAGAGGAAAAAAGGCTTCACCCTGATCGAATTGGTCATCGTCATCTCCCTTGTCGTTATCCTCAACGCCATTGCGTTTCCCTCTTTTCAACGGATCCGCCAGGAAACCTATGCCAATCGCCTCGCCAATGACTTCCGCCTCATTCGGGACAGTATTGAGTTCGCCCTTTCCGAGCTCGGAGAGCCCCCTCGCGACGGCCTCCCCGGGAACCATCCCGCCAAATTACAACCCTATCTGCCCGAGGAAGCCATGCGCCTCAGCATCACCAGCGCCCAGTGGGATTGGGAGAACTGGAATAATCGCAACCGCGATTTTAAATACGGAATGACCCTGAGAATGCGTAGAGGCCTGGAAAACGACGATCTGATGACCCGCGTCGATGCCATTTTCGATGATGGAGACCTCAATACCGGCACGTTTATCCGTGAGCGTCACTTCGGCGGATACGCCATCGTCTTTGATTAGTGCCTTTTGCGTTGTTTGGGCGCGCTCAAGGAGGCGGATTTTTGGCATCCCCCCAGCCCCCGCCACCCGGTGTTTCCACCCTCAGCCGATCCCCGGCCTCTGCCCGGAAATGAGCCGATGCCGCCAGCCGTTCCACCATTCCGTCCTTTCGAATACGGACTTGGCCTCCCGGCATTCCCCTTCCCCCGCCCTTCGCCCCTTCCGGGCCGCTCGATCGGTTTTGCGTCAGGAGAGAAAAGTCCATCGGCTCAAGGGCAAGGTATTCCCGGATCAGGCCCTCCCCTCCACGATAGACACCCGCCCCGCCCGAACCCCGGCGTAGGGAAAATTCCAGCAAGCGGACCGGGAAGCGGAATTCCAGGATCTCAGGATCCGTAATCGCCGTATTGCTCATGTGCACGTGGGTTCCACTCGCCCCTTCCCAATCCGGTCCCGCTCCCGAACCGCCGCCAATCGTTTCGTAATGGCTGAAGGTGTCGTTGCCGAAGAGGACGTTATTCATCGTTCCCTGCCCCGCAGCCGCCAGACCGAAGGTGCGGATCAGCAAATTCGCCAGTCGCTGGCTCACCTCTACGTTTCCACCCACCACCGCCGGACACTCCCCCGCGGCTTCCGGGAAAACCGGGTTCAACAACCCCTCTGGTAGAAACAGGTCCACACCGTCGAGGAAGCCTTCGTTGAGCGGAAGGTCCCCCCGCCCCCCCACCATCAGCCGGAGGACGTAGAGGAGGACGCTCTTCACAATCGCCGGCGTCGCGTTCAGGTTGCCGGGATGAACCTCTGAAGTACCGGAGAAATCAATACCAATTTTGCCCTCTCCCGCTCGCAGGCTTATCGCCAGCCGGCTCCCGTCGTCCAGCGTGTCGTGCCCGACAAGCCCCTCTCCCACTGCGGTCCGCAAGGGTTCCAACACCTCCTCGTGTGCTGCCCTTCGAAGAAAATGGAGATGCTCCTTGAAGGCCTCATTGGACATCACCTCCAGCAGAGCACGGAAAAGCTCCCCTCCTTTCCGCAGGGAGGCCACCTGGGCGTGCAGGTCCGCGATGTTTTCCTCAACCCTCCGGGAGGGGTATTTTCCACCCGTGAAAATTCCTCTCACCTCCTCCCAGCGCGGTTTCCCGCCATCGAAAAGCAGGGTTGGCGAAATCACCGTTCCCTCCTCTTCGAGGGTTTTTCCATGGGGCGGCATCGACCCCGGCAGCAACCCGCCGATTTCCGCATGGTGCGCCCGGTTGGCAAGGAATCCCAGCAGTTCCTCGCCTCCGAAAACCGGGGATATCAACGTGATGTCCGGAAGGTGCGACCCGCCGTATCGCGGGTGATTCACCACCGCGATGTCGCCGGGTTTCCACGAAATCTCTCCTGAAACCTCCCGGACGCAAAGCCCAAGCGCCCCGAGGTGCACCGGGATATGCGGGGCGTTCACCACCAGCCGTCCTTCTCCGTCCAACAATGCACAGGAGAAATCCAACCGCTCCTTCACATTGGTCGAAAGGGCCGTTCGCTGAAGCTGGCTTCCCATCGCCTCCACCAGGTTTCGCAGGCGTTGGGTAACGAGCGTCTTCGTAATCACGTCTCCATCTCCAACCGACACCCTCGCGCCCTCCCCCTCTCTTTTGAGCAGGTGCGTCCCTTTGCTTCCCCGGTAGACGCGCCAACCGGCCTCCACTACCAGCGCGGAATAGGCGTCCGCCAAAACCCGGGGGGAGGTCGCCGCTTCCTCCCCCGCCGCTTCGAAAGTCTCCGTTTCCGGCTTCGCCTGACGCACCGAAAGACGCACCCGAAGTCGCGACACCTCCAGCTCCCGGTCCGCGGGAACATAGCCGAAGATGCCTTTGAACGCTTGGTGAAACCGGTCAACCACCCCGCCAGCTCCCACCTCAACCGGGATTTCGAGGTCCTGCCCCGTGTAGCGGAGGAAGATCTCCTCCCGGGCATCCAGGGGTTGTTGCCCATCCCATCCTTCTCTCCGCAGGGCCGCCCGGCCCGCCTCCAAAAGGGACGCCCGTTCCGTTTCCAAATTCGCCGAATAGGTCCTCCACGGCTGGAGAACCTGCCGCCCCTCCTGGACCTCCACCAGGGCCTGCTGAATCCCGAATGCGCTCAGGATGCCCGCCTCCGCAGGTGCGAGGATTTCCCTTACCCCGATCTTGTCCGCGATCGCGCAAGCATGCTGACCTCCCGCTCCCCCGAACGCCACCAGGGAAAAATCCTTTGGATCATAGCCCTCGCGCACCGAAATCCGCTGAATCGCCTGGCTCATCCGCTCATTGGCAATTTCGAGAAAACCCCTTAAGAGGGTTTCTCGTTGCACCGGTTCTCCCGTCCCCGCTTCGACTTCCTTCAAGAGAGTTGCGAAGGCGTACTCCGCCGCAATGCGATCGATCGGGATCCCGATGTTTTCCTCCGGAAAGCGCTCCAGCAGCAGGTTGACATCTGTCACGGTGAGCGGGCCCCCTCGACCATAACAGGCCGGTCCCGGATCCGCCCCCGCGCTTTCCGGCCCCACCGTCAGTAATTTTCCATCGAAACCGCAGATCGAACCGCCTCCTGCCGCCACCGTCTCAATCCGCAGGGCCGGGGCGGATAAGCATACCCCTCCCACCTCATGCTGGCCCACCAGGTCCTTCTTCCCGGAATAGCGGGAGACGTCCGTGCTCGTCCCTCCCATATCCAGGGCCAGCAGCTGGGTGCGCCCGGTGCGCGCCCCGACCGCTGCCACCCCGGTCACACCACCGGCCGGGCCGCTCAGCAGGCTGTCTTTAGGGCGATAGTGCTCCCGGGACAACAGGCCGCCCGCGCTCGTCATTACCCGGAAGCGTCCCCTTTCCGGCAGCGCCTCGCCAACCGATCGAAGGTAGGCCTGCATCAGCGGACCAAGGTAGGCATCCACCAAAGCCGTCTCCATTCGGGTAAGGTAGCCGATATAGGGTGCCAATTCTCCGGACAAGGCCGTGTAGGATATGCCTGCTTCCCTCAGGACCTCCGCGACGGTCTCTTCCGGTTCCGGATTCCGGAAACTGTGCAGGAGACAGATGGCCGCCGCCCGCGGCAGTGGACCGCTGAGTTTTGATAGCGCCTCCCGGAGCCCCTCCGGATCGGACCGTTCCAACACCTCGCCATCTGCGCCGAGGCGACCTCCCCCTTCCACCACTGGCCCGTGCAGGGGCTCTGGTATTTCCACCTTCAGTGCAAAGAGATCCGGGCGGCGCTGATCTCGGATCCGGGGCAGGTCTGCGAATCCCCGGCTCACGACCAGTAGGGGCGGGTCCCCTTTCCGCTCCAGCAACGCGTTTGTGCCCCTCGTTGTTCCCAACCGCAAATCGATCGGAGGGAGCCGATCCCGTGGTCCACACGCCGTCATTAAACGAATCCCCAGGACCGGGGCCTCTTCCCCTGTCCTCACGACGACCATCTCACCCTCTGGAATTCCGGGGTCGGTTTTACGTCCAAGAATAAACCGAAGGCCGTTCGCCGCCCGCTCCGCCTTTTCGATGAATTCCTCTCCGTTTCCGTGCCTCAGTTGGAACCCCCGCCAGAATCCGTCAGGAACCTCCGGCAACCCTTCAACATCCACCATTCCCCGGTTCGAACCCCGCGAGGTTCCCCGCAATTCCCCGCTGGAGAGAACTTTTACCCGGTGCACCTCTCCATCCGGGTCCACCCCCATGCAATCCGTGAACGTCCCCCCCGTATCCACTGCTATCCGCCAGCAAGCCATCTCGCTTAAGATGCGGCTCCCCTTCCCCTCTTGCAAGCCATGCAGGGAACACACTTCTCCCCCTCAAATTCGCGAACGGTGGGGTCCCTCGGTAGCACCGGTGCCAGTATTCTACCCTCCTGAGAAGGCGCTCCCGAAGTGTCAGCGGATCATTCCTGCAGCAAGCGTCTCATTTGTAAACGGATCGATCAGCACGAAACTCCCCGTCACCCGGTTTTTCCGGTAGCTGTCATGCAGCAGTGGCGAGGCCGTGCGGATCGCGATCCGCCCAATGTCATTCAGCCCGAAATCCTTGTCCTCCTCGTTCTTGTGCAGGGTCTGGATATCCACCTTGTAACGGATCTCCTGGACGATCGCCTTCGTTTCCAAGGTGGTGTGCCGCAGGATGTATTTCCCGCGGGTCTGCAGCTTTTTCGATTCCGAAAACCAGCAGATCATCGCTTCAATATCCTGGGAAACCCGGGGCTGATTGTTCGGCTTCACAATCATGTTCCCGCGGCTGATATCGATCTCGTCCTCCAGCGTGATCGCCACGGACATCGGGGCAAAAGCCTCCTCAATGTCCCCTTCCATCGAGTGGATGCCCTTGATTCGCGAGGTGAAGCCACTTGGCTCCACCGTGATTTCGTCACCGGGCTTGAATACCCCGCTCGCCACCCGCCCGGCGTAACCACGGAAATCGTGGTATTGGTCCGAATGCGGACGGATCACCCACTGCACCGGAAAACGCGCATCGACGTGGTTCTCGTCCGTCCCCACGTAAACCGTTTCCAGATAGTAGAGCAGCGAGGGTCCTCCATACCACTTCATCTTCTCGGACTTATCCACGACATTGTCCCCGTGCAGCGCGCTGATCGGGATGAACGTCATATCCACGATGTTGCGTAACCGGGAGGAGAAATCCTTGAAGTCTGCCACGATCTCCTGAAAGCGGGTTTCTTCGTAATCCACCAGGTCCATCTTATTCACGCAAAGCACGATGTGCTGGATCCGGAGCAGGTCCGCGATGAAGGCGTGACGTCGCGTTTGTTCCACCACTCCGTTCCGGGCGTCGATCAACACGATGGCCAGGTTTGCGGTCGAGGCCCCCGTCACCATGTTTCGCGTATACTGCACATGCCCCGGCGTGTCCGCGATAATGAACTTCCGTCGCGGCGTCGCGAAATAGCGGTAAGCCACGTCGATCGTGATCCCCTGTTCCCGCTCCGCGCGTAGGCCGTCCGTCAAGAGCGCCAAATTCACATTCTCATCCCCGCGCTGCCGGCTCGTCGACTCGATCGATTCCAGCTGGTCTTCAAAGATCGCCTTGCTGTCATACAGCAGCCGACCGATCAGGGTGCTTTTTCCATCGTCGACACTACCCGCTGTCGTAAATCGCAGCAGGTCCATGTCGAGGTATCCTTTTGATGTTTCGGTATTTACTTCGCTCATGAAAGGTTGAGAGTTTTTAGTATTCAGTCTTCGGGTTGGTGCTTATCCAGTGAAACACATAACCCACGAGTCATCGCAGCTATTTCATAGGTTTCATTCAGCCATCGATTAAGAGTCTTTTGATCAAATATCCCTGCCCTTACAGCCACAATAAGTTGAGTTTTTAATTCCCCCGATGATCCCTGGGCATACCTGAGAAATTGCTTATTTTCTTTTATTCCTCCGCGTTCCGATCCCTCGGCAATATTGCTGGGTATCGAAAGAGCTGACCTTTGAATTTGGTCATGAATACTACGGAAAGGTTTTTCGTAAAACTCCCCAATAATTTCCGCAGCCAGATCGACGGAACGCTGCCAAACTTTAAGATCTTCAAAACTTTGATAGGCCATAACCTTAGGATATGCTCAAACTGAAAACTGAAACCTGAACACTGAATCCCCCCCCTAAAAATACCCTTGCTTTTTCCGGTCCTCCATCGCGGTTTCACTGCGC